>JAGQPF010000549.1 GCA_020426845.1 Planctomycetales bacterium
AAGGCTCCGGTGCATACGCCAATGACCAATCTCGTGGGCGAGTGTGAATCGATACCGCCCCTCCCTGTCAGGGAACTCCTCGGGATCGAGGCTGGTATCCACAAGCACTTCACGCTTCGAAACATCTAGAGCACCAAGAACTTGATGCCCCGGCATCAGTCGCTCGAGTGACTCGAGGCTTAGAGCCAATCTCAAGTGACGCTCCAGAATCTCTTCCACGGGAACGGGCGGTTCGAGCACCGGTTCTTGGGCATGGCAGTACTCCTCGAGGAGTCGCGAGGCGAGAAGTTCAATGTGACGAACGCTGCGATAGGGAACACGAATCATGATGGGTCTCGATGTCGGTTCTTAAGGGACTGGGCCTGAACAACTAGTTGCTGCAGGTCTTGGCTCGAGAGCCCATGTGCCGTCCGTAGGAACGCCGCCATGACGCGTGGCTGAGATCGAATAATCTCCGGCAGGTCATCCGCGACACGTCCAGCCAGCGCAAGTAACTCGTCCTCATCGACCTCAAGAATTCGGGCGATGCGCCGCACGCAAGGCTCGGCGGGCGGTGAGAAATTCTCACGCTCCACCTGCGAGACATACGTGGGGCTGACGGACAGTCGTCGCGCGAAATCACGCAAAGTGATGCCACGCTCGATTCGCTGGGTTCGAACGAAGGGACCGAATCTCACGAGCCTTCTCCTGCAATCTGAGCCGCGCGACTTTCCTTGCGATCATGGTGTCGGCCAAGCGTGGGAACAGGTCGGGACAGGACCACCCACACGCTGGCCGACGCGCATGAGAGCGCGGCGTGAAATAGGGAACGGGAGAACCGCATGTGGGAGTCGCTCGCAGAGCTGATCCGCACAAGACGCCAGGAATGGCGTGCGGTCATCCAATCAACCTGGGTTGATCGAAGGCGGCGTTAGATCGGGGTTAGCCGCAGAATTCCCCGGAGCCCGAATATCCCGGCACCGGATTGACTTGACTGTTCAGATGTATACCGAACACGCCCGATGATAGCGGCCCTCAAAGTCGGTTCAATACCCAAGGTCGAGTTTTTGGAGAGAAATGTTTTTCGTGGTTTTTCGCGGGTTTTGGCCGGCGCGCAAGTCGCTGGATTCTCGCCGCAAAGCGCCGGCGCTTTCGCGGTGCGCGGAGTAGTTAACCAGTTTGGCGACACCGTTCCGCGCTACCCACGAAAGGCCCCCGTGAGCGAACTCGAAACGAACTACGCCGACGCCGCGAACCTACGCGAACTGGCCGAGATCCTGGCCGCTGGGTTAACGCGTTTGGCCCAACTTCACCGCCGGTGGGAAGACTCGGCACCGGTTCTGGAAAACTCTCGGGAACTCTCTCCCACATGCCTTGAGGTCCGAGGCGAATCGAGGCTCAGTGTGTCACGCGGTTAGCTCACGTTCGGGCTTGGCCGCGATGTTGCCAATCACGGAGCACGACATGCTGAACATCGAAAAGGAATTGGCGGCGCTACGTCGCATGAAGGTCGGTCAGTTGCAAGAGAAGTGGCTCGAGGTCTTCGGTGAACCGACCAACGGCCGCCACAAACAATGGCTCATCAAACGAATCGCTTGGCGAATGCAGGCCAATGCCTACGGCGGTCTCTCGGAGCGAGCACTGCAGCGTGCGCGGGAACTCGCTAACGACGCAGACCTGCGTCTCATGCCACCCAAGCCCAAGTCACACGACGTTCGGCGGACGGTGCGGGCGCTGCCCGCTTCGTTCACAGACGGCTCGCCCTTGCTCTTGGGCATGGCCATCGAACGGATCTACAAGGGGCAGGTCATTCGCGTGATCGCACGCGAGAACGGGTTTGAGTACGAGGGCGAACTCTTTCGTTCACTTTCGGCGATCGCCAAGCACGTGACTGGCAAACACTGGAACGGGTTTCACTTCTTCGGCCTGCGCAACAAAAAGGAGGCAGCACAATGACTCGCCGACAACAGAAGCAGCCGGAGAACAACCAACGGCGCTTCGTGCGGTGCGCCGTCTACACTCGCAAGTCGACCGAAGAAGGACTCGAGCAGGAGTTCAACTCACTGGATGCCCAGCGCGAAGCGGGCGAGGCCTACATCAAGAGCCAGGTCCATGAAGGCTGGGAGCTCATCGAGACCCGCTACGACGATGGTGGTTTCACGGGGGCCAACATGGAGCGGCCTGCCCTGCAACAAC
>JAGQPF010000057.1 GCA_020426845.1 Planctomycetales bacterium
CCGAGGAAGAGCACCTCGAATTGGAGCTCGAGATCGAGTAACCCCCACACAGAGGGCCGCATGCCCTCCCACCAGGCACTCGCCCGTCACGTTTGTGGCGGGCGAGTTCAATTTCTTGCCGCATGCCCTACGCACGACGGACTTCCAAGTCCGTCGAGAGCCTTCTGGTCGTAGAGGACGTTGCTGACGGACTGGAAGTCCGTCCTACGGGGGTGTTTGTTGACGGGAAGTCCGTCGTAGCAGGGTGTTGTCGACGGACTGGAAGTGTCGTACGACGGACTTCCAGTCCGTCGACAACACCCTGCGAACCTCACTCGACTCGGACACCTCCGTGAAGATTGGCTCACCGCCCCGGGACCCGGCAAGATTCCGACAAATATCGGCGGACGTGGCATCCGCGCCGCCTGTGGGAATTGATATCATTGATCGCCACACCAAACCGATCTGCCGAGAGGGAAACTGCGAGGATTTGCCCTGGAGTTGACGGGATGGGATCGAGCCCACGACGGAAGCAGCTTCCCGGAAGCGATTCTTCGCAAATCGCTTCATTTCGGGTTGCACACCCTCGTGGGTTGGGTATATTAGCCGGTTTTGATAATCACCAAATTCGCAATCTGATCGAGACAAACCGCTTCAGCGACGCTTGTTACGGCTTTTGAAGCCGCCGCGACGAGCGGTTGAAGTCGTCCGTAAGTGGTCGAAGTCGTTCGACCAGCGGTTGAATTCGATCGGAGCAAATGAGTGAACCGGCAGAGAGAGTCGAGAATGGCCCTCGCGGCCCCCAAGCCAGCGTGGCTCAATTGGCAGAGCAGCTGATTTGTAATCAGCAGGTTGTGGGTTCGAGTCCCTCCGCTGGCTCCTAAGTGCAGTTAAATAGCAGAAAAGACGAGACAACACGCTTCACGAGGTAGAGCAAAGTCGCCATCCATGTGACGGCGTGACGACATAGCGGGGGGTTTCCCGAGCGGCCAAAGGGGTCAGACTGTAAATCTGATGGCAATGCCTTCGCAGGTTCGAATCCTGCACCCCCCACTCAACAAATCAATAGATCAAGTCCGACAAGTCGGGTCGGGATCGAACAAGTCAAGTCGGACGAGTCAGGCAAGCGAGACGAACAACAAGGCGAGCGGAGAGTTGGGAGGCGTTTCGGGCGTCGGGCGTGCGGCGAAGAGCCGTTGCAAGTTGGCGAGTGTTCGCGAGATTGCTGCGGGTGTAGCTCAATGGTAGAGCCACAGCCTTCCAAGCTGAAGACGAGGGTTCGATTCCCTTCACCCGCTCTTGGCAGTTTGAGGTTTTATAGGTTGAGGCGGAGTTAGGCGGAATTAGGCAGAGTCAGGCAGATCGCGACCGGCAACACGTTTTCCCGCTGCTGTAGCTCAGTTGGTAGAGCGCGTCCTTGGTAAGGACGAGGTCATGGGTCCGAGTCCCATCAGCAGCTTTCGGCAGAGACAGGCCCGGCAAGACAACGGACGTTCCTTGCCGGGTATGTTGATGGAGCCTTCGCCGGCGTGGCGAGCTGCCAACCAAGGTAACGGCTCGATGTTGTCGTTGTTTCGTTGTTGCTGGTTCATCGATCGTCGATCGTTGAATCGGCTGGCGAAGCGTACTGCGGCGATGGTCGACTCTAGGTTTTGAACTGATTTTCCATCACAGGTCACACAAGTATTTGCACAGGTGTAGAGAGCAATGGCCAAGGAGACTTTCGAACGGACAAAGCCGCACGTCAATGTGGGCACGATCGGTCACATCGACCATGGAAAGACCACGCTGACCGGAGCGCTCTTGGCTTGCCAGGCGGCGAAGGGGTTGGCGCAATTCAAGGAGTATTCCGAGATCGCCAAGGGCGGCACGGTCCGCGACGCGACCAAGACCGTCACGATCGCCGTGGCACACGTGGAGTACGAGACCGAGAAGCGTCACTACGCTCACATTGACTGCCCCGGCCACGCCGACTTTATCAAGAACATGATCACCGGCGCCGCCCAGATGGACGGCGCGATTCTGGTGGTCTCGGCGGCGGACGGCCCGATGCCGCAGACCAAGGAGCACGTGCTGTTGGCTCGCCAGGTGGACGTGCCGGCGATCGTCGTGTTCATGAACAAGATCGACCTGGTCGACGATCCGGAGCTGCTGGAGCTGGTGGAGCTCGAGATCCGCGAATTGCTGGATCGCTATGGCTTCCCCGGCGACGAGATTCCGGTCATCCAGGGCTCGGCCTTGCCGGCTTACCAGAACCCCAGCGACCCCGACGCGCGGGCTTGCATCGACAAGTTGCTGGACGCAGTCGACGCCTACATCCCCGAGCCCGACCGCGACGAGGATCGCCCCTTCCTGATGGCGATCGAAGACGTGTTCTCGATCGAAGGCCGCGGTACCGTGGCGACGGGCCGTATCGAGCGCGGTGTCGTTCACACCGGCGACGAGGTGGCGATCATCGGCTTGACGGCCGAGCCTCGCAAAACGATCTGCACCGGCGTCGAGATGTTCCGCAAGATCCTCGACAAGGGCATGGCGGGCGACAACGTCGGCTGCCTGCTGCGTGGTGTGAAGCGTGAAGAGATCGAGCGTGGCCAGGTGCTGGCCAAGCCCGGCTCGATCACCCCGCACACGAAGTTCGAGGCCGAGGTGTACTGCTTGTCGAAGGAAGAGGGCGGACGTCATACGCCGTTCTTCAGCGGCTATCGCCCGCAGTTCTACTTCCGCACGACGGACGTCACCGGAACCGCCAATCTGGTCGAGGCCGAGATGTGCATGCCGGGCGACAACGTCCGACTGAGCATCGAGCTGCACAAGCCGATCGCGATGGACGACGGCGTTCGCTTCGCGATTCGCGAAGGCGGACGCACCGTTGGATCGGGCGTCGTGACGAAGATCCTCGAGTAGTCGTGGATCGTCGGTCGCTGACAACCCGGCCGATGTGACGAGCCTTGCAGGGGTGTAGCTCAATTGGCAGAGCGCTGGTTTCCAAAACCAGAGGTTGCGAGTTCGATTCCCGCCGCCCCTGCCATTTTCGCTCGGCAACGTCGGCAACTTCGGCAAACATCGGCGAGGAGTCGGTGAGCCAACTGGCAGCGACGCCGGCAGGCTCGGTTGACTTGTGTTGTGTTGACTTGTGTTGTGGTAAGAGCGGCTGGGATGCCGCTCGTTGGTTCAGGCCAGTGGAAAGGTCCATGTCCAAACAAAAGACAGCCACTGCGGGCGCCCCCTCGGTGTTTGCGCAGTTGTTTCAAGTCGGTGTCTACAAGGGCCGTCAGGGGCGCGTCACGCGCCAGACGACTTGGGGCTCGTTGGCGGTCATTATCGCCCTGGCGTGCTACAAGCTGCACTTGACGCTTGAAACGATGCAGAACTCCTCGGCGATTTACATCGGCTTGCCGTTGGCGGGCCTGATCGCCGGATTGTGGATCGCCTACCGACTCGTCAACCTGCCGCGATTTGCCGACTTCCTCATCGCCGTGGAAGCGGAGATGAAGAAGGTCTCCTGGCCCACGTGGGCCGAACTGGTTCGCAGCTCGATGGTGGTGATCTTCGTCATCTTCCTGCTCGCGCTGGTGCTGTGGTTATACGACTTCCTCTGGCAGGCCGTCTTTTCGGTGCTGGGGATCGTCGGCTAGCCCGGTCCACCGGTCCCAACAATCGTCGCCACCCATGCGACGTTCGTTCAATCGTTTGTCCCCGTGCCCTTGGCGGCAACAGGTGCGTTGTGAATCACGATCCAGAAAACCAAGAGCCGGAAGTGGCCAGCAACCCTGAGGCGGGCTCGACCGAGCCGGCGCAGGACGAGGTTACCGGCGGCGCGGTTCAGGACGCGGACAGCGCCGAGGTTGGCGATGCCGAGGTTGGCGATGGCGAGCCGGAGCAGGCCGAGGAACCGGAGCCGGCCGAGGAGCCGGTCGACGATGGCCTCGAGCAGGCCGAGGAGGAGTGGGAGGACTTCGAGGACGAGGACCTCAGCGAGGATGTCGAGCCACTCGAGCTGAACATCGAGGAAGAGCACCGCGAGGACCTCGACTACCAGTGGTACATCCTCAAGGTCCAGGTCAATCGCGAGACCTCGATCCGTGATTCGCTGGATCGCCGGGTCAAGATGCACGGCATGGAGGAGTACTTCCAGGACATCGTCGTTCCGACCGAGGATGTCGCGGAGTTCACCAAGGCGGGCAAGAAACGAATTGTCAAGAAGAAGCTGTTTCCCGGCTACATCATGGTTCACATGGCCATCACCGATGAGTCCTGGTTCCTGGTGCGGGAGACGAGCGGCATCGGCGACTTCACCAGCTCCGGTGGCAAGCCGACGCCGATGGATGCAGCCGAAGTAGCAAGGCTGATCCGCAAGCCCGACGCCGATGGCGGAGAGGCCCCCCAGGAAGTTCGCAGTGTCATCCGCTTTGCATCGGGCGACAAAGTGCGGGTCAAGGACGGCAACTTCCAAAACTTCGAGGGCACGGTCGAGTCGATCGACGAGACCCACGGCCGTGTCACTGTGGAGATTGTCCTGTTTGGACGCCCCACCCCCGTCGAGCTGGAGCACTGGCAGATCGAGGCTTTGTAAGCCGACGGGCCCCCCCGTTCCGCATTTCGGAAACAGCAACGGCTGTTTTCAACCCCGATGCGTTGCGTGTTGAATCAGCCGGCGTGCATCGCCGAACGCCGACTACACAGCACGCCGACAACATCAGCAGTTCGAGAGACAGATCATGGCGAAACAAGTGATGGGCGAGGCCAAGTTCCAGGTCCCCGGCGGCCAGGCAACACCCGCTCCGCCGGTCGGCACATCGCTCGGCAAATATGGCATCAACCTCGGCCAGTTTGTTCAGCAGTTCAACGACCGCACCAAAGAGTACGCCGGCACGCCGATTCCGGTCGTGGTCCGAGTGTTCTCGGACCGCACCTTCGAATTCGAGACCAAGAGCCCGCCGGCCGCCTCGCTGTTGAAGCAGGCCGCCGGCATCGCCAAAGGCTCCGGCGTTCCTCACCGTGACAAGGTCGGCAAGGTGACCCGCACGCAGATCGACCAGATCTGCGCCCAGAAGATGAACGACCTGAACGCGCGCGACCTCGAGCACGCTCGACGGATGATTGAAGGAACGGCGCGCAGCATGGGGCTGGAGGTCGTGGACGGATAACCACCCGCCGCTCCCCGCCGACCCGCCGCCGGCTGGTCGATTCAGTCAACGGCGTCCGCCGCAATTCCGCAACGAATTCCACTGTTCAGTTCAGGTTTAACGATGCCCAAGCATTCCAAGCGATATCGAGCCTTGTCGGGAAAGGTCAAGGACGATCCGATCGCGTTGGCCGACGCCGTGACGCTCGTCAAGTCCTTCGCCACCCTCAAGTTTGACGAGACGGTCGAGATTCACCTGCGATTGGGGATTGACCCCAAACAGGCCGACCAGCTGATCCGCGGCACAATCGTGCTCCCGCACGGCATCGGCCGCACCCAGCGCGTCGTCGTCTTCGCCAAAGGCGACAAGGCCGAAGAGG
The DNA here is from genome assembly GCA_020426845.1 of Planctomycetales bacterium. GTDB lineage: Bacteria > Planctomycetota > Planctomycetia > Pirellulales > Pirellulaceae > JAGQPF01. Next base: position 5,485 of record JAGQPF010000057.1, read on the forward strand.
CTCGGGCTGCCGGAGCCGACGAGGTCGGCGCCGAGGAGTTGGCCCAGAAGATCAAAGACGGTTGGACCGAATTCGACGCCTGCGTCGCCACCCCGGACATGATGGGCGTGGTCGGTCCGCTCGGGCGCGTCCTTGGCCCGCGCGGCTTGATGCCGTCCCCCAAAGCCGGCAGCGTCACCATGGACGTCGGCAAGGTCGTCGGCGAGTACAAGGCGGGCAAAGTCGAGTTCCGCAACGACAATAGCGGCAACGTGCACGCCGTGGTTGGCCGTGCGAGCTTTGAACCCGAGAAGCTGGTCGAGAACATTCAGGCGTTCATCGATCACATCCTGGGCATGAAACCCAACGCCGTCAAAGGCACTTACCTGCGGGGCGTCTCCATCTGCACGACGATGAGCCCCGGTGTTCCGGTCGCCGCCTAACAGACACGGCAACTCGAACGAGTGAAAACAGCTTCCAACAGCTCCCGATTCGCCGATTGGGAACCTCACCTACCAACGCTTTTGAGCGATCCAATCCGCAATGTGAAGTGAACGCGGGGCGAGCACTCACGAGCCAATCCAACACTGGCAAACAGGCGTCAAGCCATGAGCAAATACCTGAAGCACCTGATCACCCAGGACCTCCAGAATCGACTGGAGGGCGTGAATGACGCGTTGCTCGTCAATGTGATCGGACTGGAAAGCAACGACACGACCACCTTGCGAGCCAAGCTTCGCGAGAAGGGCATCCACCTGCTGGCGGTCAAGACCACGCTGGCCCGTCGCGCCACTGAAGGCACTCCGCTGGAGGCGGCCTTCAAGGATGTCGATGGCGCCGTCGCGCTCTGCTGGGGCTGCGAGGACTTCGTCTCGCTGGCCAAGGAGGTCACGGCCTTCAGCGATGGCAAAGAGTATGAGGAGTTTGTGACCTGCGGCGGAGTCATGGATGGCGAGCAGCTGACTCCCGCACGCGTTAAGGAAATTAGCAAGTGGCCCAACCGTGCCGAGCAGCTGTCGATCCTTTCGGGCCAGATCAGCGGTGTCGGCGGCAAGCTGGTGGCCGCCATCAACGGTCCGGCGGGAGCACTGGCCAGCCAGATCGAATCCAAGGCCAAGGACGGCGAGTAGCAATCACGTTTCAGTTTCCAATTTTTTCGACGAACGGCGAGCTCGTCGGCGACCACAAGCGGCAATCGATTTTTTGAAAGGGACCAACCGCCATGACTGACATTAAAGTCCTGGGTGACCAAATTGCTGAACTGACCCTGAAGCAGGCCAAAGAGCTGAGCGACTACCTCAAGGATGAGTACAACATCGAGCCCGCCGCGGGCGGCGCCGTCGTGGTGGCGGGCCCCGCGACCAACGATGCCGGCCCCGCCGAGGACGAGAAGACCGAGTTCGACGTCGTGCTGACCGGCTTCGGCGACAAGAAGCTCGACGTCGTCAAGGTCGTCCGCCAGCTCACCGGCGCCTCGTTGATGGACGCCAAGAAGATGGTCGAGGGCTGCCCCGCCACGCTGAAGGAAGGCGTTGCCAAGGAAGAGGCCGACAAGATGAAGGCCGAAATCGAAGGCGCCGGCGGCTCGGTCGAGCTGAAGTAGTCCTAGATGTGAACTCGGTCCGGCAGCCCCCGTTAGGGGCCGATTGCCGATTGCCACGATGGCGAGCGTTTGCACGCGTCGTGGCAATCCGCTTCGCCGGATCGTGGCTGATTTTGGGATTGCCCTTGAGTTCGGCCCCCCCGATGCGTTCCAATAGAGGCTGAGCAACCACTGACTTGGCGCATGCCTGACAAGTTTTGGTGGCTCGAGCCATTCGCTCGGGCCCGCCCCCGGTTCACTGAGACTCCGGGTGCGCGCTCGGCTTCCTCTCCTTACCCGGGGAGGGCGATGCGCATCGAAGGCTTGGTCGAATTCGAATGAATTCGGTTCGCTACCCCATCAGGAGTTTCCGAACCTGCGCAGACTTGCGGCGACTCCTCGCCTTGGCTCCTTAAGCCTGCGGGGCGTTTCGCACGTGGCCTGTGCCCGATCGGAAATGACAAACGCTTGATTTCACGCCCCTGGTTCAAGCGAGTTTTTTCTCTTTGCACTGTCCCGGGGGATAGTGCGCGCCCACGTCGAGCGCCTCTGCCGCTCGCGTGCGGTCAAGTGTTTGACGCTCGTCCGTCCTCACTTTCACTCCGTCACACCTTCCTTTCAGGGTTAGGAGAGTCGCGAGATCGTGCGAAGCCACAAATTCGCGACCATTCCCGGCCCCGAGGTTCTGGATTGACGGGGTGCCGGCGGGTTGCCGTTCCTCAGTCCCTCCCCGCACGTTCGGCGTTCGGCAATCTGCATTGCGGCGTGCGCCTCACTGGCGCCGCTCAACCGTCTTGTTCCCTCACTTTCTTCGCTGCGGAGCATCTGCGCTTATGGCCATCACAGCTCAGCGACGTCTCAATCCCCAAGAACGACGGCGTTTTGGCAAGGAGCATCTCGCTCAGGCCGTCCCGGATCTGACTCAGATCCAGACGTCGAGTTATGCCGAGTTCCTGCAAGAGGGCGTCGACTCGGATCATCGCAAGGACGTTGGCCTCGAAAGCGTGTTGAAGGAAATCTTCCCGATCGAGAGCTTCACCGGCCAGTTGAAGCTCGAGTACCTGCGCTACGAATTGGGCAAGCCGCGCTACACGCCCGAGGAGTGCCGGCAACTGCGGTTGACCTACGGCAAGCCGCTGCATGTGACGCTGCGACTGATCCGCGACGAGCCGGTCGAGGAGGAAGTGTATCTCGGCGACCTGCCGATCATGCTCGGTGGCGGCGAGTTCATCATCAACGGCGCCGAGCGCGTGGTGGTCAGCCAGCTGCACCGCAGCCCGGGAATTGACTTCGTCGAGGAGCAGGACGGCACGTCCGACCGCAAGCTGCCCAGCTGCCGAGTGATCCCCGAGCGTGGCAGCTGGATCGAGATCAACGTGACCAAGAAGGACGCCTTTAGCGTCCGCATCGATCAGAGCGGCAAGTTCTCGGCGATCACGTTGCTGCGGGCGATGGATCCCAAATACAGCACGGACGCGGACATCCTCCGCACCTTCTTCGAGACGGAGACGGTCAAGATCGTCGACGGCCGCAGCGTCTCGAAGGTCGAGGGCAAGATCGCCGTCGACGATATCGTCTACCCGTCGACCAGCGACCGCGCCGGCGAGATTCTCGTCGAGGCTGGTCACCGCGTCACCAAAAACGCCGCAGAGTTGATCTGCTCGTCGGGCGTGAAGAAGTGCGAGGTCATGACGGCGACCAAGTCGCAGTTAATCTTCAACAGCTTGGCCGAAGACAACACCTCAAGCCACGAAGAGGCGTTGCTGCGCATCTACACTCGACTGCGTCCCGGCAACCCGCCGCAGCTGGAGAAGGCGCGGGAGCTGTTCCGCGACAAATTCTACGACTCCAACCGCTACCGGCTGGGCCGCGTCGGCCGCTTCCGCATCAACCGCAAGTTGAACCTGGCCGTTCCCGAGAAGGAGATGACGCTGCGGCCGGAGGACCTGATCGCGGCGATCAAGTACTTGATCGAGTTGTCGATTAGCGGTGACGCCGAGTTTGACGACATCGACCACCTGGGCAATCGTCGGCTCCGCACGATCAACGAATTGGCGTGTGACGAGCTTCGCAAAGGCTTCCTCAAGCTGCGCCGCACCGTGCTGGAGCGGATGAATCACAGCAAGGATGCCGAGGACCTCAATCCCCGCACGCTAATCAACCAGAAGAGCATCTCGGCCGCGATCGAGTACTTCTTCGGCCGCGGCGAGCTCTCGCAGGTTGTCGACCAGACGAACCCCCTGTCCCAGCTGACTCACGAGCGACGCTTGTCGGCGTTGGGTCCGGGCGGCTTGAACCGCAAGCGAGCCGGCTTCGAAGTCCGCGATGTGCACATTTCGCACTATGGCCGGATCTGCCCGATCGAGACGCCGGAAGGCACGAACATCGGCCTTATCTCGAGCCTCGCGATGTACGCTGGCGTCGATGACTATGGTTTCTTGGTCACGCCGTACCGCGTTGTCTCCAAAGGCAAGGTGACGGACGAGGTGCGGTGGCTGCGAGCGGACGAGGAATCGGAGGCGACCGTGGCTCCGGCGGACTCGGAAGTCGATGACATGAAGCTGGTAGCCGGGCCGAACCTGATCGCCCGCTACCGAGCGGACTTCCAGATCGCGGACCCGAACGACGTCAACTTCATGGACGTCGCCCCCAGCCAGATGGTTGGCGTCTCGGCCGGCTTGATTCCGTTCCTCGAGCACGACGACGCGAACCGGGCCTTGATGGGATCGAACATGCAGCGGCAAGCCGTGCCGCTGCTGGTCACCGAGCCGCCGATCGTCGCGACCGGCATGGAGCTCGAGGTCGCTCGCAACTCGAGCATGGTGGTGCGGGCCAAGCGCGCCGGCAAGATCACGTATTGCGACGCGACGCGGATCGAGATCGGCGCCGACGTCTACGACCTCAAGAAGTACGTGGGGCTCAACGAGCGCACCTGCCTGAACCAGAAGCCGGTGGTGGCGATGGGCGAGAAGGTCGAGAAGGGCCAAGTCATCGCCGACGGGGCCGCGACCTTCCAGGGCGAGCTGGCGCTGGGCCGCAATGTGTTGGTCGGCTTCATGTCGTTCGACGGCTACAACTATGAGGACGCGATCATCATCAGCGAGGAGCTGGTGCAGCGCGACGTCTACACCTCGATTCACATCGAGGAGTTCGATGTCGAGATTCGCGACACCAAGCTCGGCCGCGAGGAGTTCACTCGCGACATTCCGAATGTCAGCGACAAGGCGCTGGCGAACCTCGACGACAACGGCATCGTCCGGATCGGCACCTACGTGAAGCCCGGCGACATTCTCGTCGGCAAGGTCTCGCCGAAGTCGAAGACCGAGCTGACGCCGGAAGAGAAACTGTTGCACGCGATCTTCGGTCGCGCGGGTGAGGACGTGAAGAACGACTCGCTCGACGTCCCCTCGGGCATCGAAGGCATCGTGATCGACACGCAGAAGTTCTCGCGCAAGATCAGCCTCTCCGACGGGGAGCGCAAGGCGTACGAGAAGGATCTCAAGGACGCCGAGGTCGAGGGCAACCGCCGAATCGCCGCCGCGTTCACCGAGATGATCGGCGCCATGGAGCAAGTCAACGGCAAGCCGCTGACCGACGAGGACGGCACGCCTTGGGTTCGCGACCAGGAGGACACCCCGGTCGCCGAGCGAGCGGCGCTGTTCCGCACCAAGCAGGTGACCGGACGGATGCGGAGCGAGGAGAAGATCGCGGAGATCGAAAAGGTCTACAAGCAGTTGTGGCCGGCCGTGGAGCTCGCCATTGACGACCGCGACCGCAAGCTCAACAGCATGAAGCGAGGCGACGAGCTGCGCAGCGGCGTGCTGCAGATGGTCAAGGTCTACATCTCGACCAAGCGAGTCATCTCGGTCGGCGACAAGATGGCCGGCCGCCACGGCAACAAGGGTGTGATCGCCAAGATCCTGCCTGTCGAGGACATGCCGTATCTGCCCGATGGCACGCCGATTCAAATCATGCTCAACCCGCTGGGCGTGCCCAGCCGCATGAACGTCGGCCAGATTCTCGAGACGCACTTGGGATGGGCCGGCGCGGCGCTCGGGTTCCAGGCGGTCACGCCGGTGTTCGAAGGCGCCAGCGAGTCGGAGATCAACCAGTGCCTCGCCGACGCGGGACTGCCCTCCCACGGCAAGGTGCGGCTGATGGATGGCCGCACCGGCGAGCCGCTCGAGCAGGAAACCACGGTCGGCTACATCTATATGCTGAAGCTGCACCACTTGGTCGACGACAAGGTGCACGCTCGCAGCACCGGCCCCTACTCGCTGATCACCCAGCAGCCTCTGGGCGGAAAGGCGCGTTTCGGCGGGCAGCGTTTCGGGGAAATGGAAGTGTGGGCGCTGGAGGCTTACGGCGCCGCCTACATTCTCCAAGAGCTGCTGACCGTCAAGAGCGACGACGTGGAGGGGCGAACCAAGATCTACGAGTCGATGGTCAAAGGAGAGAACACGCTTGAGGCCGGCACGCCCGCCAGCTTCGACGTTCTCACCAACGAGATCCGCGGCTTGGCTCTCAATATGCAGCTGGAGAAGCGTCGCATGTGACGGGAGCCGACTGCCCGCCCCGGCGCGACGCTCGAGATCGCGTCAGCGCCCGGCGGAACGTCGTCCCGCCTGAGCCACTACGACCGAGAACGACTTAGAACGATACCCTTCCAACTCGTCTGTCACGAGCTTACTCAATAAGGAACAGGGCATGACCGTCGGCGAACAAACCTACGACCGGATCAACGACTACGCTTCCGTCAAAATCAGCCTCGCCCGCCCTCACGACATTCGCGCCTGGTCCTTCGGCGAGGTCAAGAAGCCGGAGACCATCAATTACCGGACTTACCGCCCCGAAAAGGACGGCTTGTTCTGTGAGCGAATCTTTGGACCGGAAAAGGACTGGGAGTGCGCCTGCGGCAAGTACCGCGGCATGAAGTACAAGGGCATGATCTGCGACCGCTGCGGCGTCAAGGTCACGCATTCCCGCGTCCGCCGCAAGCGCATGGGACACATCGAGCTCGCCGCGCCCGTGGTCCATATCTGGTTCTTCAAGGCGATGCCCAGCCGGCTTGGCAACCTGCTCGACATGAAGACCACCAGCCTCGAGAAGGTCATCTACTTCCAGGACTATGTGGTTGTCGACCCCAAGGACACCGATCTCGAGCGTCAGCAGTTGCTGACGCAAGAGGAGTATCTGGACGCCCGCCAACAATACGGCGAGGGCGCCTTTGAAGTCGACATGGGCGCCGAGGCGGTTCGCAAGCTGCTCAACCAGCTCGACCTGGTGACGCTGTCCGAGAAGCTGCGCGTTGAGCTGACCGAGACCGGCAGCAAGCAGAAGCGCAAGGACCTCACCAACCGGCTGAAGATCGTGGAGTCGATTCGCGACAGCGACAACAAGCCCGAGTGGATGGTGCTGGACGTCATCCCGGTGATCCCGCCGGACCTCCGCCCGTTGGTGCTGCTGGATTCAGGCAACTTCGCCACGAGCGACTTGAACGACTTGTATCGGCGGATCATCAACCGGAACAACCGGCTGCGAAAGCTCGTCGATCTGAACGCTCCGGAAGTGATCATTCGCAACGAGAAGCGAATGCTCCAGCAGTCCGTCGACGCGCTCTTCGACAACAACCGCTGCAAGAAGCCGGTGCTCGGCAGCAGCAACCGCCCGCTCAAGTCGTTGACCGACATGATCAAGGGCAAGCAGGGCCGCTTCCGCGAGAACCTGCTCGGCAAGCGAGTCGACTACTCGGCCCGCTCGGTGATCGTCGTTGGCCCGCGACTCAAGCTGCATCAGTGCGGCCTGCCCAAGAAGATCGCCCTTGAGCTCTACCAGCCGTTCATCATCCGCAAGCTGAAGGAGCTCGGTCACGCGGACACGATCAAGAGCGCAAAGAAGATGCTCGAGCGGAAGGACGAGGAGGTCTGGGATATCCTCGAGCAGGTGATCCGCAACCATCCCGTGCTGCTGAATCGCGCTCCGACCTTGCACCGCATGGGCATTCAGGCGTTTGAGCCGACGCTGGTCGAGGGCAACGCGATCCACTTGCATCCGCTGGTCTGCAAGGGCTTCAACGCCGACTTCGACGGCGACCAGATGGCCGTGCACTTGCCGCTGTCGATAGAGGCGCAGGTCGAGGCGCACACGTTGATGTTGTCCACTAACAACATTTTCGCGCCGTCCAACGGCCGGCCGATCATGAGCCCGTCGCAAGACACGGTCATGGGTTGTTACTACATCACGCTGTCGCTGCCGGGCTGCACCGGCGAAGGCATGACGTTCTCGTCGATGGAGGAGGCCGACCTCGCCTTCTCGCTCCGCAAGATCGACCTGCACGCCCGCGTCAAGGTTCGCCTGCCGCAGGATCGCAAGGTCCATGCCGGCGACAACGAAGTGACCAAGCCCGGAGCATTGGTGGAGACCACCTACGGCCGCGTCATGTTCAACTTGATGCTGCCCGAGGGAATGGACTTCTACAACCAGACGCTGCGTTCCGGCGACCTGGCCAGCGTGATCTCCGACTGCTACCAGACTCTGGGGCGGCGCGCCACGATCGACCTGCTGGACGACATGAACCAGCTCGGCTTCCGCGAGAGCACCCGCAGCGGCCTCTCGTTCGCCACCGACGATCTGGTCACGCCGGACTCGAAGACGACCATCATCGGCAAGGCCGAGAAGGACGTCATGAAGTTCCAGAAGCTGTTCGACAAGGGTGTGATCACCAATCAGGAGCGTTACAACCAGGTGCTCGAAATCTGGACGCACGCTCGCGAAGCGATCACGACCGAAATGATGAACGTGATGGAGCACGATGATCGCGGCAACGGATACGTCAATCCGGTGTATCTGATGGCGCACTCGGGCGCCCGAGGCGGTGTCGAACAGATTCGCCAGCTAGCCGGCATGCGTGGCCTGATGGCCAAGCCGACTGGCGAGATTATCGAAACGCCGATCAAAGCGAACTTCCGCGAAGGCCTGTCGGTGCTCGAGTACTTCAGCTCGACCCACGGCGCCCGCAAAGGCCTGGCCGACACCGCCCTGAAGACGGCCGACTCGGGATACCTGACCCGCAAGTTGGCCGACGTCGCCCAGAACGTGGTCATCACGATGGAGGACTGCGGCACGACCCAAGGCATCACCAAGGGAGTCATCTACCGCGGCGAGCAGGTGGAAGTCAGCCTGCGCGACGCCATCACCGGCCGCGTGAGCCGACAAAACATCGTCAACCCCGTCACCGACGAGGTGATCGTCCGCGAGGGCGAGCTGGTGACTCGCGAGATCGCTCGCAAGATCGAGGAGCTGGGACTGGAGAAGATTCAAGTCCGCAGCCCGATGACCTGCGACGCCGCACTGGGCATCTGCCGCCGCTGCTACGGCATGGACCTCTCCACCGGCTCGATGGTTGAGGAAGGCATGGCCGTTGGCATCATCGCCGCTCAGAGCATCGGCGAGCCTGGCACCCAGCTGACGATGCGGACCTTCCACATCGGCGGCGTGGCGACCATGGACGTCGAAGAGAACGAGCTGAAGGCGACCAAGTCCGGCACGGTCAAGTTCACTCGCATGCGATTCGTGCGCAACGACGCCGGCAACGACATTGTGCTGACTCGAAACGGCGAAGTCTCGGTTCTCGACCCTCGCGGTCGCGAGCTCGAGAAGTTCAAGGTGCCGATGGGCGCCATGCTGCGTGTCACCGAGGATGGCTCGGTCAAAGAAGGCCAGCTCATCTGCGAATGGGATCCGTTCAGCATTCCGATTCTCGCCGAGGTCTCCGGACGCGTTCGCTACGAGGAGATCGTCGAAGGCGAGACGATGCGTATCGAGAAGGACGTCAGCGGCCACACCCGCATGCTGATCTCCGAGCTCAAGGGCGATCTGCATCCGCAGCTGGTCATCGAAGACGAGGATGGCAAGCCGCTGGACGTCTACTATCTGCCCGAGCGAGCTCATATCGAGGTCGAGGAAGGCAAGCATGTTTCGGGCGGCACGGTGCTCGCCAAGACGCCTCGCGAATCGGCCGGCGTGTCGGACATTACGGGCGGCCTGCCTCGTGTCACCGAGATTTTTGAAGCTCGCAAACCGAAGGACCCGGCGGTCATCGCCGAGGTCGACGGCACGGTCGAGATTCTGGGCGAGAAGCGCCGCGGCAAGCGGACCATCATCGTCCGCAGCGAAAGCGGCATCGAGCGCGAGCACTTGGTGCCGCACGGCAAACGCTTCCACGTGCACTCGGGCGACATCGTGAAGGCCGGCCAGGCGCTGGTCGAGGGACCGTTGGTCCCGCACGACATCCTGCGAGTCTCCGGTGAAGAGGCGGTGCAGCAGTACTTGGTGCACGAAATTCAACAGGTGTACCGCAGCCAGCGAGTGGAGATCAACGACAAGCACATCGAGATCATCATCGCCCGCATGCTCCGCAAGGTTCGCATCGAAAGCCCCGGCGACACCTCGCTGCTGCCGGGCCTCGAGATGGATCGCTTCGAATTCCGTCGTGTTAATGACGAATTGGGCATGTGCCGAAAGATCACCGATCCGGGCGACACGCCGCTGGTCGAAGGCTCCATCGTTCCCAAGGAGCGACTGGACGAAGCCAACGCCGACGCGGAATCCCAAGGCGGCAAGCCCGCCAAAGGCAGCAAGCCGAAGCGAGCCACGGCGAGCACCCAGCTGCTGGGCATCACCAAGGCGTCCGTCCAAAGCTCGAGCTTCATCTCGGCCGCCAGCTTCCAAGAGACCACCAAGGTGCTCACCGAAGCCGCATTGGCGGGCAAGGTTGATCACTTGGTCGGCCTCAAGGAGAACGTCATTCTCGGCCACCTGATTCCCGCCGGAACCGGCTTCCGCACGTTCCAGGAATCCGAAGTGCGGCTGAACATGGAGGGTGGCGAGCTGATCGGCACCGCCGGCCCGGATGCGTTGCTGCGTGAGTTCCCCTTGCTGAATCAAGGCGACGATGGCGCGGCGGCTTTCGATTCGCAACCGACCAAGCCCGAAATCGACGCTCTCTTCGGGCAGGGCCAATCGGTCGACCCCGACTCGTCCGGTGCTGACGACTAACTGGTCGTCAACGCACAACCCACCACGATGACCCGATGCCTCGCGTCTCCGGCGCGAGGCATCGTTTTTTTGCGCGCGTCACTTTCAACTTCGAAAGGAAACCCGAAGCGTAAGCGAGGGATCGGAATCTGAATCGGAATCTGAATCTGAATCTGAATCGCAATTTTCACGCCGGATTGAGCCGCCGAGTTGCAAACGGACGCCGGCAGCGCGATACTGCGAGGTCTCCCGCGGCCATTATTGGCAACGATCACTCATCGCCGCTCGTTGTCGCAAATCGACGGTCCAGCGGTTTCCTTCCCGCCTTCGACAATCTCGCCTGCGAGCTCCGCACACGATGGACGCAACTCTCCCCACCCCCTGGTACAAACGCATCGGCCCCGGCCTGATCACCGCATGTGTGGTCATCGGCCCGGGCAGCATCATGACGAGCTCGACGGTTGGCGCCAACAACGCCTACTCGATGCTGTGGGTGGTGGTGGTCTCGGTGGTGTTCATGATGACTTACATGCTGATGGGAGCGAAGCTGGGCACGGTTGGCAAAGACGCTCCCTGCGATCTGTTGCGTGAAAAGGCCGGCCCCGGGCTCGCGGCGCTGGTCGGTCTGTGTGTGTTCTTCATCTCGGCGGCGTTTCAGTCGGGCAACAACATCGGCGTCGCAGCCGCCTTCGAGACGTTCATTGCGGACAAGCGGATCGTGGTTGGGCTGATCGTGCTGTTCAACGTGATCGCGATCTCGTTCCTGTTTGCGTTCAAGAACTTCTACAACGCGCTCGAAAAGCTGATGATGATGTTCGTGGGTTTGATGCTGGTCAGCTTTGCCATCAACTTGTTGCGACTCCAACCTTCCGTCACCGAGATGGCGAAGGGGTTCGTGCCCAAATCGGGACAGCTTGGGCTGGAAGTGCTAGGGCTTGTCGGCACGACGTTCGTGATCAGCGCCGCGTTCTACCAAGCATATCTCGTGCGTCAAAAGGGCTGGCTGGTCAAAGATCTCGCCAACGGCATGATCGATGCCCGCATCGGCTCGGTGATTATGGCTTTGATCACTATTATGTTGATGTCCACCGCGGCCGCGGGGCTCTATACGGGAGCGACAATCAAACTCGCCAATCCGGTCGAGGTGGCCACATCCCTAGAGCCGACTTTCGGCACCAGCGGCAAGTTGATCTTCTGTATTGGCCTGTTCTCTGCCGCTTACTCCTCGTTCATCGTCAACTCGATGATCGGGGGCTTTATCCTCGCCGATGGCTTGAATCTGGGCACGAAGCCGACAGACCTCTGGCCACGTCTGTTTACGACACTGGCTCTGATGACCGGCATGGCCGTTGGCATCGCGGTCATCGGCTTTGGCTGGGACCGAACGCCGACCATCATCGCGGCACAAGCGGTGACAGTGGTTGGGGCGCCCTTGATCGCCGGAGTGCTGCTCTGGCTGACCAGCAGCAAATCAGTGATGGGAGAGCACGTCAACGGGCCAGTTGCCATGACCGTTGGCGGAGCCGGCTTTCTGATGCTCCTCGGCATGGCCTACAAAACGGGCCTCGCGCTTTACGAAAAGCTGTCGGGCTAACATCTCCTTGGGCCGCGAAACCTCGCGCCGAGACGTCGCATGAACGCACTTACCGCGGACCAGTTGGAAACCTATCGTCAGGCCGGCCATCTCACGGTGGCAGACGTGTTCACCGCCGAGCAGATGGACGCCGCCTTGGAGGACATCGCCCGTTGGAGCGACGAGTTTCGGTCGACGATGACCGACGAACAACGCGCTTGGTACTTGGAGCGCGGGGGCACGGGCGACGATATCAGCGAGACCCCGTTGCGCAAATTGGATCAGCCTGTTTTCGAGCGGCCGGCGTTTGCCCAGCTCGCTCGGCATGCCGCGTTGGTCGACATGGTTGAAACGCTGATCGGCAAAGGCGTGTCCGTCTTCTTCAGCCAGGTGTTCATGAAGCCGCCGGGGATCGGTGGTCCCAAGCCGGTCCATCAAGACAACTTCTACTTTGGGCCGGTCGATCTGGACGGCATGGTGACCGCCTGGATCGCGTTGGATGAAGCGACCACGGAGAATGGCTGCCTGTTCTATGGCGATGGCACCAACCGGCGAGGCGTCGTGCCGCACGTGGCTCCCGAAGGCGAGCCGTTCAATTTGTTGATCCCGCCCGACCAGCTGGATTGCGAGATGACCGCGGCCCCGGTGCCTCGGGGCGGCGTCTCCTTCCATCACGGCAACACCTATCACCAATCGTCCGCCAATCGGTCCAATCGCTCGCGCCGCGCCGTTGCGTTTCACTATCTGCGAAACGACGTGCAGATCGCCAAGCCCGCGCTCACCTATGACCTGAGCCGGTCCGTAACCATCACCGAGGCATAACGTGAAGGTTCAGCAGCTGACGCCCTTGGCTGGCTACTTGCCGAGACAGATCAATCAGGGCGCATGGGTCGGCGCCTACACGCTGCCGAAGCTTAAGGCGATAGCCGCGGCGGAAGCGTCTCGAGCGTCGGCATGGCCCCGCTGGACGCTGCCGATTTGCTCGCTGGGCACCCCGTACGAACAGCTTGAACAACTGGGGCCGGGGCTGCTCCCGCCGCTGTACCACGAGGCGCTCACCGACGCGCTAAAGGCGCAGCTCGTTGCCCGCATTCAGACTTGCTTCCCCGTCTATCGTGACGATAAAGCGGCAACCAACGCAGCAACCAACGCGGACATCCGCATTGTGGAGTTGCCCTCGGCAACGCTTCCCGCAATCGAGCCTCCCGCCATCGCCGCCTTTAGTGTCGACACGACGGTCGAGGAGCACGGACCGCACCTGCCGCTGGCGACCGACACCATTCAAAGTTATGACGCGTTGGAGCGACTGCAACGAGTCGAGTCTGCCGTCGAGTTGGTCCGGCCTGTCGATTACGGCCAGCTCGCGTGGGGCTTGCCGTTCGGCATGAGCGTCGACATCACCGCCGACCTATTGGCGGAATATGTGCAACGGTTCGCAACCGCCATCCAGCGATGGCTCAAACCCGGCGCCATCTACGTCGTCGATGTCCACGGATCGATCACCCACCGCGAGGCGATCGTTGCCGGGCTGCGGCGGAGCGAAGCGCAACGTTGGAAATTTCGCTGGCTACACGAGCCACTGGCGGAGTTTGCCTCGGAGCGAGGCGACCAACACGCCGGCGGCGTGGAGACTCGACTCGTTGAGCAAGCGGCGCCGACGCTGCTCGACCGAGAGTGGTGGCCCGATCGGCTGGAGGAAATCGCTCGTGGCCAAATGGACTTCGCCACCGCCGTCGAGCTGACGCCGGACCTTGCGGCATTCCAACGCCACGTCGAACAGCGCGAGCTCAACGGAATTATCGGCGACATCCTGAATTATCAAGCCTTGGACACGGCCGAGTTGGTGGGCCGCATCGACGCCTTGACGCTAGCCGATGCCCGCGAGCTGCTTTCCGACCAGCCGCTCGAACAACATGCAGGTCAACAACTGTGGTGACGGACCAGCCACACGCATGGACGGTCCGAGTCATGACCCCAAGCGACCTGGACGGCTGTCTCGCTCTGTCGGACGAAGCGGGCTGGAACCAGCTGCGCGGCGATTGGGAGCGGGTGCTCGCCTATGAACCCCAAGGCTGTTTCGTGGCGAGCCACACGACATCGCAGCGTGAGGCCCGAGGGACCGGTCGGGCCTCCATCGCAGGCGACCCTTGTGAGGCCCGAGGGACCGGTCGGGCCTCCATCGCAGGCGACCCTTGTGAGGCCCGAGGGACCGGTCG
>JAGQPF010000550.1 GCA_020426845.1 Planctomycetales bacterium
AAGAAGAATTTCAAGGTGCTGGGCATATGAGTGAACTCAGAACTGCTCCTATCAAGGCCTTTGCACTGGGCATCTTTGACGGACCACACGCAACCCCAAAAGAGGTCAATGAAGGGACGATTTTCCTTGGAATAAAAAATGTCACTCCTGACGGCCGTTTAGATTTTTCTGAAATACGTCACGTCTCGGAACAAGAGTTCCCGAAATGGACAAAAAGAGTAACGCCTCAGAAAGACGATGTTGTTTTCTCCTATGAAGCAACGCTTCACCGTTATGCCCTCATTCCTGAAGGATTTCTTGGATGTCTAGGCCGCCGCATGGCGCTCGTGCGACCGGATCTCGGCAAAATCGTCCCCCGGTTTTTGCACTATTACTTCATGTCACCGGCGTGGAGAGCGGTTGTCGAGGCGAACACAATCAGCGGTGCAACTGTAGATCGAATCCCAATCAAGAAGTTTCCAGACTTCGATGTTTCAATACCCTCAATCAGCAAGCAACGATCAATCAGTGACACTCTTTCCGCCTACGACGACCTGATCGAAAACAACCGGCGGCGGATTCATCTGCTGGAGCAGGCGGCGCGGCTGCTCTACAAGGAATGGTTCGTCCATCTGCGCTTCCCCGGCCACGAGCATGTCAAGATCGTCGACGGCGTGCCGGAGGGGTGGGAGAAAAAGAAGTTGGGGGATGTTGCGCCACTGAAATACGGTAAAGCTCTCAAGAGCGATGATCGCGTTCCTGGGCCATTTCCTGTCTATGGGTCAAGTGGAGTCGTCGGAACCCACACAAAACCTCTTGTGCTCGGCCCCACCATTATTGTCGGTCGAAAAGGCAATGTCGGGAGCGTTTACTGGTCCCCGGATGATTGCCACCCGATTGATACAGTGTATTTCATCGATTCAGAGCGGTGTTCTCTCTTCCTCTACTACGCACTGAAGCAGATGAACTTCATCAATACGGATGTTGCCGTTCCCGGATTGAATCGAGATTTTGCCCACAGCCGCTCGATCCTTATCGCGGATCAGAAGATCCTTCGGTTGTTCGACGAAACGGTGACACCGCTGCATCAGCAAATGGAATTGTTGAAGCGACAGAATGCCTCGCTGGCAGGAGCCCGCGACCTCCTCCTTCCCAAACTGATGAACGGGGAGGTGGCGGTATGAGTGCTAGTGAAGCCACGAAAATCCTTCTCGCCTATAGAAGTGGGGATATGTGCGCTCTGCCTGAATGTGAGAAGCACGGGCGTAGGCTGTCAATTGACAGTGTCAATGGCGATCCCATCAATCAAGGCCAAGCAGCGCACATTGCGGGCGAAAACAGCGGATCCGGTAAGAAGCAGAAGTCGGCAAGATTTGACCCAAAGATGACCGAGGCGGAACGGAACAGCTATCACAATCTCATATATCTCTGTGGGGCGTGCCACAAGCGAATTGACACGATTCCTCAGGGGGAATTGGACTATCCCGTCGAACGCCTGAAAACGATCAAAGCTGATCACGAGAAGAGGGTGCGCCAAGCCTTGCTTGACGCGTTCGCTGACATCGGCTTTGCCGAATTGGAGGAGGCGACGCAATGGGCCTTAGTTGTTCAGCCCTCAGCAGTAACCAGCGATTACTCGCTGCTGGAAATAGAAGACAAAATAAAAAAGAACGATCTTGACGACGATGCGCGGGGCGTAATTGCCATGGGGCTCGGCGTTGCGGGTGAAGTCGCCCGGTACCTTGAAACCGTCGCCCAGACAGATGGCGAATTTCCAGAACGTCTCAAGGCGGGGTTCTTGGAAGAGTACTGGCGACTAAAGAAAGAGGGAACAAGTGGCGGCGATCTTTTCGAATTGATGTGTCGTTTTGCCCAGCAGGGGTTCCAACGGCAGGCTCAACGATCTGCCGGCTTGGCTGTGCTGATCCACTTGTTCGAGGCCTGCGAGGTGTTTGAAAAATGATCCTTCCTTCGAAACACATACCTGCAGAACAGGCGCTGATCGGTGTCGGCGCAGCGGTGCTTCGCTACATCGAGCGGCAACAGACCATTACCAGCCTTTGGGATAAAGTCAGAGATGAGCCTGTCGTAGGTACTTTTGAGCGCTTCATTCTTGGCTTGGATTTCTTATACGTCATGGGGGTTATTGACCTCTCCAAAGGCATGATTCACCGGACGGCCATATGATCCACAGAGTAACCTCCAATCATCGCTCGTTTCATCCGGTCGAGTTCACCACTGGCCTAAATATCATATTGGCCGACCGTTCTGAGGCATCCACAGAAAAAGATACTCGAAACGGGGTCGGTAAATCGACATTGCTAGAGATTATCAATTTCTGTCTCGGCAGTCGTCCAGCCAAGGGCAAGGGGCTACTGATCGAGCCGTTGCAATCCTGGGTCTTCACCGTTGACATCACCCTTCGCGACAATCGAGTGAAAGTCACACGAGCAGTGGCAGATCACAATCGAATCGTCGTAGAAGGCCCAACTGATGGTTGGCCGGAACAGCCCGACCAGGACGAACAGACTGGTGAGCGCGTTTACAAGGCGGAACGATGGCGAACACTCTTGGGATGGGCATTGTTCGATCTGCCTCATTCGTCGGATCAACTGCCCTACAGGCAGAGCTTTCGAAGCTTGATTTCCTATGTTGTGCGGCTTGGGCCAGATGCCTATGCAAGCCCTTTCAGACACGTTCGACAACAGAAGACATGGGACAGCCAGCTTCACACGGCCTATGTGCTGTGGATGAAC
>JAGQPF010000058.1 GCA_020426845.1 Planctomycetales bacterium
TCTGGATGGGCATCGGGCTCGGGTTTGGGCAGAGCGATATCTCAAACGTTCGCGTCGGACAAATCGACGAGAAGGGGTACGACCTTCGACGCCGGAAGACCGGCATCGAACGGTTCGGCGAGACACCACCCGGAATCTGGAACGCAATCGTGAACTACCTCGCAGAAACTCCGCGTCCCGATGGCGAGCTGCTCTTCGTCACGAAGAACGGGAAACCCGTCGTCCACACTCGGTCGGACGGCGTGCTCCAGTGGTGGCAGCGGCTGCGTGAGAGCATCGGCGAGACAAAGGACACGCTCGGCGGCTTCTACACGCTGCGACATCTTGGGGCGACCGAGTACGGGTCACGAAGCGGCTGCTCGATCGTTGCGATGAAGCAATGGCTCGGACACTCAGCGAGTTCTGCGATGGCAGACCGCTACATGAAGCCCGTTGCACCGGAGCATCGCAAGCTGATCGAGTGGGTACGGGGCGAGTTACTTCGCAAGGGCGTAGAATGACCGCGCATAGAGTTGCTCCGCGAGTTCGGCTTTACCTGACGCCCAAATGGGGACGACACTCCCACTCTGGGCATGCAGCTGGTAGCTTCGCCCGAGCTGAAGTTGCTCTTGACCGAGGAAGCCCGAATGGCTGCAAACGTCAGAGTCCTTGCTGATCGATATGCGTTAGCTCTTGCGGCTGGCCGCAAGGGCGGCATGGCCACGGTGTATCGGGCGACAGACATGGCGTCCGGTGAGGCTGTCGCGGTCAAAGTGTTCCGAGTTCCTGAGAACATTGACGAACACGAGGTTGTTGAGCGTTCATTCCAAGTCGAAGTGGCAGCTCTTGAGCAGCTTCGGCATCCCCATATCGTCACACTTCGCGACCACGGGATAGACAGGGACACGAACGAAGCGTACTTGGTCTTGGACTGGATGGAGAACTCTCTCCGGGACTACCTCACCAGCAACAGCCCAGACGGGTGGGACTCCTTCTACGAACACGTCGCCAGACCGCTGCTGGTCGCTCTGAACTCCGCTCATGAGCGGCACTGCATTCATCGCGACGTCAAGCCCGGGAACGTGCTTGTTGATGGCGTTGGAGCGGTGAAGCTGGCCGACTTCGGAATCGCGAAGCTCAAGGAGTGGATCACACCTGGTATTACGCTTGCGGAATTTCAATCACGGCCGTACACACCGCCCGAGATTGACGACGGCACTTGGACCTACACCCGTGACGTGTATTCGTTCGCGGTGACGATGCTGGAGTGCTTCGGTGGAACGAGGCCCGTTCACACTGAAGACATCTCCAAACTAGTCGAGTCCTTTGATGCACCGCCCGAAACGGTTGCAGCCTTCACTCGGGCGGTTTCCCTTCAACCAGAGGAGCGGCCACGAAACGCTGGGGCCTTCCTCGCTGAACTAGATCGCCTGTACCGAAAGCGTGCAGCCCAGTGGAGGGAGTCGATTTGTATTCATGTGCCACCGTCGTGCCAGGACAAGATTGTCGCAGCACTCGGCGAGGGGACATTCGAGAGAACCCGAGCGGCACTTCTCGGCGATCTCGAATCGGGAGCCCAGCTCCTCCGGTGGGAACGTGTCGATGACGGCGGCCGGATGCAGGAGTGTCAAGGAGAGTACCGCCTGCTCGGTCAGTCGCTGTGGTATCACGTGAAGATCGACGAGAGGACGGATGACCACTTGGTGCTGTTCTCTGCGGGCCTCCCGCCAGCCGACTTGATGGAGCGATGGCGGGAGCGGGCGTGGGAGCTTCCGTTCGCATTCACGTATGGCCAGCCGACATCTGCTTCAAGCGGTCGGCGACTCATGGAGCAGCTACGCCTCGGACTGCACGAGCACGACGAGAAGAGACGTGCTAGCGAGTTGGAGCGGGAGCAGGAGGCACTCTTCACAACGTGGGACGCGATTCTCCGCGCGAAGCGAGATGCAGAGAAAGAGAAGATTCGCTCCCTCCCCTACAAGTCTGTGAGCCTCGACGGACGAGTTGCGACGTTCGAGCTGAGTCGCCCAACAGACGAGGCCGAGAGCCTGGTCGGGCAGAGCCGATTCGTGGAACTGCGTGATGGCCGACGCTTTTTCGGCGTCGTTCAATACGCGACGAGCACGAGCGTCGCGGTTTCGTTCGATCATCTTGGGGACTGCCCGGACGCCGGTTCTCTTGCATTCGACATCAGAGGGGCAGAGCGTGCTCTCGACAGGCAGAAGAGAGCTCTGGATGCCACACGATTCGGCAGAACAACGAGGTCGGACTTGGGTCGGCTGCTGCTGCATCCCGGTGACTCCACGCCCAGCATGGTCGATGAGAGCATCGACTTCGTACAGGAGGGGCTAGATCAAGCGAAGCGGGCGGCAGTTGCCTCGGCTTGTGGGTCTTCCGACTTCCTGGTCGTGCAGGGGCCGCCCGGCACCGGCAAGACGACGTTTATTGCGGAACTGGTGTTTCAGCAGCATCGTCGGCAGCCCGGCAGCCACGTGCTCATCGCATCGCAAACGCATGCCGCCCTCGACAACGCCATTGAGAGAATCCAGAGGCATCGGCACGACCTCCGAGTTGTTCGAATCGGTGATCCCTTTGATGCCCGAGTATCTGATTCTGTGCAACCATTGCTCATCGACCGACAGATTGAGGTGTGGGTTGATGACGTGCGGGAGCGTGGCGAGAAGTACCTGTTCCAATGGGCGGACGAGCGAGGTCTGAAACCGCACGATGTGCAAGTCGGTGTTCATCTCCAACGCTTCGTCGCTGAGCGTCTACGCGCTGGACGTCTTGGGCACGAATTGTTGGAGGCACGTGAGGCGGTCGAGAAAGGGCTGCCCGAGGAGCCAGCTCCCGCGGAACTGGCCGCAGACCTTGGAGAGCTGGGGGAGACTCCTGCCGAACGCCTATCGAGGCTTCAGGATGAGCAGGCACGGGCTCACCGCCGGGTGGAAGTTGCACGGCTTCGACTGCGGCAGCTCGGGGATGCTGCTGTCGAGCTCGCGGAGCTAGACACCACTGCACAGCAGGAATGGATCGCGTCTTTGTTAGAGGGCACGAAGAACGTCCATCTATTCCGCGAGCTGCTCACGATGCACGAGGAGTGGTGGGCTCGACTCAACAAGACAGAGGACTTCTACGATGCCTTTCTCGGCGGCTGCGATGTCGTTGCCGCGACATGCCTAGGGCTCGCCGGTCGGTATGGAGCTGGCAACATTGAGTATGACCTGTGCATCATCGACGAAGCGTCGCGAGCTTGGGCTACGGAGATGCTTGTTCCGATGGCCACGGCAAAGCGCTGGGTGGTAGTCGGCGACAGCAAGCAGTTGCCGCCTTTCGAAGGCATTCTGTCTGAGCGAAAGGATCTTCTGGCTAAGTACGGCCTCGACAGTGGAGAGTTGGAGCAGACCCTATTCGATCGCCTTGCACACCACCTGCCGCCAGACTCCACGAAGACACTGACGATCCAGCATCGAATGGCTCCTGCAATCGGGGGGCTTGTAAGCGAGTGCTTCTACCACGGTGGCTTGACATCTGCTCGTGATGACTGCCCCGACTGGCTTGCTCCTGTCGCTTCGAGGAATGTGACGTGGTTCTCAACTGCGGGTGTTGCCAATGCGACGGAAGAGCGAGAGGACGACACGTACATCAACACGTGTGAAGCATCGTTCATCGCAACACTGCTGGCTCGGATCAATGAGAAGGCCGCGGGTCGAGCCGAGCCGGTGACGGTGGCCGTCATCGCAGGGTATGCCGGGCAATGTCGACAGATTGCCCGAGTGACCGGGGCTCGGGAATCCGCTTGGCCCAATCTCCGAATCGAGATCAACACAGTGGACGGATTCCAGGGGCGAGAGGCCGACGTCTGCATCTATTCGGTCGCACGGAACAACCCGCAGGGGCAGATCGGGTTCTTGCGTAAGGAATCACGCCTCAACGTGGCCTTGTCGCGAGGCAAGGACTGGTTGTTCATCATCGGTGACCACGTCTTCTGCCGCGAAGCTCACGATCCGAATCCCCTTCGGCTGGTCGTGGAGTACATCGAATCCCACCCCGATGGTTGTGCTCTGAAAGAGGTGGCGATGTGACTCCCGGCGATTTTGCTCCAAGAGACCCTGAGTATGTAGCTCTTCGATACGCACGCCGCCCGGGATACCAGCTCGTCTCGTATGGCGAGGTTGCGATGCCCGTCTACCGCCTGACAGTGCGGACGCTCGCGGTGTGCGAAACGGCATTATCCACCACTGAAGTCTTCTTGCTTCGGAGCATTGCCGCTGGCTTGAAGTCAACGGATGAGATCACTGGTGTCCTTGGGTTAGATTCCCGTTTCGTGACGGGCTGTTTGTCAGAGCTGGTACGAGGCGATCACGTCGCATTAGTGGCTCCTGAAGGGTCTCGTCGTCAACAGCTCGCACTCTCCGCCAAGGGACAACGCACGCTCGCAACAGAAGCCGCAGAGCATCCCGAAGAGAGGATGATCCAACTGTTCTGGGACGGGCTCACCCGCCGCGTCGTTGCCGTCTCGGATGAGGGGCTTGTGACGGTGCACGACACCAAGGTGCAGGGCTGGCGTCGCATTCCGACCATCGGTGGCAAACCTCCAACAGCAGACGACCTAGACCGTGTCGAAGTGGAACGGATGCTCGACGAAGCCACCGGTCGCCGCAAGCGGCTCGTCAGCATCTTGTCGTTCTTGGAGGTAGAAAAGCGATACGTCATGTACCGGCCCGCTGTGGCACTCGTCTACCGAGGGCGGACACCCTCAGACCTGCTCGTGGCCTTCGCTATCAACGGGAAGGTCTCCGAAGTTCATGGCGACGCATTCGCACGCTGCGACGGCATTCGGCGGCTGAAGATCGCCAGCGAGTTGAAGGACGATCTCGGAGGACCAATTGCCCTCCCGGAGACGGTCAAGGGCGGGGTTGAAGACGACGACAATCAGGGGCCCGAGGACCGAGGCCTCGGGGAGGCTCTCCTAGCGAGGGCTGAGTGTGACGCGGCCGAGGAAGCGGTCAAAGAGGCTGTCGAGCAACCGGAACGCGATGCGGCGATGACCCGAGCCCGCGAGGCTCGCGAGCGGGCAAAGGCGGCGGAATCCAGCATCACGAGACCGACCATTAGGCGGCTCTCGATGCCTGAGCATGCTCCTCTGCTTCGGGCAGCTCTCACCGATAGCAGGAGCCGACTGCTCATCGTTTCACCCTGGATTCGCGCGGGGGTCGTCAATCACCGTTTCGTGGGTTCATTGCGGGACCTGGCGAAGGCCGGTGTCGCCGTCTATATCGGCTGGGGCATCGGCGATGACAAAGAACGGGACTTGAGGGAAGTGGATGCACGAGCAATTGACGATCTTGAGCGACTAAGCCGTGACTTTGACAACGTCACGTTCAAGTACATCGGCAACACTCATGCAAAGGTGCTGATCCAGGACCGGCGATTCGCTGTGTACGGGAGCTTCAACTGGCTCTCGTTCCGCGGTGATCCACACAGAACATTCCGTGAAGAGAAGAGTCTGATGGTGACTATTCCGGACAAGGTTGATCAGTTGTTCGATCTGGAGCTTGAGCAGTTCGCCACAGAGTGAGGTGAGCCTGCGGTCCTGACGCGGTCGCATAGCCGACCATTCGTGCGATCACGTCGAACGAATGGCCGCCATGAAGATCGCCAATGCTTCTGCGTCGTCTGCCCGTAACTGTTCGGGTGAGGACTGAGCGGCGTGCGACAGAAGGGCCTCAAACGGCAAGAGATACGACGGAGCGATCCTCAAGTCACGGTTTGTCTTCCTCAACGAATACACCGGCACAGCAGCCGCGTTGGTGCGTGACCGACTTGCGGCCGCTCCAAGAACACAGAATCCGAGCTTGGGGCCTTGCCAGAGCAGGCTTCCCGCTTCAACCTGGTCCTGCTTGACGGTCGCTCGGAGTGCTGCCAGGTCCTGCCGGAGCAGGACGCTCTCCAACCGAGAGAGAGCGAGCCCTTCCTTCAGCATCGTGTTCCATGACTCGGCAAGGTCACGATGCCGTTGTTCTGTCATGACTCCGAGCCACGCTGTGCGGTCCGCGATAGCGAACAGCTCCTTCTCGACTCCGGTCAGATCGTCGAGGCACCATAGCCACGGCATTCGAGCGACTGCCAGCCTCGTCGCAAGACGAAACCGGGCGACCTCCGGACGCTCAACGTTGCTTGGACACGAGAAGCTCCAGGTTGCAAGTGCCGCCGCGAGCCTTGGCGATCGCATGTCCTCCGCGAATCGAATCGGGTCGGTGCAGTTACTGAAGCGTCGCTCCAGAGCTCCCACGGTCGCTCCCTTTGCGTCATTGTCAGCCTCGTCATCGAAGAAGAGCACGGACCACAATCGGTATGTGAAGTCGACGAAGTCCTCGGCGGTCAGCCAGGACTCAGCATGTCCAGAGACGAGCAAGACGGACGCAATCGCGAGGTCAGAGCCGAGCATGGAGGGCAGGCGTGTCTCGATGAACTCCGGAGCGGTACAGGTGTCGATGATCTTGAGTGCGATTCGGCGTCCGCGACGTTTCTCGGCGTCGGAGAGACTCCGACTGGTCGCTGCTTTTCGCTTTGGTTTCTCAGAGGGTTCATTGCTGCGAGAAGCTGTCTCGGGGCGGTCGACCTCATCCTCTCCCGACTCCTCTTCAGTGCTTGGGCTCTCGGCCTCATCGCCGTCGTAGTCAACACCGAAGTACTCCAGCAAGAGACCCCGGAGCCCTACTACGCGAGCCGCCTCATCCATCGGTGAGGACTCGCGGTAGTGTCCCGGTAAGCGGTAGTTGTCGGTCACGAACTGACTCGTGTCGACAGTCTGTGTGCTCGTCGGAGCAGGAGCCTTATCTCCTGGGCTTGTGGGGGTACTTCGGGGCGTATACCGGAGATTGTCGCCGAGCAGACGCATCACCTCTGTCCAGCCCTGGAACGTCCATTGTCCGGGTGCGACGTTGTCGCTGAGTGCTTGAGCCATCTGCCTTTGGCGACTTGTTGCACCAAGCAGAAACTCGTGGTCGATCCAATGCTCGACCACACCAAGGGGCATGCCGTCAGTACCCGCCACGGTGATCCGCACCCGATGGAGTGGGCCGTGCCATCGCACTCGAAGGTGCTCTGGGCTGATGTCGATGTCCCCGAGTGGGACGGGCGACTCGTCGATCGTGAACTCTGACACCGTCGCTGATGCAGGTGCGTCAATCGCGACCGACAATACGCCATGCTCATACGACGCCGAGTGGATTCTGAAGGGTGACTCTGTTGCCGACGGTGGCGTCTCGGGAGGCGACAAAAGGAGTGATGGCGGTTCTGAACTCGCGTCAATGCCTGCGAAGAGCTGGTCTTGGAGTGCCGTCGGAGACAGCCTCGTCACCGCGAGCAATTCAGCGTTTCCCCTCTCGCCGGGGATCAGCAAAGCAGCACGTGAGCAATTCGCACTTCCCGCGAACACCACCGCTTCATTCGCACCAACGAAGGCGTAGAACTTGGCGTGGATGAAGGGACGCGAGTCGCCTTCGCGGGACGACTTGATCTGCATCAGACGCTTGGGCTCGCGAATGGCGTTCCATGCTTTGGCATGGAGCTGCGACTGCTCCGCTTGGACCAACATCTCGACTTCAGCATCTGGCCA
>JAGQPF010000551.1 GCA_020426845.1 Planctomycetales bacterium
CCGTCGCCCGCGCGCACGGCGTGGGCCTGCAGCTCGGCTTCGCCCGGCAGAATTCGAGCGGCAATGGCGACTCGCGCGTCTTCCTCAAGCGGCCCCAAGTAGAGCGTGCGGTCGATCCGACCGGGGCGAGTGCTGATGCCCTCGCCGTCGGGCAGGCCCAGTGCGGGATCGATGTGGTCCAGATTGTTGGTGGTCACCACAACGAACAACCCGTCGCAGCGTTCGATGCCATCCAGGCAGTTCAGTAGGCAGTCGAACGTCAAGTGCTGCTCGCGGCCCGTGATGTTGCGGCGACCGTGAAACACCGCGTCAATGTCCTCAATCACCGCCATGCACGGCACCTGCGAGAGCATCTGCGACCAGGCGTTCGGCAGCTCCTCATTCATCAGGCTCGCCAAGTCGTAGACGAACACCGGCAGATCCAGATCCTCGGCGATCGCGCGGATCAGGGCCGTCTTGCCGGTCCCGGGCGGACCGTGAAGCAGCCAGCCGCGACGCCAAGGGATTGCTCGGTCGCGATACCACTGCTCGTTGGCTGACCAGAAGTGAGCCTCGCGCACGAGCTGACGCGCTTCGGCGTTCAACGCCAACCGGCTGACCGCCGCCTGGTCGCCGCCGTCGGGGTGCCCCAGCTCGGACAGCTCCCAGCCGATCGGCCGGTGCTGAAGACAGCCGCGTGTGTCATAAGAGGAAGCAGGAGCGTCACTGTCGGCGCGACGGTGCCGCCCGATGTGAGCGCTAGTGTGGCCGGCCGTGCCATAAACATGTCGCACGAAATGGCGCCGGCGGTTCGGCACGTCCTCGTCGCCGAACGCAGCGATCCGAGCGTTAAAGTGCTCGGCCGCCTCCAGCACCAGCTGGTCCGGATCAAACAGCCCGCGGACGAACAGCAGCTTGAGCTCGTTCGACTGCCAGGTGCGCGACGTGACGCCCTCCTGATGCTCGCTCGAATCGCCGCGGCCCTTGAGCACCCAAAGCGGCCGCCAGCCGCGCCAAAAGATGCGGCCGGCCGTGCCGATCGTCTCCATCGCGACCAACTGCGTCCGCTGTCGACTGCGAACGTGCAGCAGCCAGCCGATGTACTCGCGCGGGCCCAGCCGCGAGGCGGTGAACTTCTCGCGGAGCAGCAACTGAATCGCTTCCGCCTGAAATCCACTCACCTGCACCGACATCACCAGCCGGCTGGTCAGCTGCGACCAAAGCCCCCGCAGGTAGCTCCAACAGGAGGCGATCAAGGTCAGCGCCGCCGCGCCGCCCGCATAAATCCAGGCGTCTTCTGCCATTCACTCTCTCGTTCGCGTGCGAATTCCACCGTCCCGATCATCGGGCCCCGCAGAATTCGACACAACTAAACGGAGAAAGGTTCCCGGCAAACGTCGGATGGTACGCGATCCGCCTGGCGATCCGCCTTATTTCAGCTCGTAGCACATCAGCTTGTCCTGCTCGCGCAGGTACATGCGGCCCGAGACGATGACCGGATGAGCCCAGCTTCGGCCCTGCTGAAACACGGGCTTGAAGGTGCCGACCAGCTGGTACGAGTCCGCCGCGGCCTTGATCGCCGCCAGCTCGCCCGTTTGGTAACGCAGCACCAGATGGCCGTCAGCCACGGTGGCCGCCGCCGAGCCGCCGCCGACGCCGCGCACGTCTCCGCCCCACGCGACCGTCCCTTTCAGCATATTGACGCAGATCGGGAAACCGTTGTTGTGACCATGGCCGGCATAGATATGCCCATCGACCAACACCATGCCGCCGTGGTGATTCTGAAACTCATTCTTGCCGAGGAAGTATTGCTCTTCGGCAACAACGCCGTCGTCCTTGGCAACGAGCTTCAGCAGCGCCGAGCCGGTGCCGTAGCCCGTTGAGCAGAACACGTAATCGCCGTCCACAATCGCCGTGGGAATATTGGCCGTGCGATTGGCGACGCGGTTGTAGACCCACATCACTTTGCCGTCGCTGGCGCGGACGCCCGCGGCGCCGCGGCCGGTGACCTGGACGTACTGCTTCACGCCGGCGCCGTTGGAGACGACGATCGAAGAATAACCAGCCCCGTCTTTACCTGCGGAAAAATTCTCGTTCGGCATCTTGGCGGCCCAAACCTCGTCACCCGTCTCCTTGTTGAGAGCAACGATCATCGCGTCGCGGCCGCCAGGCGTGCAGAGCACTCGGTCTCCATCGACCAGCGGCGACTCGGAAAAGCCCCAACCCGACATCATCCGTCCGCCCCACGTCGCGCCAAAATCTTTTTGCCAGCGAATCGCACCATCGCCTCGATTCAGGCAGTAGATGGCGCCATGCGAGCCGACGACATACAGCCGCTCGCCATCGATGCTGGGCGTGCAGCGCGCGCCCTCGTAACTGTGTTTGGGTGCGGAGTCGGTTAGCGGTTGAGTCCAAACCACTTTGCCTGCATCGGAAATCGCGATGACGCTCTGCCCCGCGTCCGTGTTGCCGGTGGTGTAGATCATGCCGCCATCGACGGAGACGCCCGAGTACCCGGCGCCCATCCCCTCCGCCATCCAAAGCAGCTTCGGCGCCGACTCGCTCCAATTCCACTTCAAGCCGGTCTCGTCAGACAGGCCGTTGCGATTCGGCCCGCGCCATTGCGGCCAACTGTCGCCGGACCAGAGCGGCGATGCCATCGAGGCAAGGAGCAACAGGGAGAGAGCAAGCGAGATGCGGCGGGACATAGTGACTCCGGCAGGCGGACGGGCGGGAAGATGGAGGTGGGAAGATAGCTGCGGGATAATGGAAGTGGGCTTGCGGAACGTTGCGCAACCGTAGCATGGGCGTCCTCGCCCGTGCCGCACTGCGCAACCCTTGTGGCCTTGTGGGGCATCAAAGCCAGAGTATCAAAAGCCGCCCATGCTAGGGACGAATCCTTGCGGCTGCTCGCCGCGCACGGGCGAGGACGCCCATGCTACGGACGATCC
>JAGQPF010000552.1 GCA_020426845.1 Planctomycetales bacterium
CGGCGGGATTCCGCGACAACGCAAGCCAAGCGCAAAAGCCCCGACAGGGGCGACAGACGTTAGCCACGGGCGCAAGCCCGTGGAACCTTTCAATAGAAGGAAACCCGAAGCGTAAGCGAGGGATAGGTTTCGGGAAACGGCGGGATTCCGCGACAACGCAAGCCAAGCGCAAAAGCCCCGACAGGGGCGACAGACGTTAGCCACGGGCGCAAGCCCGTGGAACCGCGCTGAGACACAAAATCTACTTCAGTCTCTCCAGTTTCCCTTTTCGCTTTGCCACATTCTTGTAGTCCCATTGGATCGATTTCGACTTTTTGATCCAGCGTTTCAGGTCCGTCATTTTGATCTCGTCGGAATGCGTAAAGAAGATCGAGGCATCCTTGAATTTGCCCGTCCCCGGGAGCAATCTGTCTTCCTCGAAACTCGCGCCGCTCCAGAACATCAGGCGAATTCCTGCCTTCTGCTTGCTATAGCCCACCGTTGGATTTCCATCAAGGAACCAAACGGGATGGCTATGCCAGATTTTGCTTTCGGCCTCGGGCAGTAGTTGGTCAATCGCTTGCGCGAGCATCTGGCAGATCGATTGTTCCTCAGGCGAGGCTTGCTTCTCGTTGTACGATTCGATGTCAGTGTTCATCGGAATTCGGCCATATAGGTGTGATCTGTTTACTCTTCAGTCGTCAGATTCCAGGGAGCGCATCGTCAATTGCCCCATTCCGGCATCCGACCGCCCTCCGCGTTCACTTCCCAGTAGACCGCTTGGGTGCAGTGGTATTGGAACACGAAATCACTCGTCTGCGCGATCTGCCGTAACGTACCGGTTGCCCGGTGTGTCCTGCAGCAGCAACAGAATGGTCGATCGAACGTCGGGAGGCAGTTCATGGAACGGGATGAGGAGGGCAATGGTCAGCGCTCGCTGCGCGGAAGGAATCGCTCGAAGCCGGGCAAACAGCCACGATAGGTCTTCGGCCGCCAATGGGTTGGCGGGGAACGCGTGCAAGGTCACCGCACGCAAGAAATTAGTCTGTTCTTCGGTCAGCGGCCCGGAGCAGGCGGCGAAGCGTTCGTCGATCAGTGGCAGAATCGTGAGCAGTTGTTGCCTTCGATCGCCGTCGATATCGGCGTACAGTTGCGCCAAGGCGTTGGATGACCAACGAGGTGCGACCGGATCGGCGAGAAAGGAATTGATCCGGCTGAGATGTGCGCCCTTTAGCCGCCCGCGAATGTATGCGAAATCCGCCGCGGCACAGAGGCACAAACCATCGGACGACGTCGCGTCCCAAGGCAATCGGCCTAGCAGCGTTGGCAATCCATCCTGGAAGCGAAGGACTGCAGTCTGGTGATGGCCGTGGGAAAGTGTTGTGTTGACAACTCGGTCATAAGCAACGCCGAACAGCACTTCAGCACGTGTCGATTCGTTTGTGTCCGGATTGCCGTGATCGAATAGCACGTCGTACTGGGTGCCGGCCGGCACGTCGGCGTAGCAGTGAAGTGCCACGACCGGACAGGCATCGGGCGGCAGGCTGGAGTTGATGGTGCGGAGCATCGCATCCACGTCCTTTAGTGAGAGCGTTGCCGGACTGGTGGGCTG
This sequence comes from Planctomycetales bacterium, assembly GCA_020426845.1. Lineage (GTDB taxonomy): Bacteria > Planctomycetota > Planctomycetia > Pirellulales > Pirellulaceae > JAGQPF01. Next base: position 1,592 of record JAGQPF010000552.1, read on the forward strand.
GGCCTCACAAGAGTCGCCTGCGAGGGAGGTCCGACTGGTTTCAAGCCACTTCCGGACAGCAGCGCGCTCCTGCTCCCAGCCGGCCTCGGAACGCCGCGCGGCGATGACCAGATAGCGTTCGCAGGCAGGGAGGTCTTTGATGTCGAGCATGTTCGAAACAGCGACGCTTATTTCGCTCAATTTGGAGTTGGCGACTGACTCGCCATTTGATCGAGCTTTCGCTTCACAAGGAGGTAGGCCAACATCGTTGGATTCTCTTCCGGGATCCAAAGAATTCTATGAGCGCGATATCTGAAGGGAAATGTGGAGCCAACGAGTTTCGAATAGTCGATCGTTTCGCCATTTGCGGGCACAGCGACTGCGGACGTTGAGAATCCGTTCCGGAGACGCACTAAGAATTCGACGGACCCCGGCTCCCAAGTGGGATGATAATTGATGATCTCAACGGTGGTGTCCGTGGCGCCGAAGTGTTTGATCGCCAGGTCAAGGGCTGCAAATGCGATCCCAACACTGGCCATCAGTCCGAGCAGATGCCGTGTGTGGAAGCGAAACGGCCGCCGGGAGTAGTTGCTCTCCGGGTGGCTCGCCGTGGATTGTTCGAAACTGTCCATGAATCGCTTACTTATGGTCAGCCGCGCGCCGGTAGTGCATGGCGATTGTGCCGTTGCGGAGCGGAATTGCGGAGACGAACTCCAGCCGTCGCGCGTCGGTTAGGCCGCTCTGGTAAAGGGTTGGGCCGTGGCCGGCGATTAGGGGGTGGACGAGGAACTTGTACTCGTCGATCAAATCAAGCTGATCCAGCGCGGTCGCGAGCTTGCCGCTGCCCAACAGCACGCCAGCCGGGGTCGCCTCTTTAAGCCTTTGTACTCCCGTCCGAAGATCGCCATCGATGTGGTGGCTGCTGGTCCACGGGAAGTCATCTCGCGTCGACGACACCACATACTTCGGCTTGGCCTCCAGTTTGTCCGCCCACTCGCGAACTGCCGGCGGCGCTGCCACATCGCCGCGGGCGACCGCCGGCCAGTAGCTCTCCATCATTTCGTAGGTGACGCGGCCCCACAGCATGGCTCCGCATTCGTCCATCAGCCGCGTGAAGAAGGTGTGCGTCTCGTCATCGGCGATTCCCACTCGGTGGTCAATGCAGCCGTCCAAAGTGATGTTAATGCTGAAGGTCAAGAGTCCCATGGCAACGAGGCTCCGGTGAGTTTTGGCCGCGACGCCCGGGTGCTCAGTTCAGCAGCCAAACCAGGAGTGCCACCAGAGCAAAGGGCCCGTGCTAGGTGACTTGGCTAGTGACTTGGCTATTCGCCCGGCGCGTTGAATGGGGTGATGCGAGTTTTGCCTGGCTGCAGTAGGGAGGGGTCAGCGGGTTCGCCGCGCGCCGGTGTCGAGTCTCCGTATCGTGGTAGCTTGCTCTCGATCTCAAGTGCGGCGAGCCTTGCTTGTCGCCGTTTCAAGGCAGGAGGCAGCTCCTCGTCAAACTCGACGAAGTCGACAAAGTGGACGTGATAAAAAGTGCCGCCCGGAATCGTGTCTTCTACGCCGATGGTGACGTGGCCATGCATGAGCAAACTTCGCGAAAGCGTAAAGCGACATGTGAGCGCCCCATCGCTTTCACGGCCGCGCAATTCCAAATCGATCGCCGCGTGGTCGGTTTTCGATGACAACTCGACGGACGTGACTCGCATGCTGCCGACGCATCCTTTGTCAAACGATATCGCGCACTCGAGCTCTCCCGATTGGGTCTCGCGAATGGTCGCATGGATCCCCTTTTTCGCGATCTCCAGCGGTCGGTAGAGATGGATGTCATAGGTGAGCGCGGCCACCGGACTTGGGCAAATGGCCACCAGGCAAGCGGCAACGGGAAGGAGACTTCGAACAGCGTGCATGGCATGCTCCACAACAGGGACTGAGTTAGCGGTCCGCCGCGATACGTCTTTCGAACATAGTTGTAGCATTCGTTCCGTCGAAAGCCTCTTGGTAGCGTCCTACGGGAAATCGATCGAGTTGGTGAATTGCCGTAGCATCTTGTCAACGCGGCGCGCTGTAAGCCTGGCGTTCAACGATGGATGCGCCAACGACGAGGCGGCCAGTACGTGTGAGTAACGACACCCCGGATGTGCGATTCGGGAACTGCATAAGGATTGTGTCCGGGAGCACCTTGTTTCCAACACCGTGAATCCATTGGCTGCGCGGAGAAATCGTTCAGCACAAAGTATTCATCGTCGCCTAGCAGCGCCGGGCGGGTCGTCGAACCCCACAAGTCCTGGCCGCGCAAGTTAGTGGGGGCCGACAAGTACTCAATCCCGCGTGCTGAATCGGGTGGCGTCTGGCGTTCGCCGTTAACCCACACGGAGCCGTCTCGCATGCGGATTTCCTCCCCGGGCAATCCGATCAGACGCTTGACGTAAAGTGTTGAGGGGTCTTCGGGATGCAGAAAGACAAGGAGGTCCCATCTTCGCGGCGAGAGGAACTTGGCGACCAGAAAGCGGTCGCCAGCGTGAATCTGCTTGCCGTTTTCCGCTGCACTCGTGACGTGGAAACCGTCACAAATCATGAGCGGTGGAATGGCCGAGCTAAATCGCGGGTCGGTGGGGGAGCAGTAATTGGGCCTGCCGCACTCTGGGCAGATTCCTTGCCAGTGTTCTCCAATCAGCGTGGGAGCCATTAAGTTGGTTGGCGCTGTATACGTTTCATAGAGCAGGGGTCGCAGCACGAGGAAGATAAACGCCAGCGTTATGATCGGTGTCAGCAAAGTCGGAAGCCATGCCTGCAGGGATTGACCCAACCGAGTTTTAAACACTGCGCTGATCGCGGCGCACGAAAGGAGCGCCGTCGCAAGGAGCGTCAGCTCTTCGGCGATCATTCTCTGCGCATCGGAGGACGGTAAGGCTAGCAGGACGCATGAGGCCAAATACAGGGAGGCTGTGATCGCGGTTGCGAGGGCGACGCGCCGCTTGGTCACGCCAGGCACTTGCCCCCATCGCAGTCCAATTCGCAGGAGCAACGCCCACAGCACTGCCGATGCGATTAGCAGGGCAAGGAGGATTGCGGCAAAAACCGTGGTCGACAGCATTGGGAGGATGGGCCGAGCGATACACTGACGGCCGAAAAGGGCTTAGTGGCGGCGTAGGAATTTTGACGTCAATAACTACGACCGTTCCGGTTCACGGCTGTCTGCAAGTAAACTGCAACGCGGTGGAGCGGTTGCCCTCAGTTTACCGTCTTCGTGCGGGCGAGAAAGCGTTTTTCTGTTCGTTGTGTTGCCGCTGACCGTGCAAGTTTCCGGTCAGTCGAGCGGTTCGGCGTCGCTCATCGGGGGACGCCGAACATCGGCAATCCTAAGTCGTCAAAGTCGAAGTAGGCGAGTTGCCCGACACATACAAAGTTCGTGCCGGATTGGTGATGAAACGACCAATTCCGGTGATGATGTCCAAAGATCCACATCGATGGAGCGTGCATGTCGAAGCACGATTGCAACAGGGAGTTCGATCTGCTCGGTTCACTAGTGACGGCGATTGACGCAACGAGTGACACGATTTCCGTAGGGCAATCATGCGAAATGACGAGCCGTGGGCGGACCGAATCGTAGTGGGCCATCGCTGCATTCACTTGGGTTTCGGTTAACTCCTCGTCGGGCCACCAGTTGACGCCTGCGGTGAGGCGATCAATGTGGAGACTTTGAGCGCCTCTGATGAAGAAGAAGTCGAACGATCCGGATTGAAGCGGAATGGAGTGAACGCCGAAGTCGCCAAGAAAATGGGATGTCAGATTGGTCAGGTTGTCGTGATTTCCCGCAATCACGCGATGGAAGGCAGGGTCAACATCGCAGAGGTGGTCGTAATCCAGTCCCAAGTCGCCGACTTGGATCGAATAAGTTGAGCGTGCGATAAGTTGCAGGTAGTTCCGACCGCGATCGCGATCGGCTCGCGTCGAATACGGCGAGCGAGGAAACAGATCCCGGACGTTGCGTTCTTTGCGCTTGGGACGAGCGGCGATTCGCCCGTGCACATCGCCAATGATTCGAATATGCGGTCGGTTCGCCACACTGGTAGCCAATTCGTTGATGTCTGATTCCGGATTCCGGTGAATGCTGTGGCTAACCAGGCGCGCGCCAGTTCGACCTCCACACGAAGACACCCGGTCGCATGGTGCGGTTCACGGCTTGGTTCGCTTGCGCGGGATTTCCGTCTGAGCAAATTCACTTTTGATTGTGTGCTTAAGAAATGGGACGCACGGCTTCACCGGCCTGACAATCCGATTGGATCGGCCCTGATGGCTGCGCGGTAATTTCACCGTTCGGTGGGTCGATAGGGGTCAGGCGTGCTCATCGGAATCAAGGGATACTGCTTCACGCTCTTCTCAAATTCGCCCACGATCTTAAGCACCGGACCGACCACCCACGAATCCGGAGTCGGCTTCTCCTCGCGCGGATCGGTGAACAGGTTGTAGATTGTCGGCACGGGATTTTTGACGGGCGGATCGAACATGTTCTCCTGTCTGTAGAAGTGCAGTTTCCAGTTGCGCCATTTGACCGCCTGCAGTCGGTCGGCGCACCAAATGGGGAAACCCTCGCGCGCGGACTTTTCTGTCTTGCCGAGCACGAAGTCCGTCTGGTCGATGCTGTCGAAGGGCCGGTCGGCCGGCGCCTTCGCGCCCGCGAAGCGTGCGAGCGTGGCAAACAGGTCCACGCCATGCATGATCTCGTTGCTCACTCGCCCGGCGGCAATCTTGCCCGGCCATCGAATCAGGAAAGGCACTCGAATCCCGCCTTCCAGGGCGGTGAAGTACTGGCCGCGCCAGGGCCCCGCCCAGCCGTCCCACGGGCGAATATACTCCGGCCCGTTGTCGCTGGTGAAAATGATGATCGTGTTGTTTCTGATCCCGGCGTTTTCCACCTCGTCGAGGATCCGGCCCACGTTCGCGTCCATCTCGGCGAGCATATCTGCCCAGTCTCCGTTGCCGGTTTTGCCCTTGAATGCGGGATTCGGCTCGGCGGGAAGATGAGGTTGAGTCAACGCCACATAGGCGAAAAACCGCCTGTCGGCGTGCGCCTGCTTCTTAATAAAGGAGACCGTTCTGCGAGTGATTTCCGCGTCGATTAGCCGCCGCTGAGTCACATCGTAGATGCCGAGCGCACGACTTTTCTCGCCCTTGCGGCCCTCCATCATCTGCTCCGCCGGCATGATGTCGGGAGACCATCCCGGAGCGGATGGCCAAAGTGCCTCGTCGGTGGTGCGCGGAATGCCAAACCATTCGTCAAAGCCCTGGTCGTTCGGCAGGCGGCCATCATGGCTGCCCAAATGCCACTTGCCGTAGTAGCCGGTTGCGTAGCCGGCGTCGGAAAGTGCCTCGCCGATGGTCACCTCCCATTGCGTCAGGCCATCTGCGACACCGCCAAACGGCACGGAATGAGTGCCGGAACGGATCGCCCAGCGCCCCGTCATCAGGCTTGAGCGACTGGGTGTGCACTGCGTCTCCATGTTGAAATTCAGGAAACGCATGCCTTCTGCGGCGAGCGAGTCGATGCGTGGCGTCGCCGCTCCGCGTGTGACGCCGCCTCCGTAGGCGCCGATCTCACCATAGCCGAGATTGTCGGCCAGGATCACAACGATGTTGGGAGCATCTGCCGAGGCGACCGAGACGGTGAAGGCCAAAGGGACTGTCGCTGCCAATGTGAGGGCGATGATCGTTGCGTGTGACTTCATGGTTGTATCTCCTGTTGCTCCTTAGGTCTGGTTGCCGGCGTTGAGGGCGACCCTCGCCAGCAACTCGAGAAAACCTGCAGCTACTTTGCCAAGATCGCCGCGTGTCACCGGGCGAATGATATCACGAATACCTCGCCTTCCGATACCGATTGCCCGTGGGGCGGTTGAGGCCGCCAGTGGAAAATTTTTCAAGGACCGCATGGAACGCAGCGGCATGCGTTGGCCCTCGAAGGAGCACGTGCCATGCTCGACGCTCGAGCCGCATTCCAAAGCGACCATTGGCGACACTTCCTAGGGCGGCGGAGAACTACAATCACCCAAAGGGCGGGGCTCATCTTTCCCGCTTGATTCGGGTGCGATGGAGAAGAGCATTGCCTGCAGCAACTGCATGAGATGCTCCTTGCCGGCTTCGTCACAGTCACAGAGAATAGGCAATTTAATGACATTCCCTGTTACCCTATACTCGATGACTATGGCAGAAATCTTCGGCATGAATACCCTCACATCAAGATTGAACTCAGACATATCCCCTTCACGTAGGCGCTTTGGAACTGCATTCCACTTTCTGTATTCCCAGCTTAAGGCATCTCGTGATGCAACAATGCGATTGTGCGAACCGACCCGACCACTGTCGAGTGTTGTTAATGGACGAATTAGCATATAAAGTACCAACATCGCTGCTGCCCCGCTGGCGCACCCCGCAAGCAGGCCGTATTTGAGGCTGGTCATCAACGCAATGAATGATGAAAATAATAGTGACGGACGGTAATTGGCGGCGAACGTGGGCCAGTCAGCAATTCCATCTGGATAGGAAACGGCTAGCGCAGAGCTCTGCGCCAATTCTTC
>JAGQPF010000553.1 GCA_020426845.1 Planctomycetales bacterium
AGCTCGGCAGGCGTCGCGACACCGGCGTCGCGTCCCATAAACAGGTATCGGAGCAAGGTGACAACCCGCGAGATCGCCTCGCGCAGGATTGTGTCATTGAGATTCAGCGGCGAGCGTTCAAAGGCGTCGATTGTCTCAATCCACTTGGACGCGGCAGCGGCCGTCACGGGCCAGCTGCTGTTGGCGATCGCGTCGCGCAGCGCTTGAGCGCTAACCAACAAGCCACTCACTGCTGGATTGGCGCGATCCACATACAGTGACTGGTGAATCCAGTGGGTATTGAGATCACCTAGGACTGGGGACAACGCGGGAAGGGGCTCGGCATGCACGCGGCGGGCGCGCTCGCGGCGCGTCAGCCGCCACGCCGAATCATTGGAAAAGTCGGCCGCAGTTCGCTGATAGTTGGCTTGGTCGCGAGTCTCACAAATCAGGGTTGATTCGACAGCCGAGTCGTCACGGTCGCGAATTCGCAACTCGACGCCGCCTGCCGGCAAGAGACGCTTGCTGGCCAGAACGTCGTTCGGTCGGTGCATGGTGTGACGCCAACCGACTCCGATGGTCCGCCGCAACCGCTCATGTTCATACTCCATTTCCAGGCCGCGCACGGCCAGCGAAACCGGGACAACCTGCGAGCTTGGGGTCTCCGAAGTTTGCAGACAAAGCTCCTTGATCGCCGTCTTCTCTTCCGTGTCGATCCATTCAACCTGTCCAAGAAACCTGAGCCGAGGTGATTCGGTCCAAGCATACATCTCGGAGGTCGTCATGTCTTGGACTTCTGACGATTCCTTCACCTCCGGGAGTTCCCGAGCGACCGACGCGCCGAGTGGCCGCAAGGGACCAGGGACCATCTCTGCGCCATAGAGCGGGCGAATGTAGAAGCGGTAGCCATAGCCACTGCGGCGCATGCGTTCCTGTGCGGGGGTGTCCGCAACCAGTCGCCATGCGCCGGGAGCTGCCGTGGGTTCGACGGGGACCACAAACTTGTCCTCGGTCGAAATGAACTCGGCGTCGGCCGACACCTGACTCAGCCGGCCGTCGCCGCTGCGCCGCTGCGTGCTGGAGGAGCGTTGCTCGGATCCCGCGTAGAAGCCCGAGTCCTCAAGCACTCTCTCCTCCGCCCAGATCTCGAAATTGGGTTGGCCGGCGCCGCTGCTGACGCGGTGCCAGATGTCCGTCAGCGTCAGCGTGGGCGAGCCTTCGACTGACACGAACTGAAACGTCGTCCAGTGGGAAGTGGAGCCGTCGGCCGGACGATAGACGGCAGAGGTCGGAAGCACCATGGACACGTCCACAGGGAAGCGGTCCACCTGGGGCAGGTGCAGCTTGACGGCCTGCCACGGAGACAGCGCCGACTCGTCCGGGTCGTGCCCGATGGGCACCAGGCGGATGGCGTACTCGATGATTGTGTCATCTGCCTCCACACCGGGCGTGGAAACGCGGCGATCGCTTCCGACGGAGAACTCATCCGTGAAGATGTATGGGTCGACCACCACCACGGGCTTGTCGTCGACTTTCCGGTCGAGCCGAGCCATGGAGGGATATTGCCTGCTGGCCACCAGCACGGCTTTGCCCTCGCCGCGAATTCGTCGATGGACCTCAAAGTGAGAAAACACCGGCAGCTCTTCGTCCAAGAACTGCGAGGTCGGAGCGTCCTTGTCGTTCAGCTTAATGGGCAGTCGGACTTGAATGCGGCCGCCCTCGCTGTCGCCCTTCTCGTTGATGACAAACGTCTGTCGCGGAGGCAGCAACTGAACGGATCGGCGCGCTGCCGCCACTCGCTCGGCAGCGTGGTCCAATCGCGGCGACTCAACGATCGTGTCGCTGCCTTGTTTGCGACGCACCCGCAACGAGTCATCTCGCAAGGTCGCGCCTTCCTCAAGTTGGAAGATCAGGCCTCGAAACAGCTGCACGTCGCCATCGAGTGTGTTGACCGGATGGGCCATCCACGGCGAATCGAACGTGGCGTTGGGATCGTCGGCGGACTCCATCACGCTCAGCAATTCATGCAACACGACTGCGCGTCGCTGCTCCAGCTCCTCGAGCTCCGTTGGGTCGTCGCCTCGATGGCGGCGTTCATCCGTGGCTCGCTCGAACCAGTAGAGATACTCGACGAGCCGTCCGTACTTGGAGGTGAAATCCTGCGGCGCCTCGCCGGACTGCAGAATCTGGTCGGCGGACTTCATCCGAATCGGCAGCGCGTAAGAAGGCAGCATGGCCTGATCCAGTTCCGTCCAGTACTCGCGGTCGCTGGATTCGACGCGCGGATCGGAGACAACATAGTGGGATGTGGACTTGGCGCCGACGGAAAGGCCCGGGGCGGCGGTCGTCTCCGCCATGGTCAGCTCGATCTCCTCCAATCCTGCGAGTTGCGACGGGGTGAGCTCGCCGACGTCCCAATGCTCGCGCGCCCACGGCATCTGCAGCTGCACTGCATGCGTTCCCTGCGTGTCGTCGTAAGACAGCTCGATGCTGTCGACGTGTCCTTCAAACGGGATTCCCGAATCGGCATCGCCCTCGCGCAGCCGAACCTCGTCCACGTGCGGAGTGAGCCAATGCTCGCCGGCGCGAGGCACAAGCAGGTGCCACTGACCCACTTGGTAGTGCAGCCAGCGCGGCTGTTCGACGGCGGCCGCCACGGCAATCGCCGGAGCCCGCGTGCCACCCGACAGCAACTTGTCGCGATAAGCCTCCAGCTTGTCCTCGAACACGCTGACTCGCCGACGCACATCTTCGATGACGCCGTCGTTGACGGCGAATGCCGGGGAGATGGAGAGCCAATAACCGCAGATCGAGACACTGATGGAGAGGCTGCCCGAAAAGCCGAACGATCCGCTCTCGTCGAAGGCGGCGGCCCCATGCAGTCCAATCTCGAGCCGAGTTGCAGGCAGGCGAAAGGTCTTCTCGAACGAGATTCGCTTTTTCCATCGCCCCCAGCCGATCGTGAAGCTGAATCCGATCGTGATCCAGGCGTTGACATCCAGCATCGCCTGTAGCCCGATCATGCCGTAGATCGCCAGCCCTTGGCTGCTAAGCAGCCCGCCGAAGTCGGCGTTCACCAGCAACTCGCCGTTGCAGCTGAACCCGCCCGGCCCCGCCTCCATTCGCTTCTCGAAGTTGCCGGTGATTGTCTGTTTGGCGCGAACCAAGAGCGTGCTGCGAAAGAAGGCCAAGCGGAAGCTGCCTCGATACGCCATTTCAACGCCGAGGAAGTTGTCTTCGTACGAGACTTCCTTGAGGTGAAAGTCGACCAAATCGGGCGACAGCACAAAGGCCATCGCGACTTTGCCATGATCGAAGATCTTCGACAGCTGGTCGCTGGACTCGATGGCCGGGCTCTTCCGCGACTCGATCGCGGCCGTGAACAGACGCTCTCGAGGGAGGATGGCGACTGCCCCGACCAACGCGGGACGAGTCCAATTCGACTTCTTGCGAACGTAGTTGACGCTGGAGGCGAGCCAGACCTTCGCCGCGGCGACTATATTGAGGTCAACGTCGACACTCAGCAGGATCGAAGCGACGTAGGCGTTGGTGACATCATTGCCGCCCGTGTTGGACGCGATGATAGTCGTGCCCACGATGGAAAGGTAAAACCCGTTTCGCTCGACAAACTGCCAGTTGGCGATCCGCGAAGGATCGAGGTCATCGATGCGTTGCAGCAGTTTTTCGGCATTGGGACGATCATCGATTCCGGCGAGTCGATTGTTGATGCCGATTCCCGCGCCGAAGTTCTTGGCGACAACGCCCGAGAACAACTGAATCTCGTAATCCAGCGAGCCGTAGAAGGCGATGTTGGGAACGACCTGCCCATTGAGCTTTCTCCCCGAGCCAATCTTGAGGAGTGTCTTTGCTTCCGGAAGTCCTTCGATCGCGAGCGTTCCGGCCGCGGCGAAGTAGTTCTCTCGATCGTTGTCCACCCATGCCACGGCGCCGCGGAAGCGAACCGAGTCGCCGATGGTGGCGTCGATGCCGATCCGGCTGGGGTTGCGCATTTTGACGCGGCCGCCGGGGAAAAACTCGATGTGCACACCGCCAACTTCAATGGCCACGTCGAACGTGCCGGGGTTGCGGAACGTGAACTCCGCCTCCTCGCATTGCAGCGTAAAGCTGTTTCCCCAGGTGAATGAAAGGCTCTTGAGGCTGACTCCGAACATCTCGTCGAGGCAAGTGAAGCTGACCGAGTCGGAAAGCGGCAAGGAGATGGAGCCAAACCCCTCGTGAATGTGCAGTAGGTCGAGGTCGGTGACTTTGATCACATCCGGATCGGCCAAGTCGTCCAAACCGCCCGAGTTGTTGATCGCCTCGGAGAACATGAGCGACGCGTCCACCGGCACGGACATGTCCCATTCATCGGTGTCCAAGTTCCATTCGAGCCGGGCCCGCATGTCGTCGATCTGAAGTTTGAGAAAGCCCGCCGACAGATCGGCGATCGGCTTGCCACTGGACGTGTCGAGGTCGACTTCGGCGTGGATGGTTGGCGGCTTGCCACGCTTGTCCTGAGACATGCCGATCTCGACCTTCGCCAACAGGTCGTCGACGCCTGGCACCTCCAATTCGCAGAACACCACAGCGCGAACCACTCGGTTGTCGATAATCAGCACCTCGCTGGTCCTGCCATTGCGCTCCTCTTGCGGAGTCATTCCCAATGGGCGGCGCTTGTCACTCCCCTTGAGCACATTCGGCTGGTGTTGCGTCATGACTTTCGCGTACAGGCTTAGCCCCTCGCCATTGATACGCAAGAAAATAGGGCGTTGCGACGCTGGCAGTTGGGGCCACGTTTCGGGGTGGAACGGCTGGAACTCGAACAGCACGCGCTGGGACAGCTCGCGACTTGCCAGATTCCCGGGGATGGCCAGCACTGGTTTGGGAGCGGCCTGGTCTGTGGCGCCAAAGATCACCAGCTCGCGGTCGGCAAAGTCGAAGTAGCCATCGTTGCTCGATGCCGCAAAGTATTGGCTGGCGGCCCGCTGCGGCAGGATGATGGCGAATGCGAGCAAGTCCAGCACCTGGGGACCGTCGCAGTAGCTGGCGGGAGGCAAGCGAAAGTACAGCCGATTGACGGCCAAGCGAAACGTGTTGGGCGTGATGGCGATGTCCAGGCAGCACTCGAAGCGCTGGTCGCCCAGTCCCATCTTCAATAGCACGGGCACATACAACATGCCGTTCTGGACGCGGCACGGCGTTTCTTCCAAGGGACGCACGGCGATTTCGTCAACGGCCTTGCGAAACGGCAAGATGGCGAACTGAGCATTCAAGGCGGACCCGACCAGATCACGCATGCTCCAATCAATGCCGCCGATATCGAGCTTGCCGTCGTCGGCCCACTGGCAGGTGAAGTCCCACTGTTGCTCCTCGGCCGCTGCCCACAGTTGCGGGTTCAGATTCCAACGGTCGTCGCTGAACGTGAGCACGGGACTGGTAAATGGGGCCGAGGGACGCATCCGTAGCGTCCAGTCCAGCGGGACTTCGTCCGGCTGTGCGGCGTGGTCCAGCGGGGCGGACAGCAGCGGAATGGATACGGCCAAGGCGCCGGGCTTGGTGGTGCCTGCCATAATCAACGGAAAGAGGGCCGCGAGCACGATCCGGTCGTCCGGCATTGCCGGCTCGAAATACGACCCCGCAGCGGAGTCGTTGATGCGGACGACGAGGTCGCTCTGCTCGCCACTGGCGCGCAGTTGCGCGCGTGGCCCCACCGGAAACTCAATCGCCGCTGGGCGCGCGGTGAAGTGCACGCTGGCGCCACCAGTCAGCGTGTACTCGCCGAGGGCAATGGGCGTCGTCTCCGGACCTGACAGTACCACGTCATTCAGGAAAACCGATCCGCCACGCCAAGGATCGGCGAGGGCGCCGTGGGGCCGGGAAGTGAGCCTCAGTCGATAGGTCAACGACCCGGACGAGTCCGGCGCCGGAAAGGACAATGGCAGAATCAATTCCGGCAAGACATCGTCAGACGCATCGGGTCGCCACGTCCACTGCCAATCCTGCGGGACTCCATCGACAAGCCGCCAATGGATCGCGGCCATTCCAAAGCCGGCGTCACGACGGAACAACGCCGGTGCGACCACGTTCAAAACGACCTGAATGTCGGACGGCCAAGGCTCACCGTCATCCTGATCATCGTCCGGAAAGGTGAACGTCAAGTAGGTCTCGAGCCGTTCCGCAGCGGCAGCGGCCGGGTTGTCGCTCAGCGGTCGTAGCGGCGACGCGTCGGACGCGACAAAGAAGGTCCAGCCGTCGAGCGGAGTATCGTCGTCGCTGGCGACAAAGCCAGATCTGGACAGAAGATTGATCAAATGTTGATTGGCATCGGCCACCAACAAGGCGAGTCGGTATTGATGAAACGTCGCGCCGTCAGTGATCTCTTCCTCTTGGAGAAAGGGATAGACCGAGCCCGAAGTCGGAGTGGCCGGCAAGCGCCGGACATTTAATGGCAGGTAAATCACGTTGACCCCTAAGTGAACGTGTAGGGTGACCTCTTAGCCGAGCGAGGGAATGATGTCGCGAAGCATTCCCGGGCAATCCGTCTCGGGATCAAGGTCTCCGTGGCCGACAACTCGGGTGATTGGAAAAGTCGCGCGAAGGGCCGCGACGAGCCGCTTGGCTGCTTCGACCTGCTTCGGCTCGATCTCATCGTCGCTGAAGTCGTACCATTGGTGCTCGAAGTCGCCGCAGAAAATGACGCCCACCTTTCGCTCGCTATTGACGGCGGGAATGCCGTCGTAACGCACATGCGCGCCAAGGAAGGCGAGGCTGCGGCCCTCGTGGATCACCCCCTGACGGTCGATGATGTAGTGGTAGCCGATGTCGGCCCAGCCGTTGTCCTCACGATGAAGCTGCTCAATCTTCAGTGGTGTGTCGCTGGCTGCGCGAATCAATCCGTCTCCCGAGTGGTGGATGACAATCGTGTCGTAGTTCCAGTCGCAGGAAACATTTCGTTGCATATCCGGCCACGAGTACTTGCCCCAAGTCTGCCTGGCCACACCATTGACGTTCGACAATAGCGAGGAGGCCGACGCGAGGTGGGCATTGACCTTGGGATGCAATTGGTCGTAGATCACTTGCGGGTAGTCCGGGTGGCTCGGACCGGGCGTGGGAGTCGCATCTCCGGTAAGCGCCTTGATCTCGTTGAGCAATCGAGTCGCGCTTGCAACATTGCCATAAAGCTGCTCCATTTCGCCGACCGCGGCCGGCGGCACCACGGTGCTTGCGGGCATATGCCCATGGATTTCCGTCACCAGCTGACAGAGTCCCGACTTGACGGTATCCAGCGCAAAACGACTGGCCGAGCTTGTTCCGGGCGACATGTTGAGCTTGGCCAGCACCGGGAAGTCAACGCGGGTGTCGGCAAACAGCAGATTCTCCAGGAATCTCGCGTGCAAGATTCCCAGCTCGGCGCAGTTGGGCAGCAGCATTGCGGCAGTAGTTCCGCATTCGCCAACCACAAAGTCTTTTAGCGTGGCGGCTGTGGCGGCGTCGTAGAGGCCCGTGGCGCGGATGCCTTGCTCGCCGCGGCCTGCCCGCCAGCCATTCAGAAGCACTTGCACATAGTGGACATCCTGGATGGCATTGGCGCCTCCGTCGCCCACTGATTGCAGAAGCGTGCGCACGGGCGCGTCGCTGGAACGCAGATCGACCGTTTGGCCCGCGATTGTCACCGGCGCGGCCGTGGCCGACTCGGAAACGCCGGCAGTCACGATGGCCACCGCGATGATGCCGGCGACTGCCAGCGTCACGGGATTGAGCAGAGACGACAGAATGCCGGCGATGGCGATGAGGA
>JAGQPF010000059.1 GCA_020426845.1 Planctomycetales bacterium
CCTTTTTGAATGTTGATGGTGTTCGGGGATTCGATCCCTCGCTGACGCTTCGGGTTCCCTTTTTGAATGTTGACGGCGTGGGCGATTCCGCAGCCTCCAAAGCAAGCGAATTCTCGGTGAAGACGCGACATACAATCTGCCTGTGTCTGTCGCTGCTCAGCGTGGCGGCAACGGGGTGGAGCATCGAGAGCTTCGAGACGCCAACACGCAGTTGGCAGTTGCGTGATCACGATGGCCCGATTCGCGTGATGCGACATCAGCGAGTCTTCGATGAGGCCCACACGGGCTCCGGGTGTGAGCTGATCGAATTCGAAGCTGGCCAAGGGACCTACTTTCACGTCGTTCATTCGATCACTCCGTCGTTGATCCACCCGGAATTGGCGCCGCAAGTTTGGGTGAAAGCGGAGCGTCCGGGCGCGCGTCTGGCCGTCCGCGTCGTCCTGCCGCATACCAAAGATCCGCGCACGGGGCAGCCCGCGTCATTGCTGGTGTTGGGAAGCGAGTATGCGCTCAGTGGCCAATGGCAACAGCTTCAGGTCACCGACATTCCAACACAGGTGAGTCGCCATCTGCGGGCCTTGCGGTCGCAGACGCAGCAGCCCTTGGATGACCGAGAAGCCTACATAGATCTCATTGTCGTTAACACGTTTCAGGGGACAGCACTCAATCGAATTTGGCTCGATGACCTGGAAGTGATGGGCCAGGTGCAGGCTCAATCGCCAGCCCTGACCAACGCGTTTCAGAGCCGAGGCACACGAGTCAGCCTGCGCGGCGACTCCCTGCTGATCGACGACACGCCGCAATTCCTCCGCTTGGCGCGTTATCGAGGCGAGCCGTTGACGCTGATTCGCGAGTTGGGATTCAACGCAATTCTCACGGATCTGCCGGCCAATTCAGCGTTGCTATCCGAAGCGCAAGCGGCTGGCATCTGGGTCGTTGCCGCTCCTTCCGATGCGCCGCTGGGCCCCGCACAGGATCAGGTCATTGCCTGGACCGTCCGCGCGGCCAGCGAGGCCGACGAGGCACAGCTCTTTCAGACGGCGGCGCGAGCCAGGCAGTTGAAACCTGCGGGCCGGCCGGTTGTCGGCGACTTCAATCGAGTTGGCCGTTCCACGCTCACTCAGGTCGACATCCTGTTGACCGGAGAGGCAGTGCGCAACAGTTCACTGACATTGCGACGTCATCACGACTGGCTTTCCGCGCGAGGCATCGATGGCGACCGCCGCACACCGTTGTGGGTGCGCGTCGAGTTGGACCCGGCGCCCACTTGGCGCCGCCAATTGGACATGCTGTCGCTGCCATCGCCCGACTTGCTGCTGCCGGACTGGAACCAACTACGCTCCGAAGTTTACGCGGCGGTGACGGCTGGCGCCCGTGGCGTGCTGCTCGACACACGACAACCGTTGCAGGGCGGACCGACCGATCCCCGCAGCTCACTGGTTCGCTTAATGAACCTTGAGCTCCAATTGCTGGCGCCCTGGTTTGCCGGCGGGACCTTCTCTCGCGTTCACCATGCGGACGCCATGCTCCAGGTGACTCAGGTCACGACCGAGCGCTCACGGCTGCTGGTTGCCCAGCGTTACGCCAAAGACCAGCAAATCGTGCCGGCCGCGCCAACGCCGGAGCCGCTGTCGATGATCGTTCCACCATTGGCAGGGGCGGCGCGAGGCTTTCGCCTCGGCGGCGCCCGCTTGGAGTCGCTTTACGCGCGCCGAGTGCCGGGAGGCGATCACGTGTCAGTGGAACAGGCGAACCCGATCGAATTGGTCGTGCTTTCGCAGGATCCTCTCGTACTGAATCATCTTTCGCGCTCGCTCGACGCGAGTCTCGAGGAACGAGCAAGGCGCACCAACTCGTTGGCGTTTTACCAATTGGGAATGTCGGCGGAGTCCCATCGGCGGCTCGTCAACGCGCCGCAGTACCAGCGACAATTCGACGAATGGCGCAAACAACTGCAACAAGCGGCTCAGACGCAGCAAAACGGCGGTCACGCCGAGTCTCTGCGCAACAGCCAGGAAGTCATGGCTCACGTCGACGCTGCCAAACGACAGACCTGGGAGCAGCAACTGGCGGGAATTGATCCCCAGGTCAGCCCGACGTTTCTCTCGTTTCACAGCCTGCCATTGCAGCGTGAATTGCGCGCCCACACAAGCCAAGGCCGTTGGAGCGTGAACGTGCTGGCAGGCGCCAACCTGGAAAACATGGCAAGCGCCGAGCGATCCGGCTGGACGAATCAACAGCATCAGCAAGGAGGATGGCACACGGAAGTGGCCTTCATTGGCGCCGGAGCAAAGAGCGGCCAAAGCTGCCTGAGGCTTGCTTGCTCCAACGTCGCATTGAAGCCGCAGGCCGCCAGAGTTTCACCCATCACCATCCAATCACCGCCGGTCGAGATGCGGACGGGCCAGGTGGCCCGGGTTGGCTTTTGGGTCAAAGTGCCACGCACGCTGGAGGGACGCGACGGCCTGTTGGTCTACGACAATCTGGGCGGCCGGGACCTCGCCACTCGCGTGTATGATGGCCCCGAGTGGACCAAGTTCGAGTTCTACCGAGTGGCGTGGGCGCCGGGCCCGCTGATCGTCACCTGGGAGCTGACGGACGCGGGCGAAGTCTGGCTCGATGAGGTCTCGGTTCAATTGCACGAGCCTCCTGCCCCAAGTCCTTCCTCGGCCCCGCTGCCAATACAACCCTCGTTGACGCAACGACCTGCGTCTCAGCGTCCGATCGCTCTATCGCCCCGCGCGACATCGGGCGGCGTTGCTTCTCAGGGATGGGCTACGAATTCCTCCCGGTGAGCCCTTTCCCTTTTCCGTCAGGCTTGGCGGGCGGCCGATTCGCCGGTGGCGGTCGGCACCGTGGGACTCTTCAAGTACTGCGTAACCTCGGTGTAGAGCAGCGCAATCCGATCGGGCGTTTGGCCTGCGCGAATCGCCTTCATCAGCCGCTCGATTGTCGCCTGGCTCAGGTTGGCCAGGATCTGCAACGGCGCTAGAAACACTCCGGCTGTCTTCAGCTCTTCCAACAGTTGCTCGACCCACGGGCGTTGGTCAATGGGGATCGCGGCGATCCCGTCTCGCTCGATAGTCTTCCACGGATTAAGCCGCTCAACATCGGGCATCTCCTCGACTTCCGCCGCCGCGCCCTGTTGTAGCTGGTCGAGCATCCGCTCCATGGCCTCGGTGTGCGCCGACATTGCCGACTGGTCCATCGCGGCCACACGGCGGGCGAGCTGGTCGCGAGTCGCCAACCAATTCATCGGCGCCTGATCGCGGCAAGCGGCCTGCAACAAGGCCGTGCTGGTCGCTTTGTCCTGCAGCGTCGCCAGTTGCCCGATCACGGCCGTCGGCAACCCGGCCGCTCGCAACATCCGCAGCAGCGGGCCCGCGTGAGCCAAGTCGAGCACGCAGAGCACGCTCCAGCGGTCCGCGCCGCCGCGTTGGTGGTTCAAGGCCGAAAGCGCAGCCGCCTCCAGCGGGTCGGCCACCAAGATGGCTCCGGATCGCTGCAGCGACTCCAAAGCGTCCTCGGCCGACAGCAGCGGCGATTTCAACACGTCGCGGCTAACCGCCGGCGTCACGGCGCTGATTCGCGTGCCGCGATGATCCCGCTGGGCTCGCAACAGCGTCACATCGGCGCTGCGTTCCAACATGCCCGCGATCATCGCCGAGCTGCGGGCTGTGACAATTAACTGGCAGTCGTTTTCGACAGCCGCAGTGGCCAGCCATCGCCCGAGCTGCCTCGCCGCGAACGGCTGCAGTGAGGCGTCCGGCTCATCAATGATCATGATCCGGCCTCGCAGCAGAAGCACCGACAACGCCACTGCCGCAAAGTTCCTGGCGCCCCGCCCGGCGTCGTCCAGCTTGGGCAGCTGGCTCCAGGCCCGAGCGTCCTCGACCACCCCGGCCGGCGCGGGAAACTCCGCAGCCACTCGCAGCGAGAGTCTCACGTTCTGTGTGGCGTCCAGCCTCAGTCCAAGTGGCGGGAACGCCGCCGCAAAGGCCCCGTCCAGCTCGGCATGCGTGTCGTCCGGCGCATATCGCAACATCTGCAGCAACGTACGCACCGGCTCTAGCGGACTGTTGCCGGCACACGAGCTAGCCGCCTGATCGAGCGTCTCTTCGCCGAGATACGCCGTGCGGAGCATCATCACGTCCGGCAGCTCGGATTCGAGCACCGAGCGCGCATGCAATATCGGGCGCTTCACAATGTTCCAGGACTCGTTGCGGACGGTCGCGCGAATGACACCCCGCAAATCGCCCCCCAAGCCTTCGAACACGGAGCTCGACGAGTCGAACGGATTGCCCTGCCCCTTGAGCAACTCCTCGTCCTCGTGCGTGCCTCCGTACTGCATGTCCTCCAGCACCACCGGCTCGACGTGCGTCGCGTGGTCCGCGTCACTGCCGGGCTCGCGGCCGGTTGCCAGCCGAAAGATGTCCTTGAGGATCGCGGACTTGCCGGCTTGATTGGGGCCCGTCAAGACGTTGAGACGCGACAGCTCCAGAGGAGCGCCAACCCGGGGCGTCAACAAGTGGACAAACATGGTGCTTCGCCGAGAAGAGGAGGACGTGAAATCCGCTTGCGATGGCCCCGCGACGGCGGATACCTTCAGCATGACCCACGAAGGGGGCGATTGTCCACTCCGGGGCGGGCAACACCCAGTTCGGCATTGGAAACATCTCGTGCCTGTACGGAATATGCCGCGCCAAGCACTCCGGGGGGACGCGAATCAGTGAATGCGGATCGCCGCGCAGGCCGCTTGTCCCGGATGACCGATCCACAACAATTGCCAAGCACCACCGTTAGAATAAGCATAGCGGTAATCGATCGCTTTGAGATTCGCCGGCATCGCCCAATCGATCCCTCGCTTACGCTTCGGGTTTCCTTTCTCACCGGAGGCCTCATGTCCCAGGCCCTGACTGCCTTCTTCGATCGGATTGCGGAGGGCTACGGTCGTTCCATCACGCCCGCCGAGCAACAATCCCGACGGCGGGGGCTTGAATTGCTCAATGTCGTTGCGGGTGAACGCATTGTTGAGCTGGGCTGCGGGATTGGCGAGGACTTGTTGCGACTGGCACAATCCCGCGCCGATGTGGTCGGCATCGACGCCTCTCGCGAGATGGCGCAGCGGAGTCGGGAGCGTCTGGAGGATGCGCGAGCTGCAGGCGAAGTTCAAGTCGTCGATGTACCGCCGCTCCCACTTCCCGACGGACAGACCCACGCCTGTTGGAGCAGCTTCACACTGGAGCTTCAGCCGCTGGAAGTCGTGCAGGAATCGCTGAGCGAACTGCGGCGAGTGCTGAGCCCGGGAGGTCGCCTTGGGCTGGTGTCGATCGCGGCGACGTGGCCCGACCCGGGTGGCCTCTCGCTGCGGACCGCGTCCAGCTGGCAGGAATGCTTTCTTGATGCCGACAGTGACTTGATCGATCTGAAGGCGATGGTCGAGGACGTTGGCTTCGACGTGCAACGGAGTGAGCGATTCGAGCTCAACGGCAAAGCGGGAGACATCTTGCTTGCCACTCGCGCCGAGCGAAGCCCTGCCCGCCACCTCGTGGACGAGCAACTGCGCCAACTCGGCAGTCGCCAGCCGATGGATCGAGTGCGGGCTCGTCAACGCCTGGCGATGTTGGGCGCCGCTTCGCTGGGCCCGTTGCACGAGTTGGCCACAAGCCCACACGAGCAACTGCGTGCCGAGGCGACGCGATGCCTATTGTGGATTGGCTCGACGGAGTCGGTTGACGTGTTGATTCGGCTGCTGGAGGACAGCTCACAGCAAGTCCGCTGGCTCGCCGCGGAGACGCTGGTGAAGCTGGACGCCGTGCCCGCGGTCTGCGAGCGTCTGACCCAGCCGGTGGGCGACTCTTTTAAGCTCTATCAAGCGGCAGGCCGCGTCATTCGATCGCTTGTGCGCCGCGGCCACACGGATCTCGGAGTGTTGCGAGACGCGTTTGAGCAGCAGGAGCCCGAGACATCGGTGCCGGTCGCCGCGTCACAGTGCCTGCATGGGAGAACATGAGGGTGGGGCACGAGGGGCGGAGCATCAGGGCGCCGGCGAGTCGGCGCAAGCTGACGTTTGCCTGCGATGAAATCGGCGTACGCACCGCGTGCGCCAGCAGCTCGACCAGGATTTGAACCTGGAACACCGGGGTAGAAACCCGGCATGATTTCCATTTCACCATCGAGCCGTCGGTGAGAAAAGCTGGGGGAGCTCACAATGACATTGCCCCGTCAGCCTCCCGAAGGTAACGACGCCGCCGCCCCGCACAGGTTCGCGCTGGGTTTTCAGCGGCCGCCTAAGGAAGGTCACCGGGAAGCGCGAGCGTATTGCCGTAGCTGAAGCGATCAAAGCGCACGCCAACCAGGAAGAGGGCGAGTGCAAGCAGGCTGTAGAGGCCTGTCACGCGATAGCGAGTCTCCTGGTCGTGGTACGGCTGCTTGGCGGCCAGCGCCGAGTTGAGGTGCTCCAACGCATCGCCCGCCACATTGCCGCGGTAGAGGTTGCCTTGGACGTACAGTTCGTCGCCGGCTTGATTGGATAGCACGGCGCCGCTGCCATAGTCGATGGCCGGAGCGTACTTGCAGGAGTCGACGTTGGACAGCGTTTGTCGCATCGGCGGCGCCAGGCCAAGCCAATTCCGCACCTCGTACTCCGCCAAGTTGCCAGTCGGCGTCAGCACGACCCGGAGTTGTATCGCCTGCCCATGGTAGGCCCCGGCAAGCAACACCGCTGCCGCCCAGGCGCCGTAGGTGATCATTGCATCCCGACGGCCGCGGGACAGGCTTCCCGACAAAATGCGAATCCAGGAAGCGGCACAACCACTAGCCGCCGCAACGCCAATGGCGGTGACTACGTATTGCAGCCACGTGATGGACTGCGCACGTCCAAGTTGCACCAGCCCGACGACGCTGCCGAGCTGTCCGGCGCGCACCCAAATCCAGCCGAACTGCGTGCCGAACCGCCCTGTCACGACGAGTGTGACACAGACCGACAGCAGCCAAATCGCCGCCACCCAGATCGCAATGAGATGTCGCGACTCATGAAGTCGGCGGGGATCCGCGCCAAGGACCAGCCACCAGCCGATCAACGCCGCGAAGACTCCAGCACCGCTCTCGCGCAGCATGACCATCACGATCGCGCCGCGCGCGGCGCCACGCACCATGCGATCGGGGAGTTTCTCACTGGAGGGCATTTCAAACATCTTCCCGGGCGCAATCGAAGGCAGTTTTTCTGCTGGTCCTACTCCCGTCCATGGATTCTACGACTCGTTGCGTCATTGCGACTTTGCGTGACCCTTTCGGCATGGCCGCCGACAATTCAGGTCGGCAATCGTTCCTGTCGAAAAACCATCTCACGCAAAGGCGCGAAGCCGCAAGCAAACAGGGGCTTTCACGAGTAATCGTCAAATCGCCGTGCGAGCGGACAACCACGGGCAAGATCAATGGACGACCAGAGCATCAGCAGCCTGTCCAGCCTGTCCAGCCTGTCCAGCCTGTCCAACAGCCCGTCGGCGTCTAACTTGGCGCTCGCAGCCACTGCACATTGACGGCCTTGTGCTTGTCGGGTTCGGAGCCCGCGGCAATCTGGAATTCGAGCACGATCTTGCGATGCGTCAACTGCGACATATCAAGGTCGTCGGGAAACTCCGAGTCGTGGCAGAAGATCGTGGCATAGGGCGATTGGGGGTCCCGGTAATCCGTCCTCCAGATGTCACCGTTGAGCCGTTTGAGAAACCGCACCCAGCCGAATCCCTTCGAGCTGTCGTGGGCATAGCAGACGCCCCGCACAAACGACCCGACTTCCCCCCAAGGCGGGCAATCCGCCGGGGCGCGCTGGATCGGCAGCAGATTGGGAATCAAGTAGCCCGACACATACAAGTCCGCCTCGCGCCGCAAACTCCCCGAGACGTTGTCGAATGCGACGACCTCCACCCGGCAACCTCGGTTTTGCAAAGCTCTCACGACACGCACGAAATCCCCGTCTCCGGTGGCCAGCACGACCCGGTCGAGATTGGCCGACTGAAGCAGCGCGTCCACGGCGAGGTCCAAGTCCACGTTGGATTTGCCGAATCGCTCGCCGGCGTCATCCGTGTACCACTTCGTGTCTTTCTGGATCACCTTGTAGCCAAAGTCTCGCAGCGCTGCGTGGAACCGATTTTGCTTGATGCGATAATCGATGTTCGTGTCCGCGCGCTCAGGGTCGAAGCTGACATACGCATTGAGTCGCACTGGCTCCGCGTTGTCTCGAGAGGCGAACTGCCGCAACACCTCGTAACGCATGCCGAATCCGCCATTCATCGCCAAGTTGGCAACGTCGATATAGACGCCCGCTTTCATCATGTTCGCTCTGAAAGGACTGTGTTGGTGGAGACCGGAGTCATGAATGGTGGATGAATGGATGGTTGCGGCCTGGCAGCCGATCCGGCATCGGACGTTTCCC
This sequence comes from Planctomycetales bacterium, assembly GCA_020426845.1. Lineage (GTDB taxonomy): Bacteria > Planctomycetota > Planctomycetia > Pirellulales > Pirellulaceae > JAGQPF01. The sequence goes on from JAGQPF010000059.1 coordinate 8,435, forward strand.
TCAAGGTCGGCAGTATATCGATTTTCCCGCTCCCGATCGATCAACACCCGGTCGCTCGATGCGAGTGATTCCGTCGAGGCGACGTTGATCTGACGCGACATCATGTTGCCTTGAGGCATCATCGGCGGCGGGCACACGGAGCGTAGCATTGGCCGCCATCCATGAGGATCGCGAGAAAAGACGTCGTTTTCCCCCAATGCACGTGGCCACCGCGACTTCATGTCGGACAACGGCATGCTTTCTGCTCATAGCTCAACGGGAGCCTAAGGCTGAAATTCGTCGTCCACAAGGAACGCGCATGTACTCCACGAATCACTTGGAACTGGCCGCCATTCTGATCGAACGCGCGCCTGTTGTGATTGAGTGGCCATCGCTATGCTCGAGCACAGAGCCGCCGGGCCTGCTCGACGTTTGGGCGGCATTCGACCGACGGCATGCGGATTGGTCCGCAGAGTTGCAAGTGCACGAAGCGGCAGTGTTGAGTCACCCGGAGCGAGCCGAGAGCTGGCTGGAGGAGTTGTGCCTGACCGAGCCACTCAGCCGGGTTTGGACGGCACTGATCGTCGCGAGGCAGCGGCTCGAGGGACTTAGCGCACTGTCGACGATTCAACGCGAGTTGCTGGCGCGCGAGACGGACGTGCGCCAACGCGCCGTGACCATCGTGCTGTCGGGACGGATGCTCTGCATGGAGACCGCGTTGCGACTGCACCGCCTGCGTCGACGCGTCGAGCGACTCACGGAACAGTTGATCCTGGCACTGGCGCAGCGTTACGACGTAGCCGATCTCGGCCTGCATCCGTGGCACAAAGATGAGTCTGCCCGCGAGGGACTCGGCGGTCGGGCCTCGCTCGCCGGGGAGAAGCGAGGCCGGGCCAAACAACCTTGCCGCACTTGGTGGCTAGTCGCCTCGCGTGCCGCACTCGGCGTGCGACTATTGAGCCAAACGATATCTCCGCGGCGTCACTGCGCTTCCGCCTCGACGGAATTGCTTGAGGCAATCATGCGCACGCTTCCCGCCGCGGCACTATTGGGCGTGGACGCGCCCCTCTCGGCCAACCTGTTGGGGCAATATCATCCCGAGGATCTAGCCTGCTGTCCCACGGTATTTCCACGTCGAGCAGCGCTGCTGCCGCCCACTACCTCACGGTTCGAATCCCCGCGCCGCGAGCGGTTCTGACAAACTCGCAACACGAGACGAATCGTCGCCCGGTGCGGCGGAGTCACGGCAATCGCGACTTTGCTTCGTAGGCAAGGCAGTCTGCGGCTTGTTTTCCGCGGACCAGATGCGAGCGAGGCCAACCCGGGAAATCAATGGACGATCATGCGCTGGCCACCCCACGAGTTGGTAGAATTGGCGAGCCGCAAGGACGTGAAGTCAAGCGAGTGTCGGTCCGGAAGTTGCCGCCCGCAATGGCTCGTTCTGTGCGACTCTCCCGTCCAACACGTCGCTGGACCGGGTCGATGTCACCTCGTTCGGAGACTTGTCATGCCACTTCGAGTCGCCCTCGCCCTTGCCGTTTTGCTTTCTCCGATCGCTTCCAACTCACTCGCAGCGGCCGATTTCGACGTGGACTCGGTCGTGAAGAAACTCGATCTCCGTCGCGGCGTTGTCGCAGTGGTTGGCGTCGACGCCAGCCATGCCGAAAAACTGGTGTCGCTGTGCGAAGCGACCGAGTGGCTGATCTTCTGCCAAACCGATGACGCGTCGACCGCGACGACTTTGAGGACTGTCGCGGCCAAGGCGGGGCTGCTTGGTGATCGCCTGTTTATCGAAGTCGGCTCGAGCGAGAATCTGCACCTGGCGCACAACGTCGCCGACCGGCTGCTCTCGCTGAGGAAAGACACGCACCCTTATGACGAATTGCAGCGAGTGCTGCGTCCGCGCGGGATCGCTTGGTCCGCCGCTGGCGCCGAGCCGTCATTTGTCAAGGCCGTCCCGGAAGGAGCGGAGGATTGGACCCATCCTTATCATGGACCGGACAACAATCCCCAATCGAACGACCAGATCGTGCGAGGCGATCTGAGGACGCAGTTCATCGGTTACCCGAAGTTCAGCCCGATGCCCGAGCAAACGGTCATCGCCGGCGGACGCATCTACAAGGCCATGGGCCACATTGCCCACAAGGCGAATCAGAACGAGATGCTCAACACCTTGCTGTGCATCAACGCCCACAACGGGCTGGTGCTCTGGAAGCGTCCGCTGTCGCCTGGATTCATGTTGCATCGCAATACCATGATCGCGACGGAGGACGCGCTGTATATGGGCGACCATGAGTCGTGCAAGGTCTTCGACGGCGAGACGGGGGAATTGAAAGACGAAATCCGCGTCGGCAAGGACATCAGCGACGGCCCGGTCTGGAAATGGATGGCGATGCGTGATGGCGTGCTTTACGCGCTGGTGGGCAATCCGGAGGTGAAGATCGAGACGCAGCGAGCCATTCGACGCGGGCTCGGGCATTGGCCGTGGGGCATGTGGGATGGCCACGACTATGACGATCCCCGCACGTCATTCGGATTCGGCCGCACACTGGTTGCCATTGACATCAAGAGCAAGCGGCAAGTGTGGCATTATCGCGATGCGGAATTTCTCGATGCCCGCGCCGTGTGCATGAATGACAACCAGATCTTCTGTTACTGCCCAGGCAAGTTTCTCGCCTCGATCGACCGAGTCAGTGGCGAGCTACAGTGGAAGAACACGGACAAGGACTTGTTGGACGCAATCGGCGACAACCAAAAGGCTCAACATTATGTCACGGGGTACGCGACGACTTGCTACATGAAATGCAGCAACGACTACTTGTTCTTCGCCGGCCCGCAGCGTGAGCGGATGGTCGTCGCCTCGGCCAAGGACGGCAAACTTGCCTGGACCAATCCCACTGGCAACTTGCAGCTGGTGCTCCGTGACGACGGCGTCTGGGCCGCCGGGCCCCAGCAATCCGAGAGCGGCATGAAACTTGACTACGCCACCGGCAAGGTGCTCGCCACCTTCCCTGCTCGGCGCGCCTGCACCCGAGCCACTGGCTGCGCCGATAGCATCTTCTATCGAGCCAACGGGGGCACGGTCCGCGTGCTCACCGGCTCGAACACCGCACAGCATATCGACCCCATGCGTCCGCCCTGCCAAGACGGTGTCATTGTCGCCGCTGGTCATCTTTACTGGGGGCCGTGGATGTGCGGCTGCCAGCTCTCGCTCTATGGAAACATTGCCCTGCGCCCCGCCGGTGATCCGACGAAGCATGCCGCGGACCCGGCGTTATTTCGCGCTCCCGACTATCTCGACGTGAAGCCGCTGGAGACCAAGGCCGGCGACTGGAGCGTTTACCGTGGAGGAAACGACCGCAAGGATCTGTCCCATGTGGCGATCCCTGCGGCAATTCAGCAACAGTGGTCCGTCGATGTCTGTCACGACATCTTGCCAACGGCGCCGGTGGTCGCGGGTGGCAAAGTGTTTATGGCCGACCGTGGCGGGGCCGTGCGAGCGTTCAGCGACGAAGGCAAGCCGCTCTGGACAACGTTCACCGGGGGAGCGATCTATTACGCGCCTTCCATCTCCGACGGCCGCGTGTTTGTCGGATCAGCGGATGGTCGAGTCTACGCCCTAGCCGCCAGCGATGGCCGCGTGCTGTGGTCTCGTCGAATCGGCCCGGACGACCACTGGCTGACGATTTACGACCGACTCATGTCAGCTTGGCCGGTGGCTGGCGGCGTGGTAGTGGAGGGCGACCGCGTGTACGCGGCGGCTGGCATCACGCACTACGACGGCACGCATGTCGTCGCGCTGGATGCCAAATCGGGCGAGATTGTGGCCGAGAATCGCACGTCGGGAACGCTTGAGCCGACCGTGAACAACGGGATCAGCATGCAGGGCAACCTGACGATCGTCGAAGGGGAATTGCGATTCCTGGCCGGCGGCGTTTATGAAACGGCGCGATACGACTTGGCGACGCTCAAGTGCTTGAACACCCCCAAGTCGCAGGTGAGCTCGCAGTACCGCACCGCGTTCTATCCCTACTATCCAGCCTACGGAAAGTACGTGTCATTGGAGCATCAGTGCAGCGATGGCTGCCTGCTGTCGCACGACGCCAGTTATGAAGGCAGCCAGTTCGTCAATCTCTCGCTGCAGCCGCCGCTGCCCGAGGGCGTGCAGCCGCCGGCCCCCAAGGAGGCCGCGCGGTGGATTCGGCGCGGTGGCGGTCCGCCTCCCATGCTATGGCAGGACAAGCAAGACCGTCGCTTCACCAGCTTCATTGTCACCGACAAAGCGCTGCTCGCCACAGGCCACCCGGGCGATCGCGAAGATCTTTCCTTTATGGCTTCGATCGACCCCAAGACAGGCAAGGATCATTGGATCGTCAAGATCCCCGCCAACGCCGTCAAAGGCGGCGCATCGATTGATCACCGGGGGCGTATCTACGTGGCGACCGAGAATGGCCAGCTGATCTGCTACTCGGCGCAGAAACCGTAGCTGCCAAGGCGACATGTACTCTATTGACTTGCGGAATCGCACGGCAGTCGTCACGGGCGGGGGACAGGGAATTGGCCTGGCCACCGCTTCTGCGCTGCACCGCGCCGGCGCCAACGTCGTGATCTCCTGGTTTGCGGATCCGGCCGGCTTGAACCGAGGCATCGCCGAGCGCGCCGCGGCGGAGTTGGGCGATGGCGCCATGGCGCTGGAGGGAGACGTGCGCAGCGCCGAGTCGATCGAATCGATGTTCGACGCAGCCATTCGCCACTTTGCCACTTTGGACATCGTCGTCAACAACGCAGGCATCCTGCGAGATCGAACGGTCAGGAAGATGCCCGAGGAGCAGTGGCAGCAAGTGCTGGACACCAACCTGTCAGGCGTGTTCCGGGTTTGCAAGGCGGCGGCGGAGCGGCTCGCCGATGGTGGCCGCATCGTCAATCTCGCGTCGATCTCCGGCACGCTGGGATTTTTTGGCCAGGCCAATTACGCGGCAGCCAAGGCCGGCGTTGTTGGATTGACGAAGGTGCTAAGCCGAGAGCTGGCCGGCAGGGGCATCACGGTGAATGCCGTGGCGCCGGGCGTGATCGACACGGACATGGCAAGCACCATCCCGGACTCGGCCTTGGCCGCCATGTTGTCGCAAGTGCCAATGGGAAGGCTGGGGCGGCCCGATGAGGTGGCGGGAGCGATCCTGTTTCTCTGCAGCCCGCTGGCGAGCTACATCACGGGACAGACGTTGGCGGTCAACGGCGGGTGGATCGGATGACCAACTCTCGTCACCCCAAGCTGCGTTCGGCGGACGACGCCGTCGCGCGGATTGCCGACCGCTCGACCGTGGCCTGCGGCGGGTTCGTCGGCGCGGCGCACCCGGAGGCGCTCACGGCCGCCCTGGAGCGGCGGTTCTTGCGAGCTGGCAGCCCTCGAGACTTGACGCTCGTGTATGCCGCCGGGCAGGGAGACGGGAAGTCGCGTGGCCTGAATCACCTGGCTCACGTGCCGCTGGTTCGCCGAGTGGTGGGAGGCCACTGGGGACTCGCCCCGAGCCTCGGGCGGCTAGCGTTGGAGAATCGCATCGAGGCGTACAACTTTCCTCAAGGTGTGATCTGCCAACTGCTGCGCGACATTGCAGCCAAGCGCCCCGGCTGCCTCACGCATGTGGGCCTGGGCACCTTCATCGATCCGCAGCACCAGGGCGGGCGGCTCAATGCGGCAACCACCGAGCCATTGGTGTCTCGCGTCGAACTCGCCGGCAGGACCTGGCTGCTCTACCACGCGTTTCCGATTCACGTTGGACTGATTCGAGCGACGGCGGCCGACCCTCACGGCAACTTGTCGATGGCCGAGGAGGCGGTGATCGGCGAAGTGCTGCCGATCGCCCAGGCGGCGCGGAACTGCGGCGGCATCGTCATTGCCCAAGTCAAGCAACTCGAGGATCGGCCGCTGCCGCCGCATCAGGTGAATGTGCCCGGAATACTTGTTGACCACGTGGTGCTCGCCGAGCCGGGCGAGCACGAGCAGACGTTTGCCGAATCGCTGAACCGCAGTTACTTCACCGCCAACGATGCGACCGCCGGCACGGACGAGTCACTCGAGCCGGCGACGCTCAGCGGCGCGCGCCGGATCATCGCTGCGCGAGCCTGCGACGAGCTGCGAAAAGGCGATGTGGCCAATCTGGGCATCGGCATGCCCGAGGGAATCGCCGCAATCGCTCGCCAACGCGGGTTGCTCGACGCAGTCACGCTGACGGTGGAAAGCGGTCCCGTCGGCGGCGCACCAGCGGGCGGCCTCAGCTTCGGGGCCGCCACGCACCCTCGAGCGATCATTGACCAGCCGGCTCAGTTTGACTTCTACGATGGAGGCGGGCTCGACTTCGCCGCGCTGGGCGCCGCGGAAGTCGATGCCTCGGGCAACGTCAATGTCTCCCGATTCGGCTCGGTGTTCGCGGGGGTCGGTGGCTTCGTCAATATTTCCCAGAACGCGAAGCGACTCGTGTTCTGCGGCACGCTGACCTCGCGTGGCCTGGAAATTCGCGCAACGGATGGCAAACTGACAATCGAGCGTGAAGGGGCCATCCACAAGTTCGTGGCGCTCGTCGAACAAGTCTCATTCTGTGGAGACATGGCGCGACGGGAAAATCGCGACGTGCTCTACGTGACCGAGCGAGCCGTCTTTCAACTGACTGCCGAGGGCGTCGAGCTGATCGAAGTCGCGCCGGGAATCGACCTCCAATCCGAAGTGCTGGGAGTTATGGACTTCAAGCCGATCGTGCGAAATCCTCGCCCGATGCGGGCCGAGCTGTTCTTGTGATGCACACCATGGATGCGTCATGCCAATCCGACCCGATCGAGGGTCGGTCGAATCGCGTTGGCCCAGCCGATGTTGCGATTCGCTAGAATGGCACGTTGATTGACAAGGCTGTCAGGCTCCCGCTACGGTTCGGCCGGACGGCACGAGAGTTCCCTAGGAGATTCGGCAGATGCGCATCGTGGCTTTGGACGCTTACACTTTGAATCCCGGTGATCTCTCGTGGGAGTCACTGGAGGCGCTCGGGGAATGCTCGATTTACGATCGCACGCCTCCCGAGCTGGTGCTGGAGCGAGCAGCCGGGGCTGAGGTGGTGCTGACCAACAAGGTCCCGTTCCGCACAGCGGAATTTGCGGCTCTGCCCGACTTGAAGTACATCGGTGTGACGGCCACCGGCTACAACATTGTTGATGTCGATGCGGCTCGAGATCGCGGCATTCTCGTGTGCAACGCGCCCGCCTACGGCTCCCAGTCTGTTGCACAGATGGCGATGGCCCACGTGCTCAATCTGGCCAATGGCGTCGCCATGCATGCCGCCGCCGTGCGCGAGGGGCGTTGGGCGTCGTCTCCCGATTGGTGCTTCACCGATTGCCCTCTGATCGAACTCGAGGGAAAGACGATGGGGGTCGTCGGGCTTGGCAAGATCGGCAGCACCTTGGCGAAACTCGCCGCCGCCATGGGCATGCGGGTGATCGCCACCTCGCGGACCGCCAAAGACGAACCGGGCATCGAGATGGTGGAGCTCGACACGCTGATTCGCGAGTCGGATGTCATCAGCCTGCACTGCCCGCTCACGGCCGACACGGAGCGACTGATCAACGCCGAGCGGATCTCGCAGATGAAGCCGTCGGCACTGCTGATCAACACCAGCCGCGGCCAACTGGTGGACTCTCAGGCTTTGGCGGATGCCTTGAATTCGGGCCGTTTGGCCGGCGCCGGCATCGACACGCTGGAACAGGAGCCGCCCCCGCAGGACCACCCGCTTGCCACCGCCAAAAACTGCTACGTGACGCCGCACATCGCCTGGGCGACTCAGGCGGCTCGGATGCGGCTGCTAAAAATCATCGTGGACAACATCCGCGCATTTGCCAACGGCAGTCCAACGAACGTCGTCAACGCCTGACAGTTTGGGCACCAAGGCCTGCCAGCCGAGCCTGGACGCAGTGGTCAACTGTCGTCACAGGCTGGCAGCCTGTGCCACGATAAACTCGTTCTCCCGCCTGCTCTATTCCGCGAGCAGGTAAACGAAGTCCATCTCTTTCTCAAGCTCTCTCATCAATTCGGGATAGAATTGATTGGCGCTTGAGTATGCGAGCTGCATTTCTACTTCCGGCACATCCGCGATGAAGTCGTCTCGCAAATCCTTGGTTGACGACTCCTCCGACATGCGGATGACGTAGGCGATGCGTTTTGATTGATTGAACGCCACCGTCGCCTTCCCCTTTTTGAGTTCGAACACCTTTTGCATGAACTCATCGCCGGGCTCGTCGACATGGGGCACCTTGGAGACCCGAGGAGGAATCTGCGACATGAACTGGGGCGGAAGATTGTAGGTTAGCCAGGTGAAATCACCCGTCGCTTTAACTTCGCCGGCTCGGTCTCCGGCAACGTCGGCCAGAGTCTTTTCGGGCGTGATGGCCGCAACAACTTTTTCGGCCGCTGCAGCCGCCTGCTCGCGGGCCTTCCCAAACACCCAGGCCTCTTTAACCTGTTCGCGAACGTCCTCAAACTTCGGCATTTGGCCGTCTTGGATGGCAGTCCGCCAATAGAGATAGGTGACGTCGGCTCCCTGGGTGGCGCGAGCCGGATCGAAAAGCTCCCCGGGCTGGCCAAACGCCTCGTCGGCAAACGTGATCTCCTGCGTGCCTAACATCGAAGCCGTCTCGCGTTTGCATTTCCCCAGCTCGGTGGCGCCGACGGTGTTGTAGTCGACCCAGTCGGTCTCGCCGTGCACCAGCCCATGCTTCTCTGCCAATTCAGCGAGCTCAAGTTTCGGCTCCTCGCCAGCGTCCTCGCCGCCCTTTTGAGCGTTCATCGATTCCCATTGGATCCGTCGACGGTAAAACGCTTCGACATCCCGTTGGGCGCTGTTCAAGGCCTCATCTAACTTTTCCTGAGCGCGCCCGCGAGCCAACTCGAGCAAGATTTGCTCGCGCACTTCGTCCAGCGGCTTGAACTCGTCCTTCTCTTCCTTAAATGGACTGTCCTTGGGCGTTTCTCCACCAGCCTCGGTCGCGTCTTCGGCCGGCGCCCCGAGGGCAGGGCCCGTGGGGGGATCCGTGTCTGCCTGAGTGCTCACGAATTGTAGGCCAGCGTCCAGAATCGAAGCATTATCAGGATCCTCAAGCGGCGGCAGCGGCTTGCTGTCGGCCGGTTTGCTGTCGGCCGGTTTGCTGTCGGCCGGTTTGTTGTCCGCCGGCGTGTTGTCCGCCGGCGTGTTGTCCGCCGGCGTGTTGTCCGCCGGCGTGTTGTCCGCCGGCGTGTTGTCCGCCGGCGGGTTGTC
>JAGQPF010000554.1 GCA_020426845.1 Planctomycetales bacterium
GGCAACGAGGGAGGCACTGCCGAAGCGCTGGCGGGAACGGAGAGAGCCAAAGTTCAGGACTACGCCGACTCGATCGAGGCGATTCGCGAGCGGAATCGTCGGATTGACGCGATGGCGGACCGCATTCGCCGGCACGTGCCTCAGCTCGATGAACGGCAGCTGTCCCCCGATGCCAGCACATTTCAGCGGCAGCAAGGGCACGTGGAGGTGCTGTTGGGCGCTCTGATCTCGGGGCTCACCAATGTGGTCGCGTTTACGGTGGACGAGCTGGGCCACGATTACACGGGCATCACCGGCATGGAGGGAGAGAAGGTCAACATGCACGACGTCGGGCATGGAAAGACGATTGCCGGAGTGCCAGCCGAGGAGATTCGCCGTCGCTGTCGACTGCATCACATGACGCTGATCGATCGCATCGTCACTCGGCTCAAGAGCGTGCCGGAAGGCGACGGCACGATGTTCGACAACACGCTGATTTGCTACTTCCCGGATGCGGGCGAGACGCACCACTCCCACGGCACCGAATACCCGTTCATCGTCATGGCCGGCGCCAACTCGCGGTTGAACTTGGGTCGCCGCTACATTCGGCTACCCAACTACGGTGAGCCGGGGCATCGCACATTGGGCAATTGGTACACGACGTTGCTGAACGCCTACGGCAATCCGATTGAGCACTACGGCGCACTGGATCTTGGGCTCAACAAATTCGGGATCGACCAGCGCGGCCCCATTCGGCAGTTCTCGTCGTAGGAAGCCCTCGAATTCCGCGCGTAGCATGGGCGTCCTCGCCCGTGCAGAACTGCGCAACTCGATTGCGCCGGCCGAAGCACGCTTCGCGCGTAGCGTGGGCGCCCTCGCGCGTCCTTGCCCGTGGAGCACTGCGCAACCCCCTTGCGGCGGCCGAGGCCCGCTTCGCGCGTAGCATGGGCGCCCTCGCCCGTGCAGCACTGCGCAACCCGATTGCGCCGGCCGAAGCACGCTTCGCGCGTAGCATGGGCGCGCATGCCCGTGCAGCACTGCGCAACTCGATTGCGCCGGCCGACTTGCTCTGCTTTCAGGGCACGGGCGGTGCTATGCGGCTGCTCGCCCCGCACGGGCGAGGGCGCCCATGCTACGGACGATCTTATGCGGCTGCATGCTACGGACGATCTCATGCGGCTGCATGCTACGGACGATCTTATGGGGCTGCATGCTACGGACGATCTCATGCGGCTGCTCGCCGCGCACGAACGCCCATGCTACGCGCGCGCAACCTCGCTGCGCCCGCGATGGCATGGCATTGTCACGGAGAGACCGGCACGATCAGGTCGCTGATAATCACCGGCGCGACGTTTAGTTGGAGTGGATTGTCTCCGAATCGCACCACCTGTCCCTCGTAGTTGACGCCAAGGATGAGACAGTGCTGCTCGGGCTCGGGGTGCTGCAAGTGGCCGTCGAGCGGGATGAACAGCATCTGGTCTTGCCCGGCGACGCGGAGCAGCATGCCGCGTTGCCCGCGGCTGCCGGCGACGATCCGCTCGACCTTGGCAAAGACCACGATGCCTGCTTGCGGCTCCATCATGGCTTGGTCGGCGAATTCGTTCACGACGGTGACTTGGCCCAGTCCGCTCCAAGTGCGGCCAGCCAGGTCGCGACGCACGCGGTCCGCTTCGGTGACGAGCTCCTTGAGACGCGAGTCGAGCAGCTCGCTCGCGTCAAACGTGGAGGGCAAGTTGGCCACGGTGACGCACCAGGCGAGCTGTTGCAGCTGTTGATACTGCGAATCTGTCTTGGGCAGCCAGTTCATGTCGCTCGCTTGGCGATGGAGCTCGCGAATGCGCTCGCCCGAGAGTTGTCGGAGCAGCTCCGCGGAACGCGCCGACGGGCGGGCGAACTGACGCAGGGGAGTCAGTTCGGGCAGCGGCCGCTTGAGCAACCGCTGCAGGTGCTCGACGTGCAGGGCGTAGCCGAAACGCGTCTCCACGTCGACCCAAGTGTTGACACCGGCCACGTGTCCGTTGGCGGTCAGCAGAGGGCCGCCGCTGCTGCCGGGCGAAAGCTCGGCGGTGTGCTGAATCCAATGGTGATCCGTTGATGATGAGACCAACGAGCTGATGAACTGTCGCGAGCGACCGGGCAGTTCGCGAGTGTGAATGCGGCGGCTCACTCGCCCGTCCGAAAGCGAGAAGTCGAGGCCTCGAGGATGGCCGATGGCAAACACGGCGGGCAGCCGGTCGAGTTCGGGCTGGGTCGCGAGCGACAGGGGCTCGACCTGCGGCGACTGGTGAAGCTGCAGGATGGCCAGGTCGAAGTCCCGGTCAATCGCCACATAGCCAGCGATGTCGTAGTTGGCCCCGTTGGCGAACGTCACGCTGGCCTCCGTGGCCTCGGCGATGACGTGATAGTTGGTGGCGATCCACCCCCGCGGGTCGACAACGAACCCCGCGCCCAAGCTGGCGACGCCGGTGTCATTGTTGGAGCGGATCGAGACAATGCTCTCGATCGCGCCGCGGGGACCGCCTGCAAGTGGCTTCGGCAAGGACGCGGCCGGCGACGGTGCCGGAGGCGGCTGAGCATCCACGGCCGGCGCTGCCACCAGCGGGCGACGTTGGACAGGCTTCTGCGCGGCGGGACTCAGCAACAGCAACAAACAGGCGATGCAGACGCCTAGCAGGAGGATCGCCACCAGCCGCAGCAGCAGGCCACGTAGCGTCCAGAGTGTGGCAATCCTGCGAGTCGCAAGACTCCCTTGCGACTTATCGGCCGCGCGGACGGTATCGACTCGTAGTGGAGGAACCAAATGCGGCTGGCAGGCGGCGTTGCTCGACGCCGCCTGCGTGAGAGGTCCAGCCCCGGCAACTTCATCCAGGCCAAGCAGCTCGCCATGGCAGTGCGGGCACCGCGCTACTTGGTGGCGAGGCTCATGCGGAGCGAGCGGCGGCGTTGGATCGTGTTTTTGCATGGACGGTCTCTCCCGCTCATCATAACTGCCGTGGCGCGAATCGTGACTGGAAGGCGGCGCGGGCAGGCCGATCGGGGCCCGCTCGGGGCAAGAAAAGAGAGAATCACCGTTTTTATCGCGTGGTGCAGGGCGGCTGTTGTGTTGTAAGTGATTATTTTGCAATGGGTTACGTCTTGTGGCCGGTTGAGGTCCGCTGGTGCTTGGAGTTGTAACACTTTTCCCGCCAGCTCGCTCACCAGGGTGTCAGACAACCGCCCTCTCGACCATCGGTGACCCCATGAACGCTTCGCTCCGCCACTCCCTGTTGCTGATCGCTGCTTTCACCGCTCCAGCTGGCGTCGTGTGCGGACAGCACAACGGCCATGGTCATCACGCTCATCACGGTGGCCACCATCAGTTCCAGCATTACGGTGGACACCATGGACATCACGCGTACTATGGCGCCCCTTACTACTATGGCGCCGGCTACGGCTATGGAAACGCCAGCTATGGCTATCCGACCTATGGTTTCGGCTACGGACATTCGGCGACTTATCAAGAGGGCGTGCTGCGAGGCGCCGCGGAAGTCATCCGTGCCCAGGGCGAGTTCAATCTGAACGGGGCGTTGGCTGCTTCGATCGCGCAAGACGCAGCGTCGAAGAAGATGGACAATGAACTGAAACGCGCGCAGACTTTCTTCGCCAAGCGATCAGTGAATCAGCAGGCTCGCGCCGAGTCGCTTGCCGACGCCGCGGCCCGGCGAGAGCGAATTGCCGCTGCAGCTCGCCCCGATCGACTGGGCCCGACGCAGTATCGCCCCGATCTCGGGCTGCTCAATTGGCCAGCGTTGCTGCGACGCGATGAGTTTCGAGCGGTCCGCGAGCAACTTGCATCGCTTATTGCAGTCGGCCCGACGGCCTTGGCGAACCACGGGGGAGAGATTCGTGAGCTCGCGTCGCAGTTGCGAGAGCAGATGAAGCCGATGTTCCGCGAAGTGGATCGGACGGAATACCGGGTCGCCTATCTGTTCCTCGACAGCCTTCAGTACGAGGCTCAGCTGGCCCTGCGAGGCGAGGTTTGGCCCAGTCTCGAAGCTATGGCGGCGAAATAACCGACCACCATGGTCGAAGAAGCCGGGCCAGTTGGACTGCGGGAGCGGGAACGGCAAAAACTTGGCAGAATCGGTGTCCGGACCACGACCCGAACGGCGATTCTCTCTTGGGGAAGCGGGGAAGCTAAATCAATGCGTAGGGTTGGTTGGTGGAAAACGGCCGGCAGCAATCAGCTGCCGGCCGTTTCCGTACCTTGACCCAAATGTTCCTCGCGTGCCGCTACTCGGCGGACGTCTGAGCGGGCTGTCGACGCCGAGAGCTCTTCGGCGCCGGGGCTGCCCCATGCGAATGCTGCGATTCGTCGTGAGCTTCGCTGGAGGAGTCGCCAGCCACAGAGACGAGCGGGCTGATCTTGATCTCGGGAATCATCTCGGAGCTGGCCAAGCTCGGGGCGCCGTCGGCCTCCGCCATCAGGTTCGATTGCACCAGGTGGGGAACCCACAACGCCTTGTCCACCATGTCGATCAGCAGCTTGGGGTCGAACGGCTTGCGCAGGTAGTAGGCGCCGCCAGCCTCATGGGCGCGGCGAATCACGTCGGGCTGCTGGTTGCCCGACACATACAGCACCGGCACATTGTCGGCGCCGTTCTCGTGCAGACGCTTGCAAAGTGCCATGCCGCTTTCGTGTTTCAGTCGCACGTCGCAGATGATTAGATCCAGCTCCAACGTGGAAGCGGCCTTCATCGCCGCCTCGCTGGTTTGTGCGCAGTGGCATTCGTAACCCTGCATGTGCAAGATGGCCGCCATCCCTGTCAGCATCAATGGATCGGAGTCGATGATCAGGATCACGGCTTGGTCTTGTTGCAACGCACTCATGGTTACCCCTTGAAGACTGGCACTGGCCGGTGGCGTGGAGCGCCTCGCGGATGGATCTCGGCGAGTTCGCAGTGAACCCTAGCACGCAAGTTATCTCGACATTGCCCAGCTTCTCTCAGCAGAAATCCTTCGCTGCCTGCCCCAGCCGGCACGATTGACACGAAAGGAGCTTGATCGAGCGCGAATGTGCGGAGCTTGACGATCGTGCGGGCCTGGACGGCGTAAACTGCAAGGGACTTCTCCGAAGTTGCCGAGCCCCGCCGCCCGCGAGCCGTGCCAGTAGAATGGTGGTGGCCGGAGCAACCCCAGCCCTGTACGACGGACTTCCAGTCCGTCTTACGCGGTGATGTCCGTCTTACGCAGTGATGTTGACGGACTGGAAGTCCGTCGTACGTGGGGATGTTTGACGGACTGGAAGTCCGTCGTGCGTGTGTATAGGAGTTTTTGTATGTTGCGATGTCGATGCTTCAAGGGCTTGATAGCTTCGCCGGCTTGGGCGGTGTGTTTCGCGTTGGTTGTTTCGGGCGTAAGTGGCGCGGCTGCGGATGACGCAGTCGGCGGCGACGGCAAGCTGAAGATTTTTGTGTTGGCGGGGCAGTCGAACATGGCTGGCCGGGCGCTCACCAAAGAGCTTCCCGAGTCGCTACGGACGCCACCCGAGAATGTGCTCATGGTTGACAACCGCGGCGCGTTGCTGCCGATGCGGTATCGAAACAGTTTCGGTCCCGAAGTCAGCTTTGCTCACGAGATGGCCAAGCGTTTTCCTCGCGACCGAGTCGTGATTGCCAAATTTGCGGTCGGCGGCACTTCGGCCATCGCCTGGTCGCCGCAGTGGAGTGAGCAGCGCGCACGCATCACCAAAAATGATCGGCAGGGCTCGCTCTACGAGAAACTTGCCAAGCAAGTCCGGCCGCTGTTGAAACGCGAGGACGCCGAGGTGGTGGGCATTCTCTGGGCTCAGGGCGGGCGCGACGCCCGCTTCGAAGAGGCTTGGAAAGCGTATGAGCAAAATGTGAAAGTGGTGCTGAGCGCGCTTCAAAACGACTTTCGACGACCGGGATCCTCTCCGGCGCCGCTGTTAATCGCCGAGACGGTCGCTGCTCCTGCGGACCGCTTCCCCGGTGTCGAGTTCATTCGAACCGCCCAACGCAAACTCGCTCGGGAGATGCCGGGTGTTTCGTTGGTGAGCAGCGAGGGACTCAAGACGGGAAGCGACCAAGTGCATTTCAATGCCGAGGGACAAGTGGAACTCGGTCGGCGATTCGCAGCTGCCTGGGACGCAGCCATCGCGGCCCGGCAAGAAAAGTAAAAGCCGGGATGGAAACTTCCATCCCGGCTCGTCAACGGATTAACAGTTGCGTCGCGCTTGATCAGTCGCGTTCCGGACGTCGCTCGGGTCCACGCGGTCCACGACCTTCGGGCCCACGCGCCTCGGGTCCACGCGGTCCACGACCTTCCGGTCCACGCGCCTCAGGTCCACGCGGTCCG
Organism: Planctomycetales bacterium; assembly: GCA_020426845.1. Lineage (GTDB taxonomy): Bacteria > Planctomycetota > Planctomycetia > Pirellulales > Pirellulaceae > JAGQPF01. Next base: position 6,337 of record JAGQPF010000554.1, read on the forward strand.
CGACCTTCCGGTCCACGCGCCTCGGGTCCACGCGGTCCACGACCTTCCGGTCCACGTGCCTCCGGTCCACGCGGTCCACGACCTTCCGGTCCACGCGCCTCAGGTCCA
>JAGQPF010000555.1 GCA_020426845.1 Planctomycetales bacterium
ACGGGCTGCTCTGGGGGTTGGACAACCACGTTTACTTTGCGGCCGGGCGCAACCCCAAGGATTTGAAGCACCGGGGCAAGTCGATGGTCTCGGTCGGCAGCGGCGACTTGCGATTCGATCCGCGGAACGAGACGTTTGAGCCCGTGACCGGGGGCTTGCAATTCGGACACTCGATCGACGACTGGGGCGTGCGTTTTGTTTGCAGCAACAGCAATCACATTCAGCAGGTCGTCTACCCGCAGGGTTATCTCGATCGCAATCCTTACTTTGTCAGCTCCAACGCGATTCGCAGCATCGCCAGCGACGGAGCCAGCGGGGTGGTGTATCGCACCAGCCCGCCGGAGCCGTGGCGGATCGTGCGGCAAAAGTGGCGCGCCGCCGAAAAGGGCTATCGGTTGGTGATCAACGACAAGGGCGGCTGGGAGTTCATCCCGCTCGACCCCAGTAAGAAAGCGGGCGCTGTGCCGACAGAGTATCCCGTGGGCTTCTTCACGTCGGCGACGGGTGTGACGATCTACCGGGGAGACGCCTATCCCGAAGCTTATCGCGGCAATGCGTTTGTCGGCGACGTGGGCGGGAATCTGGTGCACCGCAAGACGCTCGACACGGATCACGTCGTCTACCGGGCCGATCGCGCGGACGAAGGCGAAGAGTTTGTCACAAGCTCGGACAATTGGTTCCGGCCAGTGAATTTCGTCAACGCGCCGGACGGGACTCTGTACATCCTGGACATGTACCGCGAGACGATCGAGCACCCGTATTCCATTCCCGAGGAGATCAAAAAATTTCTGCACCTGAGCAGTGGGGACGATCGCGGCCGCATCTATCGGTTGGTCAGTCCCGGGATGAAACGCCGCCCAACGGTGAAGCTCGGGGGTATGTCGGCGCCGGAGCTCGTGCAGCAGCTCGAGTCGGCCAACGGCTGGAATCGAATGACCGCGCAGCGTTTGCTCTGGGAGCGACAGGATGCGGCGGCTGTTGCGCCACTGCGATCGTTGTTGGCCAGCTCCGCCTCGCCGCTGGCGCGACTGCACTCGCTCTACACCCTGAGCGGCCTCAACGCTTTGACGGTCGAGGATGTGGTGAAGGGGTTGCAGGATAGTCACCCGCGCGTCCGCGAGCACGCGATTCGCTTGTCGGAAGCGTTCCTGCGCCCGGCGGGCGTCCAGAAGGTCGGGAGTGACGTGAGCCTTTCGCTGCTGTCGACGTTGATGTCGCTGGCGGAGGACCCGAGCGAGCACGTGCGATTTCAACTTGCCTTCACACTGGGAGAGGCTGACGCTACGCAACCGAAGTTTCGCGAGGCGATCGTGACGGGGCTGGCCAAATTAGCGAAGACGCCGCAAACGCCCGAGGTGCGAACGGCGTTGATGTCGTCGACGGCGGAGGTGGCCGGAACATTGGCGACGCAGCTGCTCGCGGATAAACAGTTCCTTGCCGCATCGCACTCGCCGGGTGTGCTTGGCGAGTTGATGCTGGTGCTGGGTGCGAATCCTTCGCCAACCGGCGCCTTGGAGGTGCTCGGGGCAGTGGCCCATCTGGATCTGCCACTCGCGACTCAGCAGCAATTGTTGACAGGGCTCGGCACTGGCGCCGCACGCCGAGGCAGTTCGCTGAGGGCGTTGCTCTCCGGGGGCGCCGACCGACAACTGGCTGAAGCCGTCGGCAAGCTGTTTCAACGCGCCGAGGAAGTGGCCGAAGATGACGAGCAACCGCTCGCGGAGCGTGAGGCGGCGGTCACGATGCTGGCGTTCGCCGACGTCGAGCAAGCCAGCGCGAGCTTGCGGGAGCTGCTGACACCGCAGTCTCCTCAGTCTCTGCAGCTGGCGGCTGCCCGTTCGCTGGCCAAGCTGCCCGGCGACGAATTATCGCGAGAACTTCTGGCGGGCTGGCGAAATTACGGACCACAGGTACGTCGTGAGGTGGTGGAAGGCATGTTGGGCCGAGCCGGCCGCGTTGCCTTGCTGCTGGATGCGGTGGCAGCGGGCGATGTGAAACGGGGTGACCTGGAGCGAGACAGCAAGCAGCGGCTGCTCACGCATCCCGATCCGGCCATCAAGGCCCGCGCGCTCAAGCTGTTCGAGGGCGAGACGAACAGCGACCGGGCCAAGGTCGTCGCGGCGCACCAACCCGCGCTGAAACTGGCGGCCGACGCCAGCCGCGGGCTCGAGGTTTTCAAAAAGAAGTGCGCTGTCTGCCACCAAGTCGGCGAGATCGGCCATCGCGTCGCGCCGGACTTGGCGTCGGTCAAGAACAAGTCGGAGGCGGATTTGTTGATCGCGATTCTGGATCCCAACCGCGAGGCGCAGCCGAATTTCAACGTCTACAGCATCCAGACCGAGGATGGCGAGACATTCAGCGGCATGATC
>JAGQPF010000007.1 GCA_020426845.1 Planctomycetales bacterium
GAGGTGCTCTGTGACGCGGAGTCGGCAAGACATCAAACCGCCCCGCCTGCCGGCGCCACGAAAAGCTACCGCCGCGCCGCGCTGGCCCGCTGGATCACCGACACCGAGCACGGCGCCGGACAACTTGCCGCCCGGGTGATCGTCAACCGTCTGTGGCATCATCACTTTGGCGTCGGCATCGTGGCCACGCCGAATGACTTTGGCTTTCAAGGATCGCCGCCGTCCCACCCCGAGTTGCTCGACTACTTGGCCCGGCGTCTCGTCGACGATGGCTGGCGACTGAAGTCGTTGCACAAGCTGATTATGACGAGCGCGGTTTATATGCAGTCCTCCGAACGGGACGCCGAACGGACGGCGATTGATCCGGACAACCGTTGGCTCTGGCGGCGCTCCCGCCGCCGGCTCGAAGCCGAGGCCATTCGCGACGGCATGCTCGCGGTGTCGGGCAAGCTGGACGCGACCATGCTAGGCCCCGGCACGCTCGATGCAAATATGAATCGTCGCAGCATCTACTTTTTCATCAAACGAACTCAGCTGATCCCCGGCATGATGCTGTTTGACTGGCCCGAACATCTGGTCAGTATCGGCCGGCGCGCTTCGACAACGATCGCGCCACAGGCGCTGATGTTTATGAACAGCCCGCAAGGACGCCAGTACGCCGCCGACTTCGCGGCCCGTCTCCCGGCCGACGCCGATCAGGCCATCGAGACTGCTTATCGCCTAGCCTACAGTCGTCCACCGAGCGCCGCTGAGCAGTCATCATGCCGCGATTTCCTGGACCAACAACGACAGCACTACGGGCCGGAGCACGGCGAGCAGGCGATCGCGCTCGCCCGTCGCGACTTCTGCCAAGCACTGTTGAGCGCCAACGAGTTTGTGTACATCGACTGAGCCACTGGCTTGCCAGTGGGCCGCACTTGCTTAGTGGCAGAGAACGACCCAAAGGCATACGAAACGTTTCACTCGGTGGATGTCTTCCACCGACCGAATTCGGGAGTAAGAGATGCTTGACCGACGAACTTGGCTAAGCCAGGCAGGCTGCGGGCTTGGGACTTTGGGGCTGGCTTGTCTGCTCCGAGACGAAGGCTGGCTCGAGTTGGGCACACCGGCGCTGGGAGCCGAGTTGAATCGATCCTTGCATCCGCTGGCGCCAGTTCCCGGACACTTTCCCGCCAAAGCCAAGCACGTGATCTGGCTGTTCATCAACGGCGGCCCCAGCCACGTCGACACCTGGGACTACAAGCCCGGTTTGGAAAAGTGGCACGACAAATCCATCCGCGAGTTTGCGCCCGAATTCGAAGACACAACCGGCTTCTTTAAGAACGCGGTCGGCAACTTGATGAAGAGCCCGTTCGAGTTCACGCCGCGCGGCGAATGCGGCAAGATGGTCTCGTCGATCTTCCCGAAGCTCGGCGAACATGTGGACAAGATGGCCTTCATCCACTCGGGGCACACCGAGTCGAACAATCATTCACCGGCGTTGTTCGCGATGAACTGCGGTTTCGCACGCATGGGCTTCCCCTGCGTCGGCTCCTGGGTCACGTACGGCCTTGGCAGCGAGTCGCAGGATCTGCCGGGCTTCGTTGTGATGACTGACCCGAAAGGCCGCGGTCTGCCAAAAGGGCACGCCGCCAACTGGAGCGCCGGCTTCCTGCCGGGCGTCTACCAAGGAACGCATCTGCAGTCCCGTGGCGCTCCGATCCCCAATTTGGACCGCCCTGGCGAAATGACCGCCGCCGGGCAGCGTCGGCAACTGGACTTCATTAACCGCCTGAACCAGCTGCATCACGAGTCACGGGACGGCGAAGAGGAACTGGCGGCGCGGATCGAGAGTTTCGAACTGGCTTTCCGCATGCAGTCGTCAGCGCCCGAAGCCCTGGACATCGAGACGGAGACACCCGAGACGCTGGCCCTCTATGGTGTGGGCGACTCGCGTTGTGATCACGTCGCTCGACAGTGTCTCGTGGCGCGAAGGCTGGTTGAACGCGGAGTGCGTTTCGTCCAAATCTACTCGGGCGGGATGGAGAACCAGCGATCCTGGGATGGCCACAATGACATTGAGGGCAACCATTCCCAGTTTGCGGGCGAAACGGATCAGCCCGTCGCGGCATTGCTGGAGGACCTGTCCCGTCGCGGGCTGCTGGAGGACACGTTGGTCATCTGGTGTGGCGAGTTCGGCCGGCTGCCGATCGCGCAAAAGTCCGCGAAGCCCGGGCGTGACCACAACCCACACTGCTTCACTGCCTGGTTGGCGGGCGGCGGGGCCAAGGGAGGCGTGACCCATGGGGCGTCCGACGAGGTCGGGTATAAAGCCGCCGTGGACAAGGTCCATATTAACGACCTGCACGCCACCATCCTGCATTTGCTGGGCTTGGACCACGAGCGGCTCACCTTCAAATACAATGGCCGGCGTTTTCGCCTGACCGACGTGGCGGGCGAAGTGATCCGCGAGGTCATTGCCTAACGCGGATTGCGGATTGCGGTCCAATCCTCGCCCAAGGGTGCGCTGATGGCACGGAAGAAGTCTTCGTCGTTACA
>JAGQPF010000556.1 GCA_020426845.1 Planctomycetales bacterium
AGGCACGCTTCGCGCGTAGCATGGGCGTCCTCGCCCGTGCAGGACTGCGCAACCCCATTGCGCTCTCCGGTATGGGGCATGGATGATCGTTGCGGCTGCTCACTTCCGCACGGGCGAGGGCGCCCATGCTACGGACGATCGTTGCGGCTGCTCACTTCCGCACGGGCGAGGGCGCCCATGCTACGGACGATCTTTGCGGCTGCTCGCTGCGCCCACCGACTTTCTTGGCAGACGTCCGAGCGGCCAAAAACTACAATGTCGGGATGAACCGGTTCACGCCCGACAACTCGCAGCAGCCCGACACGCCACCGGCAGCAGGCGAGCTCCCCTCGCTCTCAACTTCGCTGCTACAACGCGTGCAGGCAATGCAGCCCGACGCCTGGGCTCGCTTGGTCCAAGTGTTTAGCCCGATCGTCTATCGCTGGTGTCGCCAGTGGGGCCTGACCAGTCACGACTCGGCCGACGTGGTGCAGGAGGTGTTTGTCTCCGTCGCCCGGGGGATCGGTCGCTTCGAACGGCAAGCAGAGCAGGGGAGCTTTCGGACCTGGCTGGCCACGATCTGCCGCAACCGGATCCGCGACCACTGGCGCCGAGCGGGACGCGGTCCGCAAGCGGCCGGGGGCACCGCCGCGCTGCGCGACCTGCAGAATCTGGAGGAGCTCGAGCTGTCGATCACCGAGACCCAACTCACGGGGTTGTTGCCCGCTCGGCTGCTCGCAATGATCGAAGCCGAGTTTGAGCCACATACCTGGCAGGCGTTCTGGCGAACCACCATCGACGGTCAATCGCCCCGGGAGGTGGCCGACCAGTTGGGTATCCAAGTGGCGACCGTGTACCAGGCTAAGTCTCGGGTGCTGCGCAAGTTGCGGCAACGCCTGGACGAACTGCCGAGATAGCCTGTTTGGCCATCCGGAACCTCACTGCCCGAAAAAATAAAAGACGTGTCAGACTGCCGCGTTCTACTCGTGTCCCGCTTGCCTGGCAAGCAATTCCGAAGGTTCAGCAGCCGTTGCTGATCCCCACCTTTCCGGGGTCTTCCGCGGCCTCCTCGACATGAGCAAGAAAATGTTAGACACCTGCCCAACTGCGCAGCAGTTGCAAGACCTTACGCTTGGCCGACTGAGCGACCGCGATTCGGACCAGCTGTTTCAGCACGTGGACCACTGCGAGGAATGCCACGACCGGCTCAACGAGCAGGCCATCGAGGACACGTTTGTCGAAGCGTTGCGTGACGGAACGGTGGAGGAGTCGTTTTCGGCCGAGCCTCAGATGAGGTTGGCCATGGCCAAGGCGCTCGGCGCGCTGGCCGTCGCTGAGGACGCCTTGACTGAGGAATTACCGAGTGCGATCGGGGAGTACGAAGTGCTGCGTTGTCTGGGACGAGGCGGCATGGGCGCCGTGTATTTGGCGCGGCACACCAAGCTCAATCGGTCGGTGGCGCTCAAGGTGCTGGCCGGACACCGAAAACTCGATCCGCGCATGCACGACCGGTTTCAGGCCGAGATGCGCGCGGCCGGCCGCCTCAGCCACCCCAACATCGTCGCCGCTCACGACGCGCGAGAGGTGGAC
>JAGQPF010000557.1 GCA_020426845.1 Planctomycetales bacterium
CCTGAGCGTCACGGAAGTGTTTCATGGACTCGCGCCAGCGCAAGCCTGGAGAACCGCGCTCGCCACGCGCAAACAGCCCCGGCAGGGGCGACAGACGTTAGCCCCAGGCGCAAGCCTGGGGAACCGCGCTCGCCACGCGCAAACAGCCCCGACAGGGGCGACAGACGTTAGCCCCAGGCGCAAGCCTGGGGAACCGCGCTCGCCACGCGCAAAAAGCCCCGATAGTGACGACAGACATCAGTCCTGGGCCGGCGTCGCCCATGGCTACCTCTGTCGCCCCTTGCGGGGCTGGAGAGCGCGACCTCGCGGGTCAGCTCGCCCTCGTCACTTCGTCTGCGCGGTGCTGGTGCTGCGGTTCAGGGCGCCAAGATAGTCGACGGCGATATTGAGCACCTCATCGAGGTAGTAATCGCGCTGAATGGAGGTGTCCTTGCGCTCGGGCTCGTCGAGCAGCTTTTCTTCCTCGGCGGCGGCGTCAAGCTCGGCGCGGCGGGCGAAGAACTCCTTCTCGTTCACCGAGACGGCTTTCTTCTCCTTCTCCTCGACATAGCGCTTCATTACCTTCTTCACCTCGGCGAACTTCTCGTTCGCCTCAACGCGGCCCGTGGCTCGCGCTTGCAGTTGAGTGATCAGGTTCGGCGAAACCATGCGGTAGGAGGCGTACCGAGCCCGAGGCACTTGGTCCCACTCGATGCAGTAGTCCAAGTCCTCCTCGCCGATCCCCTGCAGGACTCCCGAGAGCGAGGGCAACACGACGTCGGCGAGGACGCCGCGTTTCTGCGTGCTGTCGCCGCTGGGGCGATAGAACTTTTGCACGGTGACCTTCAACGCGCCGAGGTTCGGGGCGTTGGCCAGCCGCGGGAACAGCTCGCGGCCCAGCTCCATCAGGCTTTGCACGGTGCCTTTGCCGTGCGTCGCTCGGTCGCCAATCACCAAGCCACGGCCGTAGTCTTGAATCGCGCCGGCGAGAATCTCGCTGGCACTCGCCGAGAAGCGACTGGTGAGCACAATCAGCGGGCCACGCCAGGACATTCCGGCTTGCTCGTCATAGTAAGGCTGCACGCGCCCGCGGCCATCCTTCACTTGCACAACCGGCCCTTGGTCAATGAACAGGCCGGTCAGGTCGATCGCCTCGGTCAGGCTGCCACCGCCATTGCGACGGAGGTCCAGCACAACGAGGTCGACATTCTGTGCGCGAAAATCGTCGAGAATGCGGCGGACGTCGCGCGTCGTGCTGCGGTAGTTCGGGTTGTTGCCCGCTCGCGCAGCGGCCATGTCCATGTAGAAGCTCGGCAGGTCGATCACGCCCATGCGATACGGCGCGCCGCCGTCACGCTGGCCATACTCGAACACCTTGCCCTTCGCCTCCTCGTCGCTCAGCTCGACGCGTGCGCGAGTCAGCGTGTAGATGCGTTTGTCGCCGCCCGCTGCGGGCAACACCTCGAGCCGGACGATCGTGCCGGCGCTGCCCCGGATCAGCTTCACGACGTCGCCGATCTTCATGTCGTAGATGTCCACCATCTCGCCCGTCGACTGGCCGACCGCGACGATCTTGTCGTCGACCTTTAGCTGGCCGTGCTTGTCGGCGGCGCCCGCCGGCAGAATCTTGGTGACGACCGTGTAGCCCTCGTCATCGGTTCGCAACGCGGCGCCAATGCCCTCCAGATTCAGACGCATCTGAATGCGGAAGTTCGTCAGCGTCGAAGGGCTCATGTACGACGTGTGTGGATCGTAGGCGTTGGTCAGCGAGGTCAGGTAGATCTCCAACAGCTCGTCGCTGTCGGTCTGCTCCATGCGTCGCTGAAAACGCTCGTAACGCCGCTTAAGCTTGGCAATCCCTTCCTCCAGCGTCAGGTCGTCGGCCTTGAAGTCCAGCAACTGAAACTTCAAACGCTTTCGCCAACGGTCGGAGATCTCGGCATCACTGACGGCATAGTCGAGCTCGTCCGCATTGACCATCGACTCGTCGCGCGTGAAATCCAGCGGCGCGTCCAGGATGCGGTGGATCAACGCGAGCCGCTCGCCGACGCGCTGCAAATAGCGATGGAAGATCGTGTAGCCCAGCGACAGGTCGCCTTCCTTCATCTGGTCGTCGACATTGCGCGACTGAGCGACGAAGGTCTGGACATCCGCCTTGGTGAAATACACCTTCAACGGATCCAAGTCCTCGATGTAGAGCTTGACGCCGCGCTCGGCGAGCGTGTCGTCCATCGTCGCTTGGCGAAGATGGTGATGAGCCATCAGATCGGTGACCACCTTGGTCACATAGCGATCGTTGTCCTGCGGTTGGACGAGATCGGCCGCCCAAATCAGGTAAGTGGCGGAGAAAACGGCCGCCAGGGCCGCAAACCGCGTCAGTACGCGTCCCGAAAACAGGAACTTTCCTCGGCTCATCGGTTCTCCTTCTCCACGCGACCGCTGCACATCGCAGCCACTTGCGCCGTCTGCCAAAGCCTGCAAACTTTTCGCAAACTATCCATATTAAACGACTTAGACAATAGTACCGAGATTAAACGGCAACGGCAAGGTGAACCCGCCGACTGCCGCGTTCGCCGCATAATCTGCGCCACCGTTAATCTCGATCGCCAACGGTGTTCATCGGCAGTTGGGCCCCCTGCCGGTGAGCCGACTCCGGCAGTGTCTCGAATTCCTCGGCCGAGTATCGCCCGAGGGAGTAAAAAACACACTTTTCCGCATAGCATGGGTGTCCTCGCCCGTGCAGGACTGCGCAATCCCATGGCGCCGGCCGATTCTCTCCTCCCAGTCGGACGGCGGCGTTACGCTCCGCGTTAACATGTTGGGCACTGGCACCAGGCGTTGAATTGTGTTCCGATTGGGAAGGCAATTGGGAAGGCGTTCCGAGCGGACGATACGAATTTTGAGGGGCCGGCTCACGCCTCGGATTGCCTTCGAACAACGCTGGCCACGATCGTGGGGCTCACCTACCTGGCCGCTGTGCAAATGCCCGGGATGTCGTGGTAACTCGCACGGCAAGTCCAGGAGGCTAGCTACGGCAACCTCTGCCCTTGTCGGTCGAGAACCCAAGCCCGGCGAGCGTGTGCACCACCAAGTCGCGGGGAAGATTGTGTCGACGACCAACACGAAGACCCAACCCAAGGTTGTGCTGCAGATCATGCGCGGCAATCCGCGCCAGACGTTCGTTCTCCCGCGCGACGCGGAGACTCGCATCGGCCGCGGGAAGGAATGCACCATCGTGCTGGACGACCTGCGATGCTCTCGCGTGCATGCCATCATCCATTTCGACCCGGACACCGCCACTTGGTGGCTGCGCGACCAGGGAAGCAGCAACGGCACCTTCGTTAACGGCTCCAAGGTCGAAGAGTGCCAACTGGGCTTCGGTGCCGACGTCCGCGTCGGCTCGGTGGAGTTTCGTTTCCTGCAACTGGACGGACGCCAGGAGACGGACATCACCGAAACGGTGATCATGGGGCAGCAGATCGCGGAAGGACAGGCGATCGAAGGCGACGCCGAGCAGCTGCGGATCATCAACGACTTTGCCTTGCGGCTGCTGCGCTGTCGCACGCCCGACGAAGTGGTCGCCTGCGGGCTCGATGTGCTGTTGCGGCACACGGGGGCGACCGTCGTCGGCTTCCTGTGGAGCAACGAGGGCGGCGAGCTGCGCGTGCACACGATGATTCCGGACCAGCCCGACGAGATCCGGCTCAGCGAGATGCTGACCGAGAACGTGCTCGAAAAGCGCCGCGCCGTCTGGGTCGAAGGCCAGACCGCGCATGGCAACACCGGCAGCCTCGCGCATTACGCCGACGCGATCTGCGTGCCGCTGGTGCACCATGATCGCGTGCTGGGCGCCATTCACCTCTACACGCAAGTCGCGCATTACGACGAGTCCGACTTTCAGCTGGCGATCCAGGTTGGCAGCGCAATGGTGGCGGCGCTGGTCAGCGCTCGCCAGCGAGCATCGCTGGAGGCCCGCCACGAGCGGCTGGTGAATCAGTCGGCGGGCTTTGACGAGTTGATCGGCGAGAGCCGGCCGATGGAGCAGTTGAAGAGCAATATCCGTAAGATTGCGCCGGCAAGCGGCTGCGTGCTGATCCGTGGCGAGAGCGGCGCCGGCAAGGAGCTGGTGGCGCGGGCCATGCACCGCCAAGGAACACGCGCCGACCGGCCGATGCTTTCGGTCAATTGCGCAGCGATCCCACGCGACTTGATGGAGAGCCAGCTGTTCGGCCACAAAAAAGGCGCCTTCACGGGCGCCGAGCAAGACCACGACGGCTGGTTCAAGCAAGCCGACTCCGGCACGCTGTTTCTCGACGAAGTGGGCGAGATGACGCTCGAGGGACAGGCCAAGCTGCTGCGGATTCTCGAAGGACA
>JAGQPF010000558.1 GCA_020426845.1 Planctomycetales bacterium
ACCAATCCAATGACTTGTAGGCCGACTGCGGTGCCCAGCAAGACGCGCCCGCCGAACGACTCGAAAAACGTGTCGAAGTATTCGCGCTGCCAGATCAGCATATAAGCCGCGACCAGCGGCCCGGCGGCGCCAATCATCATCGTGCTGACTCGGCCGGCGCCGGTAGCCGCCTTGAACGAGCGGTGAAAGTTGATTCGATCCCGGATGACATTGCTGAGCCGGTCGAGCATCAAGGAGAGGTTGCCGCCGGTTCGGCGCTGCATGATCAGAGTGGATGCCAGAATCCGCATCTCGGGCAGCGGCGCCCGGCGGACCAGCGATCGCATCGCGGCGCTGACGGACAGTCCCAGTTCGAGCTGGCGCGCACAGCGGCGGAACTCGGGTCCCAGCGGGGCTTGGGTGGTGTTGCCGACGAGCGTCATGGCCTGGTCGATGCTTTCGCCCGCCTTCACCGCGCGAGAAAGCAGCTCCATGACATCGGGCAACTGCTCCTGAATTGCGACGCGACGTTGGCTGCGCTTCCAGAGGAAGTACAGCACCACCATCGCAATGCCGGCGGCCAACCCGATTGCCGCGGCCAAGAAGTCGTCACGCCACAAGAGCAGCACGCCGCATAAGACCAAGCCCGCGGCGACGGCCATCAACATCGCCGCCTCGGCGGACATGGTCATTCCCGTCTCGCCGATGAGGCGATAGAACCAGCCTTCGAATCGCGCGATCAACTTCGGGTTTTCGGCAAAATCGGGCTCGAGCGTCAGCTCCAACATCGGCGTCTCGGGCTCCTCTTCACGAACCCCCAGTCGCGCGCGAACGCGGTTCTGCGCTCGTTGGCGAATGCCGGTGAGCACGATGACCAAGGCTGTCGCGAGGAACGAGGCGATCAGAAAGGAGAGAATCAGCAGAAAAACCTTAGGCTCCATAAGTCGCCTCCATTTTCCGCTCCGCGAACATGCCCTCGGGCAGTGACACGCCGTTGGCGGCGATCTGCTCCAGGCACTTTGGCACGGCGCCGGTGCAATAGAAGTGCCCGATCGCTCGGCCTTCCTGGTCGACGCTTGTTTGCCGGAAGCCAAACAAGTCCTGCAGGCAATACGTGCCGTCTTCAACGCCCGTGACTTCGGTGATTCGCATGATGCGTCGGGCGCCGCCCTTGAGCCGAGCTGCGTGGACCACAATCTGAATGCCCGACGCGATGTATTGGCGAACTACGCCAACGGGCAGGTCGAAGCCGGTCATGGCGCACATCATTTCGAGGCGTGCCAGCGCGTCGGGCGAGCTGTTGGCGTGAATCGTCGTCAACGATCCCTCGTGGCCCGTGTTCATCGCTTGCAACATATCCCAGACTTCGGCGCCGCGGACTTCGCCGACAATGATGCGGTCGGGCCGCATACGCAGTGCGTTGCGAACCAGGTCCCGCTGCGTGTACTCGCCTCGACCTTCGGTATTGGCAGGACGAGTCTCCATTCGCACGCGATGTCGGTGCTGAAGAATCAACTCGGCGGAGTCCTCGATGGTCACCAGCCGCTCGTAATGTGGAATTGCGGCGCTGAGTGCATTCAGCAAGGTTGTCTTGCCGGCGCCCGTTCCGCCCGACACCAGCATGCCGATTCTGGCCTCAACCACAGCTTGGAGGAATTCGGCCATTTCGGGCAGCAGGGAGCTTCCTCCCAGCAGGTCGTCCATCTCCAGTGGCTTGGCGCCGAAGCGACGAATCGACATCGACGGGCCGTCAATGGCCAGCGGCGGAATCACCGCGTTGACGCGGGAGCCATCCGGCAGCCGCGCGTCGACCATCGGGCTGACTTCGTCGATTCGCCTTCCCAACCGCGCGGTGATGCGCTGGATGATGCGGAGCAGATGGTCCTCGTCGGCGAACATCACGTCCGTCAGCTCCAGCTGGCCGCCGCGCTCCACATAGACCGTGTACGCATCATTGACCAGGATGTCCGTGACCGTGTCGTCGTCCATCAGCACATCGAGCGGGCCGAGTCCGAAGATCTCGGACATCAGCTCCTCCATCAGCCGCTCGCGGTCGAATTTGCTCAGCGCGGCCTTGCGGCTGCGCGTCACTCGCTCGGCCAACTGACGAATTTGTGGCAGCATTCGGTCGCGATCGTCCTGACCAACGCGGGACAGGTCGAGCGACTCGACCAACTGCTGGTGGATGGCTGCTTTCAGCTGTTGAAATCGCTGCTCCACCGGGTCGACATGGTCGGGCAGGGTGGCCTCGGAGCGGATAGTCCAGTTGGGCTTTTTCAGCATGGCAAACGCTTGTCCTGGGGGCGGTGCGCCGAAGAGTCCGGCGACGTGGAACGATCACCAACGAAGGGCTTACATGACGTCCCGAGCTAATGTGGCAAAGCGTCGCGTGATGGATCTCAACGGCGAGCGCTCGCGAACCAGCTGGCCGCGATTGGTCGCGCGAGTGATGGCGCCGGGGTCGTCCGGAATGCGATGCTGAATCGGCAGGTTCAGAGCCGACTCGATGTCCCGGCGGCTCAGGCGGCCGCGCTGCGATGCCCGATTCACCACCAAGATGAAGCGGTCTCCCGGAACTCCCGCCTCAGTGGCTTGCGTCAGCGCCCAGTGGGCTCGCTTGACCGACGGAACATCGGGGCGAACCACCAGCAGCACATGGTCACTCAACTTGAGCGCCTCGATCTCGCACTCGCCCACCCGGTTGTCCAATGCCAGCACCGCGTAGTGTGTCGCCACTCGCGACAACACGGCCAGCCGGCGGACCGAGTTCACATGCAGGTGATCGTTCACCGCTCGCTCGGGCGAGTTGACCAACGCGCGAAGTCCGGAGCGATGCGGCTGCAAACTGCCGCGTAGACTGATCGGGTCCAGCACCCGCCAGCGCTGGCAAACATCCTCGGCCGCGTGCGACGGCTCGATGTCGAGCATCATTGCCAGGTCGCCGAATTCGCGAGCCAATTCGATCAGGCCCGTGTCCTCTTCCGGCCGGAGGTAAGCGATGGCCGCGGCCAAGTTGGCGGCGACCGTGGTGGCGCCGCTGCCCGCCATCGGCGCAAACACCGAGATGACCTTGCCTCGCTCGTGCCCCAATTGCTTGCTGACTTGAGCGACGAAGTCGTCCAGCCCCTGCCGCAATTGTGGCAGGTCGATCACCCCCGAGGCGCCCACCCCACGCGCCCGTCGATGAATGGCTTGGTCTGCGGTCGGACCGACGACCACCAGCGGGGCCGAGGTGAGCTGCTTTCCTTGCTCAATCATCGCCCAGTCCGAGTCGTTGGCGCCGCTCATCACGGCGACGACGACGTCCGTGTTTTGCTGCCCCAGACGGGTGGGCAACGCCTCCCACGGGACAATATCCTCGGAGTCGCAGTCGAGTCCGCTCCCCATGAGCACTTGACGAAATTCCCGCGCACTAAGTTGCGGTGGGTGAGCAAGCACGCCTCGCATTGGCGAATTCCTGAAGAAGAGAAAAGAAGCAGCGAACTGCCCGCCAACGAGCCAAGCGATGGGTCAATCAGCGTCGCGGGGGCAGCCAGGACCGGATAAGAAGTGGGTCGTGTAATTCGCTCGATTATAATCGACGCCGGTTTGCCGTCACTCTTTTTGCCGCGTTTCGCGACATTCGCACGTCCCTGACCACGGCGATGGAACAAAGGTTCCGTTTGCAACAATTATCCGATGCCGATCGCCGGCGGTTGGTTGCCGCCCCAACCTCGTGGCTCGCCACGACTTCGCGAGTTCTCCAACCCCAAAACGAAGGCTTGGTAGGGCGGCCCTTCCGGGCCGCCAGCAGCGGTTAGCCCGTTGGCTGTGGTTGGTGCCATGCGC
>JAGQPF010000060.1 GCA_020426845.1 Planctomycetales bacterium
CCGTATTTTTACCGCGTTGCTAATCTGCTGGAGTTTGGTGAACTCCAGGAGATGGGCAATTGGCGAACTCTCAGGCAGATGCAGCGTTGGCCGTGTTGGCGCGGCGGTTTGCGCAGTGGCGTAGCACCCGCGTTCGGGGCGAGCGAATTCCGACTTCGCTTTGGAGCGAAGCGGCTGTCTTGGCGCGTGAACTGGGCGTTTGTCGTGTCGCTCAGGTCTTGCGGTTGGACTATTACAAGTTGAAGCGACTGGCTGCGGAAGCGAGGCCACCCCGCTCCAACGCTTCCCAAGAGCCTTCGTCGCCATCTCCCCATTTCATCGAGTTGCCGCCGCCCTCAGCGCCGAGCCGGCAGCAGGTTGTGGTCGAGTTGGAGAACGCCATTGGTGACAAGCTGCGAATTCAAGTTTCCGGTCAGACGCTCGACGTGGAGTCGCTTGCGGCGAAGTTCTGGGGGCGCGAATGATCCAGCTTACGCCCCACATGAGGATCTGGGTCTGCATTGAGCCGGTCGACTTTCGCAAGGGCATCGACGGCCTCGCGCGGCTTTGCTTGGAACAGCTGGAGCAAGATCCGTTCTCCGGCTATGTGTTCGCTTTCCGCAACCGTCGCGCGACGGCGATCAAGGTGCTGGTGTATGACGGCCAAGGGTTTTGGCTTTGCCAAAAGAGGATCTCGCAAGGGAAGTTTCATTGGTGGCCACGCGGCGAAGCAGCGGCTCATGAGATCGCTGCGAATCAACTGCAGATTCTGATCTGCGCCGGCAATCCCGAACGGGTCGACACACCGCCGGACTGGCGACCGTTGACGGAGTTCGCCGCCCGCGCGACCTAGCCAAAAAAACGGGATTGCCTTGCAGGGGCCATCGGCGGTTCAATTCGGTTGCCGCGTTGCCCCATGCTTGTTGTGCAGTGGATGCATTACCATGTCAAAAACGAAGTCTCCAAAGACAAAGACTCCCCAGGAGATGATTGACATGGACGAGAAGCAACTCGCGGCACTGCTGCATCGAATTGAGCAACGGGCCGACAAGGAAGATTATCGGCGTGTTGAGCAGCTCGCTGCGTCGTACGCCTATCTCACGGAGCTGGTCGCGGACAAAGACACAACGATCGAAAGCCTGCGGAAGCTGCTTCGCCCGAAGTCCGAGAAGACCTCGGCGGTGCTTGGGGATCAGGCAGGCACATCGCCCTCCGCGGATGAAGGCGAGACGAATGCGTCGGGCGACGAGCCTGCGGGCGATGACGAAGACGAACCTCCCGCCAAGCCCGCGAAGCCGCGAAAACCGGGGCATGGTCGAAATGGAGTTGACAAGTTCCCCGGCGCCAAGCGCGTCGCTGTCCCGCATGACTCGCTGACGTCCGGCGACCGCTGTCCGGAATGCGGTCGTGGAAAAGTGTATTCCAGTCCGCCCCGTGTGCTGCTGCGATTCACGGGACAGACGCCGCTGCAAGCGACGATTTACGAATTGGATCGGCTGCGCTGCGGCCTCTGCGGCGCATCGTTCGTCGCCAGCGAGCCGGCTGAGGCGGGCGGGCCCAAATACGACGCGCAGGCGATCAGCATGATTGGCCTGCTGAAGTATGGATTGGGGATGCCGTTCAACCGATCCGCCCGGCTGCAACGGAGCATGGGCATCCCGTTGCCGCCGTCAACTCAGTGGGACCTCGTCCGCCAGCTCTGGCAAGACGCGACTCCCGTCCATCACGAGCTCATTCGCCAAGCGGCTCAAGCCGACGTCCTGTACGTTGATGACACCGCCGTGCGCATTCTCGAGGCGATGGAGCCCAACGCGCGAGCGAAGCTATTTGCCGAAGAGCCGGACTTGGCTCGTCGGAAGGGACTATTTACATCAGGCGTGGTGGCCGTCGTAGAGGCTCGGCAAATTGCCTTGTTCTATAGCGGTGCGAGGCACGCCGGTGAGAACATGCGCGAACTGCTGCGCCAACGGAGCGCGGAGTTGTCGGCTCCCATTCAAATGAGCGATGGGCTGTCGCGCAATTCGCAGAGCGAGTTTGACACACTGATGGCCAACTGCCTCACGCACGGCCGCCGCAAGTTCGTCGACTGTCATCCGCACTTCCCGGACCAATGCCGTGTCGTGATTCTGTCACTCAAGTCGGTCTACAAGAACGATGCGGCTGCCAAGGGCATGTCCGACGTCGATCGCCTCGCGTTCCATCAGCGCGAGAGTGGTCCAGTGATGGCCGAGCTGCACGATTGGTTGTCGCGTCAGCTTTCCGAACGGAAAACGGAGGAAAACTCAGCGCTGGGCGGCGCCATCAAGTACATGCTGAAGCGTTGGCCCGAATTGACACTGTTCCTTCGTGAGCCGGGCGCCCCGCTGGACAACAACATTTGCGAACGGGCGTTAAAGCGAATCATCATCCACCGGAAGAACTCGCTATTCTTTAAGACGCTCAACGGCGCGAGCGCGGGCGACTGCCTGATGAGCTTGATCTACACCTGTGAGCTCAACAACGTTGCGCCCTTCGATTACCTAACGGCGATCCAACTGAACTCGAAGGCGGCAGAACAGGCCCCGCACCAGTGGCTGCCCTGGAACTACCAGGCCACCCAATCTTCCCAGACACCGAACGCGGCCTAGAAAATCCCCGCCGTCCGCACGCTTGCCGCAAGGACAC
>JAGQPF010000559.1 GCA_020426845.1 Planctomycetales bacterium
AGGTCTTCGCCCAAGGGCGAGCTTCGCTGACTCGGGGTCTCAGCGATGCGTTGGACCGTCTCGGCACAAGGCTTCCGCGGGTTGTCATCGACTCCCTGTACGAGCAGTGGCAGAACGTAAGCAAGCTCGACAAACAGGTCGAGCAGATCGAAATGCGGCTCAAGGCACTAATGAAAGAAGACCGCAACGCGCAACGCATTCTCGCCATCCCGGGAGTGGGCTTGCTGACGGCAACCGCTGCCAGTGCGGCGATGGGCCGTGCCGACGCCTTCAAGTCCGGCCGTGAATTCGCGGCCTGGCTAGGCTTGGTGCCCGCGCACACCGGCACGGGAGGCAAGACGCGAATGCTTGGCATCAGCAAGCGGGGTGACTCCTATCTTCGCACCTTGCTCATCCACGGCGCACGCAGCGTGCTCACTCACGGCAAGGACCCCAGTGCGTGGCTGCAGAGAATTAGCCAGCGCCGGCCTCTGAACGTGGTGGTCGTTGCGATGGCCAACAAGATGGCGCGCACGATCTGGGCGCTGCTCAAACACGAAAGGCCGTACCAGGCAGGCTGGGTGAGCACGCCGGCTTGACGCCGACGAATGGAGCATCCAAAACACACGTTTATCAATAGGAGAATTGAAATTCCTGAGGTTGCGTAAGGGCAACAAAAAGTGATGGCAAACGGGTCGAAGCCGGGGCTTGTCAAACCTGCATGGTGATCGGGACTCAACAGTCCACGGAGTGAATGAGGAGCAAGCCATCGAATTCCATCGGGGCCAGCAGGGCCAAAACTCCTGCATAAAAGGCCGGATATAGACCTGCAACCTCGTACCGCGCGAGCCAGCACTCGAAATCGCTCTTGCACAGCAGGGAGGCGTCCATATAGATCACCATGGACATGATTGGCAGGATCCGGCGTTTGCATGCCCGGAAGAACAAATCGGAGCGCGAGATCTCGCGCATGACGGGGCTGTCGCGCAACACGGTTGCGAAGTGGCTGCACGGCGAGGTGGATGGCCCGCCGAAGTACCGGCGCGGGGAGCAGCCGAACAAGCTCACTGCGTTCCACGAGGCGCTCAGGCAGGCGTTGAAGGCCGACGCCCGGCGGCCCAAGCGCGAGCGTCGCACGGCCAAGGCGCTGTACGCCGAGATCAGGGGCGCTGGCTACGACGGTGGCTACACGCGGGTGACCGACTTCATCCGGGCGTGGCGCCAGGGCGAAGGTCAATCTGCGAGCGCCAACGCCTTCGTGCCGCTGGCCTTCGAGCTCGGCGAAGCCTTCCAGTTCGACTGGAGCGAGGAAGGGCTGGTGGTGGGCGGAATCTACTACCGCATGCAGGTCTCGCACATGAAGCTATGCGCTTCGCGGGCCTTCTGGCTGGTGGCCTATCCGAGCCAAGGCCATGAGATGTTGTTCGATGCCCATACCCGCAGCTTTGCAGCCCTGGGCGGCGTGGCCCGGCGCGGCATCTACGACAACATGAAGACCGCGGTGGACAAGGTCAAGAAGGGTAAGGGCCGGATCGTCAATGAGCGCTTCGCGACCATGTGTGCGCACTACCTGTACGACCCGGACTTCTGCAACGTCGCCTCGGGCTGGGAGAAGGGCGTCGTCGAGA
>JAGQPF010000560.1 GCA_020426845.1 Planctomycetales bacterium
AAATTCGTTCTTGAGCCGGTTGGCACGGGCGAGTTCGGCGTTGGCCAGGCTGAGTTCTCGCGTCCGTTCTTTGACACGCTCGGCGAGCAATGTCCGTTCCTGGGCCAGTGCCATTTCAGCTTTTTTGCGGCTATCGATGTTGCGGCTGATGGTAGCGTAACCAGTCGCCTTTCCATCGGCGTCGCGCAGCACCAGCACGGAATATCCCATCCATATCGCCGCGCCCGTTTCAAAATGTCGAAAGCGAATCTCGATCTCACCGCTTCCTTGTCTCAACACTTTCGGAATGAATGTTTCGGCTATGAATGCAGCATCCGATGGGGAAAAGAAATTAAACACGTTCGGAAGCTTCGCATGATTTTCGAGGCCGAGCAAAAGTTTGCCGGCACGATTCACATAAATCAGATTGAAGTCAATATCGCATATGCCGACAAAGTCGCTGCAGTTCTCGACAAGCAATGCGTAACCGTTCATCATCCGAACAGTAGACTTGGGGCTGGCTGCGAATGTCGTCGAGCGGTGACGCTGGCGGCGAGGAAGTCGAGGGTGTTGCGGTGGCGAAGGCGGCACGTTTGAACTGCCGTTAAGATCCGCTCCACGAAGCGACAACCGGTCTCGCTGTTGCAGCCGAAACTGCGGCGACGCCATAGCACCGCCAAGCGCACCAGTCGCTCCATATGATTGTTCGTCGGTTCCACGCCTTCGACCGTCGCGAACGTCCACAACGCCTGTTCCAATATGATCAGGTTCGCGCAGAACTTGGCGACTTTCGGATCATCGCCGAGCGCTCCTTCCAGCAACGTTCGGCTCAGGCGGCGTTCCAGCGGCGCGATCAAGACGCGCAGCTGCGCCCGATCGATCGTGCCGGCTTGGTACGCGTGCCAAGCCACGAACAATTCGCGGACGATTCGAAGTCCGCGGCGACCCACATAAACGCTGGGGCCGCCGCCTTCGGCAATTTTGCGGAAATCTCGTTTGAGATGGGCCCAGCACAGTTGTCGCCGTTCCTCGGGCACTTGCAAATACACGTGCCAGCGGTCGCTGTGAAGGATGCCTTGGATGTCGTCGCCGAGCAAGGCTTGCAAACCGACGGCCCCGCGTTTGGCGTGAATGACAAATGCCACGATGTTGCTTGTGGCCGCCGCCCACAGCCAGCACAACTTGCCCCACAAATACCAACCCGTCTCGTCGGCGTACTTCACGTCCGCATCGCGGACCGCGGCGATGGCCTCGGCATGGGCCGGTTCGAGCGCGGCACTCACTTCGCGTTCCAGGTTGGACACCGTGCCCAACGCGATCGGCACGTCGAAGATCGTCTCAACGATCTCTTCGATGCCGCGTTTGCTGATACCGTGACAGCCACTGAAATAGGACAGCGTCGCCGTCAGGCGTGGCCCGATGCTGTGCTGGCGAATTGTGGCCGGGATGACGGCTTGCGTCATCGTCCCGCAACATCGGCAGGTGCGTCCGTGAGCTTGATACTCGACGACATCGACCGGTGTCGGCTGAATCTCGACGACCTGAAATCGCTTCGGCTCCGGATCGCCAGGCGAGGCCTCGCGCGGCAGAGGCTCATGACAACCACTGCACGTTTCGGGCACGATCGACTCGACGCGCGTGACGCGCTCGGCCGGCAACAGTTTTTTCAAGTGGGGTGGATGTCCAGGCTGAGCACCACGCCGCCGTTTGGACTTCTTCTTGGTAACCGGCGGCGGAGCATTCAAGGGATTGGCGGACGGAGGAATGGACGAATTGCTGGAATTGGCATTGAGCTTGGCTTCGAGAGTTGCCACGCGCCGCAGCAAATCGGCGATGACAGCGTCACGCCGCCGACACCCAGGGCACTCCGGAAGCTCCTCGTTGGAATCCATGCCAACAT
>JAGQPF010000561.1 GCA_020426845.1 Planctomycetales bacterium
CATATCGACAGGCTCGCCACCGAGGGAATGCGTTTCGAGCGTTGCTTTCAGGCGGCCCCGATGTGCTCGCCGACTCGGCACAACATTTATACGGGCCTTTACCCGGTGCGGTCCGGCGCCTACCCGAACCATACGTTTGCAAATCCCGGCACCAAGAGCATTGCGCACTACTTGCGGCCACTGGGCTACCGAGTCGCACTCTCGGGCAAGACGCACATCGGGCCTCGCGAGATCTTCCCCTTCGAGTACAGCGGCAAGGGCAACAACCCCGACATGGAGCAAGTGAATCGGTTGTTTGCGGAATGCCAGGAGTCCAAGACGCCTTTCTGTCTGTTTGCCTGCTCCAACGAACCCCATTCACCTTGGAACAAAGGCGACGCCAGCCGCTACCCGCCCGATCAAGTCAAACTGCCGCCATACATCGCTGACACTCCGGTCGTACGCGAGGCGTTCAGCCGCTATCTGGCCGAGATCACGTACTACGACGGGCAAGTCGGTGAGATCCTGAGCCTGCTGGAAAAACATGGCTTAGCGCAAGACACCGTGGTGATGGTGACGTCCGAGCAGGGCAACTCTTTTCCATTCGCCAAATGGACCTGCTACGGAAATGGCCTGCAGACGGCGATGATCGTCCGCTGGCCGGGCAAGGTCCGCGCAGCCACAACGTCCCGGGCCATGATCGAGTACGTGGACGTCACTCCCACGATGGTGGATCTAGCCGGAGGGGAGGGAGCCCGTGAGTTGGAAGGCCGCAGCTTCGCTCCCGTGCTGCGAGGCGAAGCGGACCATCACAAGGACCACGTGTTCGGCATCATGACGACGCGCGGCATCATCAACGGCAGCGACGCCTTTGGCATCCGCACGGTCCGCGACGATCGCTATCGTCTGATCTGGAACCTGCACTCGAACGTCAAGTTCACCAATGCCTGCACCGAAGCGGCCTACTTCACGTCGATGGTCGAGGCGGCCGCTCAAGGCGACAAGCAGGCCAAGGAGTTGGTGGATCGTTATCACTATCGAGCTGAGTGGGAGCTGTTCGATTGCGAGCAAGATCCGTTGGAAATGACGAATCTCGCCGACCGTCCGGAGCTTGCCCGTGTCAAACACCGGCTGCAGCGCGAGCTCGAGGCTTGGATGAAGTCGCAGGGCGATCAAGGCGTGGAAACCGAGTTGAACGCCTTGCTGCACCAGACACGGTACAAGAATATGACGCCCGAGGAGGCGCTGTCCGTGTGGCAGAAGCAAGGCGACAACGCCAAAAAACAAGGCAAGGGGCAGGGCAAGAAGGGGAAGGCCAAGCGAAAGCAGGGACGAGCCAAACAGCCCGAGTCTCCCGCAAAAGAAAACTCTTAAAGGACCCTCCGATGCGACTGAACGATTCCCGCCTTCCCGCATTCGTCCAAGCCATCCTGGCGTGCTTGACGTTGTGCGCCGTGTCCCGTGCCGAGCAGATGCAGCCCGCCGCTCCTTTCATCCTCGGATACACGGACAAACTCAGTTGCCAGCCCGGCGAGGAGATTGGCTTTCATCTTTCCAGCAGCGCCAAACAGGCCAAGCTGGTGATCGAACGTCGAGGGGCCGAGAACGAACGGGTGTATGAGAAAGATGGCTTGGCGTGTCAAACGCAGCCAATCCCGGATCGCGCCTCGTCGGATGGCTGTGACTGGAGCGTCACCTACCAGTTGAAAGTGCCGGAGACGTGGCGCAGTGGCGTTTATGAAGCAACTTTGGAAACGACAGACAGTGAGCAGCCCGCCAAGAGCAGCATTCTGTTTGTCGTTCGCGCCGCGCAGCCCGGCAAGGATTCCAAGATACTGCTGCAGCTCGCCACCAACACTTACAACGCCTACACGAACTGGGGCGGCCACAGCCTTTACTCGTACCATGATCGCGACGGCCTGCAGGGGCACCGGGTGTCGTTCGACCGCCCGCAGCGTTCTCAGTTTTCCAACTGGGAGCAGCCGTTCGTCAAATGGGCCGAGTCCAACGGCTACGTGCTCGAATACGCTGTCAACAGTGACCTCGAATTCCGCCCCGAAATTCTGCAGCACTATCGCTTGGTGTTAAGCGTCGGACACGATGAGTATTGGGCGTCGCCGATGCGCGATCATCTGGAGAAGTTCATCGGCAATGGCGGCAACGTGGCGTTCTTCAGCGGCAACACCTGTTGCTGGCAAGTTCGCAGCGAGGACAACGGACGAGCGCTGACCTGCTGGAAGCAATGGTACAACGTCGATCCCTTGTTCCGGCAGGGCGACCAACGGCTGCTCGCCACGTTGTGGAGCCATCATTTGGTCGAGCGGCCGGAGAACCAACTTACGGGCGTTGGCTTCCTCTGGGGTGGATATCACCGCAGCCATGGCCAGTTCATGGACGGCTCGGGCGCCTACCGGGTGCATCGGCCCGACCACTGGCTGTTCGAGGGCGCCGATCTGAAACGCGACGATGAGTTCGGCAGCAAAGACACCATTGTCGGGTACGAGTGCGACGGCTGCGAAATGACCTGGAAAGATGGGCTTCCCTTCCCGACGGCCAAGGACGGCACGCCTGCGAACTTCCAGATTCTTGCCACCTGCCCGGCGCGCTGGGCGCCGGGGGACAGCTACTGGTACGAGCGATTCCCCAAAGACCGCGTCGGCGCCGCCGTGCTCGGCGTCTACGAGCGGGGCGGCACAGTGGTCACCGCAGGCAGCACCGATTGGGCTCACGGGTTGCGCGGCAACGATCCGACGGTAGCGCGCATCACGCACAACGTGCTCCGACGCCTTGGCGGAACGCCCCAGAAATGACGGAAAGACGGATGAACCACCGAGCCACTCCGCATCGCCGAGTTCTCGTTGTCGTCGCGGCGATCTGGGCGTGCGTCATCACGTTGGCACGGCCGCTGACGGCCGATGACGTCGCCCTCGCCAACCGCGAACGGGCGCTCGAGGAACAATTCCAGAAACACATCCGGCCACTCGTCCAACAGCACTGTCTGCGCTGCCATGGCGCCGAGAAGATGGAGTCGGGTATCCGGCTCGACCAGCTCAACGGCGGGCCGGATGATCGCCAGCTGCAGCTTTGGCGAGCCATTGCCAAGCTTCTCGAAAATCGCGCGATGCCGCCCGACGAAGAGCCTCAGCCGAGCGACCAGCAGCGAAAGCAATGGTTGACATGGATTGATTCCGCGATGCAGCTGGCGCGTGAGCGGCCTCAGCCCTGGAACGGCTCGGTGCGGCGTCTGACTATCGCCCAGTATCGCAACACCCTCCGAGATCTGTTGGGAGTCGAGGATGACTTCACGGACCTGCTGCCGGCGGACACCGTCTCCAAGGACGGATTCTTGAATCATGAGCAATCGATGTTGCTCTCGCCGTTGTTGCTCGAGGCGTATTTCAACATCGCCGAGAAGGCGCTCGACGCGTGCTTGGTGGACGAATCGCAGCGGCCGACGATTCAGAACTTTCGCATGGACTTCGGCGCCCACATCAACCCGGCGCCTCTGCCCGAACAGCTCATCCTGGGCGCCAACAGCTTGCTGCTACAGAACCACGAATTCCTGGTCACGGAGCTGACTCCCGACAAGCCGTTTGCCTTCGAGCCGTTTCGCATGCAAACGAAGTTGCGATTCAACGAAGGCTATCAAGGCAATGCGACGGTCCGCGGCTGGCGCGAGTACGACAGCATTTACCACAGCGTCTTCGCGTGCATGCGTGGCAATGGGGGATATCCCAAGGGACTCGCGTATGAAGTGATTCCCGACGGGCTGTTGCTGCGCCCCGCGATCCCCAGCGCCGAGCTGTTCCAGGTCGAGAGCACTTACGGACCGCAGGCCAACTTCAAAGTCTCTTTGCGGGAGTTGCCTCGCCAAGGTCGTTTTCGAGTCACGGTGCGCGCCCAAAAGTACGACGACGGCCTGCTGCTCGAAGGCGATTCACCCGCCATCGAACCCACCGACCGAAGCGTGTCCGTCGAACTTGCGACGAATGCAGGCGCGCCGGTGGCGCAGCTTACGGAAGCCGGCGTCTACCAAGTGGATGTCCGCTTGCTGACACCCAAACCGATTGCATCCGACGCCAGCCGGTTGGACGATCAGCTGGCGGGCCATTGGCCGCTGGACCGAGCGCCAATCGACTCCGAGGCCAACACCGAGCCCAACAATCCGACCGTCACCGAGGGCGTTCAGTGGCGCGAGTCGCCATTCGCCGGAGCAGCGGAATTCGACGGCGCCAAGGGCGAAATCATCGTGCCCCGAACCCCCGCCATGAAGGTCGCTCAAGGTGACTTTACCGTTGCCGCCTGGATCCACCCCCGTGAGTTGCGGCAGGCGGGCATTGTCACGCTCGGTGGGTACGGCTACACACACGGCTGGGTGTTCGACATGCCCAACAATCGCGGCGTGTTGCGAATCGAGACCGCCAATGGCGACAACCAAGCCAACGGCACGGTGCAGTCGGCGCCCGGCAGCGTTCGCCCCAACACATGGCAGCACGTCGCGGCCGTGGTGCAGCGAGGCGAGAACCGCACTCGACTCTACGTCGATGGCCACGAGGTCGCGGTCGGCACCATTGGCGCCGCGGACCTGGACAACCCGCGGACGAACCTGCACATCGGACGTGTCCCCGAAGCCAACCTGTTTCGAGGCGCCATCGACGAGGTGCGACTCTACCGCCGAGCGTTGGGTCCGGCTGAGTTGGCGGCGTTAGTCGACCTGGGACGAAAAGTCCTTGCGCCACGGCCGGCGGAGCAGCCGGCGTTGCTTCGTTTGCAACTCGGCAGTCGCCACTTCTCGGGAGTGCTGCGGCAACCGGCGTTCCTCACCGTGCGATTGCCCGCGGGCTCGCTAGCCATCTCGGCAAAGTACGACGGCAAGACGCCGCTCGACCGGCTGGTGCTGACCCCGCTGCGGCGAGATGACGCGGCCAGCGTCCCCTTGTTGGACGCCTTTGAACGCTTCGACTCACGGACGCCCAAAGTCGGCGTGCATCTGGGATTGCGACGCGACTGCGGTAGCACGCTCGCGCCCGTTCAACACTCCCAGGCACTTTCGACGGCCAGCGAGTATCGGTTCGACGGCGCAATTCAGAATTTCCCAAGCCCGGACGTGCAAAAGGACAATGACAATTACCTGGCAGGCGTGCGCGACATCGGAGTCCGCAGCGAGTACACCGACGGCCGTGACATGCCGCGGTTGCTGCTGCAGTCGGTGGAATTTGAAGGCCCACTTTACGATTCCTGGCCGCCCCAGTCCCACCGCCGTGTGATGGCGCCTGCAGCGGAGATGAAGAATGCCACGGACAACGAGCGGGCCGCAGCCATTGTGCGGCAATTTCTGCAACGCGCATTCCGCCGTCCACCTACGGAAGCAGAAGTCATCGAGGTGATGTCCGTTTGGCGAGACTCCTTCGCGGCCTCACAAGACTTCGCCGGCAGCGTCAAGGACGCGCTGCTCGTGGCGCTCACTTCCCCTCAGTTTCTGTTCTTGATCGAAACCAGCCAGAGCGTTCAGCCTGAACCGCTGGACAGCTACGAGCTGGCGTCCAAGCTCTCGTACTTTCTCTGGAACTCGCCGCCGGACGCGTCGCTGCTGGCCGCCGCACAACGAGGAACGCTTCAGCAAGAGCTCAAGCCACAGTTGGCTCGAATGATCGACGATGCCAAGTTTCAACGATTTACGCGCGAGTTTGCTCGACAATGGCTGAGTCTCGACAAG
>JAGQPF010000562.1 GCA_020426845.1 Planctomycetales bacterium
ATCGCCGGGATCGTCAAAGGCGCCAGCGAGGGCGAGGGGCTCGGCAACAAGTTCCTCAGCCACATTCGCCAAGTGGACGCGATCCTGCAGGTGGTCCGGTGCTTTGAGGACCCGGACGTCATCCACGTCGCCGGCGCCATCGATCCGCTCAACGACATGGAGACAATCGGCCTGGAGTTGATGCTGGCCGACATTCAGACGCTCGAGAACGCCCTGCCCAAAGCGCAGCGAACCGCACGCAGCGGCGACAAAGACGCCAAGCATCTTGTGGCGACGATCGAGAAACATCTGGCCCATGTCGCCACCGAACAGCCGTTGCGGACGCTCGAGCTGACGGCGGCCGAGCGGAAAGCGGTCGCCAGCTACGGCCTGATGACCGCCAAGCCGATTCTGTACGTCGCCAACATCGGCGAAGAGGACCTGCTCGAGGAAAGCGAGAACCTACGCAAGGTGCGCGAGCAGGCGACGGCGCAGGGCGCCCGCGTCGTGCCGGTCTGTGCCAAGGTTGAGTCGGAGCTGGCGGAACTCGCGGCCGACGAGCAGCAAGAGATGCTCGAGGCGTTGGGGTTGAAGGAACCCGCGCTGCATACGGTCGCTCGCGAGGCATACCGCACTCTGGGGCTGCAGAGCTACTTCACGGCGGGCGAGAAAGAGGTTCGCGCCTGGACGATTCCAATCGGCGCCACCGCGCCTCAGGCGGCGGGCGTGATTCACTCGGACTTTGAAAAGAACTTCATTCGCGCCGAGGTGTATACGCTCGAGGATCTTGAGACCTACAAGGCCGAAAAGGAGATTCGCGCGCACGGCAAGTTGCGCGTCGAAGGCAAGACGTACGTCGTGCAGGACGGCGACATCTGCCACTTCCTATGCTCGCCCTGATCGGCCTTAACGCGTCTGAACGCCGGTTGTTCAACGGCCTCCTTGATCGGCAGCTCGACTACTTGGCTACTCGGCTTGATCCCAAAGTCGAAAGGGATCGTCCAGCCGCTTCATCTCCGCTGCCAGCAGCTGTTCAAGCTCTCGCCGTTTGGCGGCGTAGCGCGGGTCGTCGGCAAGATTGGTCTCCATCGCCGACTCGCGACCGTGTTCGGCGAGATACTCGTGCGGGTTTTCGGCGAGGTTGAATAGTTGCGTTTGCCGTACTGTGCCGTCCATGACGTCGTACTTGATCAGTTTCCAGTCGCCATGCTTGACGCTCCGCATGCCGGGCTTGGTTCCGCCGCAGTAGGCTCCGTAGAGCGTGTCCCTCACACTGGCCTGCCGGCCCTCGAGCACCGGCCGAAAGCTCTTGCCTTCAACCGTCTCGGGCTGCGCAATGCCTGCCAGATCGCAGAGCGTCGGCAGCACGTCGAGCAGGTAAATGTTGCCCGTGGCGCGAACGCCGCGCTTGATGCCGGGGCCCTTGACGATGAACGGCACCCGCCAGGTGTGCTCGTAAAGGTTTTGCTTGCCTTGTAGGCCGTGGCGTCCGATCGCCATGCCGTGGTCGGCGGTGTAGAAGATGTAGGTGTTGTCGAGCTCTCCCATCTGCTCGAGTTGTCGCAACACGCGGCCAATCTGCACGTCGATGTTTTCGCTGCAGGCAAACTCGCGGCCGAGTTCGTTGCGAATGGTTCGTTCATCGCGCCGCTCCCACACGCCGCTGACCGCAACCTCGTCGCGAAGCTGAGGATGCCCGTGGAAAAACGGATGCTTGGCCAAATAGTTGGGCGGCAGCGGCGGCTGACTCGGATGCGCTGGGGGCAGTTGTTTTCTATCGCGGTGGTTGACGGCGCCGTACTTGGCCAGCAGCTCGGGCTTGCCATCGCGCGTGTCGTGCGGGTGCGAGAACCCGAAGTAAATGAGAAACGGGTCGGCGTCTTGCCGCGCGGCTCGGCCTTCGAGGTACTCCAGCACCTGCTCCGCGTGCCAGGCGCTGCCCGATTCGTCGTCTCCGCCTCGCTTGGTGGCGTCCTTCACCACCTGGAACAGTTGATTGGCGGCGGGATAGCTGTTGCCCTGCTTGCAGGTTCGCATCGTGTCGTAGCCGGCGCGATTGAAGACAGCCGCCATCGTCTGCTGCGCCAAGTCGGGCGGCACCAACTCCGGATTGGCGACGTTGGGATTGCGAGCGCCGCGACGGCTGGAATCCGGGATGTGCCACAGAGTGCGGCCGCTCATGACCATATGCCTCGAGGCGGTGCAGACGGCGCCGGCCCAGGCGCCCATGTGGTGGGCGCCGTCAAAGACCATGCCCTCGGCCGCCAGCCGGTCGATATTGGGCGTCTCCAGCCGTGAGTCGGGCGCGTAGGCCTTGAGATCAAACGGGCTCTGATCGTCGACAATGATGAACAGAATGTTGGGGCGGTCGGCGCCGTTTGCCGGCGATTGCCAGCCGGCCGTCGCGAAGGACAGTGTCACCAGCAGGAGCGAGAGCGTTGTGCGAGTCATGGCGGTGTACTTGTAGGTTAACGGTGGTGCAGGCTGCCAGCCTGCAACCTGCAGGAAAAACCACGATTATCACATGCTGGCAGCCTGCGCCACGGCCCCGATCAACAGATGGCGCTTACAAATCGGGAAGTTGAAATTCGCCCGCGGTCCAGGCGTCCAGAAACTCGATGTTACTATCCAACAGCTCGGGTAGGTGGCGAATTTCCGTCGGCGGCATCCAGAACGCCTCTTCGACCTCCGCAGGATTCGGGGCCATGGCGGAAATCGGATCGAGCAGCCGCGCGTGCCACCAAGCCAAGTCAACTCCGCGAGCCGTTTGGCTGCGCCAGAGCTGCCGCTGAGCCTCCGCGCGGACGCCGAGCTCCTCTTGTAGCTCGCGAACCAGTGCCTCCGCTTCGGATTCGCCATGTTCAATTCCGCCACCGGGAAAGCACAATTTTCGCGGGGCGGCGACGTGCCGGGAGCGGCGAATGACGAGCCAGCGACTTTCGTGAATCAGCACACCCACCACTCCGCGGCGGCGCGGCGCCGAGGGTGGCGGATTCCGGGGTGTCGTGTTCATGCCAAGCGGTTCACCTGAAATCGTGGCTGGCGTCGATTTTCGGAAGCGGCGTGACGGGGGAACTGGGACAACCGAATGTCAGCGGGCAAGTGAAGCCCTGAAATACCTCACTAGCCATCGGAACGGCCTTCCACGCGTGGAAAACCATGCGCCAATTGCCGGTTCGGGGCGGGGAAGTCCTGCCAATCTTACGCGGTAAAGCCGCTCGTGTGTGAATCGGGAGCTACGGCTTCCGGTTGGTGCGGTGCACATCCACTGAGCCAGTTACGTATAATAAGCTGGACATTTTTGGGGGACCCGTCCACCGGCCCTCAACTGCGGTGGCGGAGTCTCCCTTCCACCTCCTGGTCCACTTTCCATCCTTGATGCTCCTCCTCCCTCCGGCGTTGACTGGATGCCGGCTGTGGCCTCGATTCGCGGCGTGACGGATATGCCTCATCTAGACGACTTGGAGCAACACCTGACGCGGTTTCGTCTGGACGAATTTCGTCCCGGCCAGCGGGAGGTGATCGAGACGATTTTGTCCGGGCGCGATTGTCTCTGCATTATGCCGACCGGCGGCGGCAAGAGCCTTTGCTACCAGCTCCCGGCGGTGGCCAGTGAGGGCGTGGCGCTGGTGGTCTCCCCGCTGATCGCCTTGATGAAGGATCAGGTCGATTCACTGCAAGCGTTGGGCATCAAGGCGGGCTGCGTCAACAGCGCGATGTCGATGGACGAGCGCGATGACCAGTTGGACGCGCTGGCCGCCGGCGAATTCGACTTGATGTACATCGCGCCCGAGCGGATGCGAAACTCCCGCTTTCTTCGCGCCGTGGAGAGCACGACGGTCAGCCTGCTCGCCGTGGACGAGGCTCACTGCATTAGCGAGTGGGGGCACGATTTCCGCCCGGACTACGCGCGGCTTGGCGAGTTGCGGCAGCGGATCGGGTCTCCGCCCACCATTGCCCTGACGGCGACCGCGACGGACGCGGTGAGAAAGGATGTTGTCAAGCAGCTTGCCCTCGACGACCCGGCGGTGTTTGTCCGCGGCTTCGCCCGGCCGAATCTGAAATTCGAGGTCGCCACAGTGCAGGGCAATCGCGACAAGGAGGCGCGGCTGCTGGATGTTCTGAACCGCACCCCCGGCTCGGGCATTATCTACGCCGCCACACGCAAGGCCTGCGAGGAGCTTGTCGAACTGTTGGGCGAGCAATGTCCCCAACGGCGGATCGGACTGTATCACGGCGGATTGGCGCCCGAGGATCGTCGGCAGATGCAGGACGACTTCATGTCGAGCCGCCTCGACACGATCGTCGCCACCAATGCGTTCGGCATGGGGATCGACAAGTCCGATCTGCGCTTTGTCGTCCACTACCATTTGCCGGGCACGCTCGAGGCCTACTACCAAGAGGCGGGGCGAGCGGGGCGAGACGGGCTGCCTTCTTATTGCCTAATGCTGTTCTCCTACGCCGACCGGTACGTGCAGGAGTTCTTTATCGAGAATGCCCATCCCAGCCGCGAGCTGTTGCGCAACGTCTACGATTTTCTTCGCGGTCGCAAGGAGGATCCGATCGAGCTGACGCAGCAGGAGGTCCGCGAGCAGCTGCCCGGCGCCAGCGGCAACGAGGGCATCGCGGCGGCTGAGCAAGTGTTGGAGAAGTATGGCGTGCTGCGTCGACTCGACGCCTTTCAGAATCGCGCCTCGGTCTGGATTGACAGCGACTTGCCGACGCTGATCGATTTGGTGCCGCGCGAGGCCCGCAACCAGCGCCACGTGCTGCGGGCGGTCGAGCGGATCGTTGGCGATCGGCGCCATGAACGTGTCACGTTTCCGTTGACCAAGTTGCTGGGGCTCGCCGAGATGGACCGCGAGCCCGTGGCGCGCGCTCTCCGCGAGCTCTCGCGGCTGGAAGTGTTTGACTACGTGCCGCCATTTCGCGGCCGCGCCATACACATGCTCAAGCGAGAGACGCCGTTTCACGAGCTCGCAATCGACTTTGAGGAGCTGGACCGCAAGAAAGCATACGAGTTCGGCAAGCTGGACCGCGTCTTCGGCTACGCGCGCACCGAACGCTGCCGGCAGCTGGAGATCTTGCGCTACTTCGGCGACAGCGGCGGCGAGCCTTGCGGGGTGTGCGACAACTGCGCCGGAGCGAAGTCGAAGAGTCAAATGCGCGGAGTGCAGCTGGACCAGGCCGTGCTCTCGCAGCCCGTCCGCATGGCGCTCAGCGGCGTGGCCCGGGGAAAGGGCCGTTTTGGCAAGCAAATCATTGCGCAGATGCTGGCCGGCTCCCGCAGCAGCAAGATGGCGAGGTTCGGACTCACCAAGCTCAGCACCTTCGGTCTGCTCTCGATGCTCAAACAGACCGAGATCGTGACGTTGCTCGACGAACTACTGCGAGTCGGGCTGGTGGAGCAGACGGATATCAATCGTTTTCGGCCCGTGATCGTGCTCACGCCGCGCGGCAACGAGGTGATGCGAGGCAACGAGACGGTTCCGGATTCGCTGATACTGACGCCGGAGATCGGACGCAAGCTCGGCGGACGCGCGGTGACGCCCGTGGCCGTCGATAGCGCCGTGGCCGCCGACAGCGCAGTGGACTCCGAGGACTCCTTGAGCCATGACGACCTGGAGCTCGTCGAATTATTAAGACGCTGGCGGCGTGAGGTGGGGGAGGCCAGCGGCCAGCCCGTGTTCATGATCCTGCACAACAAGACCATGGAGCGAATTGCCCATCAGCGTCCGATGACGGCCGCGGCGCTGAAGGAAGTCAAGGGCGTGCATCCAACCTTCGTTTCGCGACATGGGGAGCAGGTGCTGGCGATCATCGCGGATCACGTGGCGACCTGCGCCGATGCGGCCGAAACGGACATGCCCGAGAGCGATGATCCGGTGGAGTCGGTCACCGAGGTGGTTCACGAGCGGCGGAAGTCGGGGGATGCCGACGAGCCGCTTTTGGGCGAGGACGATTGGGGCGAGGAAGGCGGCTCGCCGGCAACGACCGAGGCCGGCGAGTTGACGTTCGTGCCCGATCCCGATGGGGCGACTGACGAGGGTGATGCTGACGGCGAACCGGGCCACGGGGCCTCACAAGGGCCGCCTGCGGTGGAGGCCCCATCGATTCGTACGACCTCGCAAGGGCAACCGGCGATG
>JAGQPF010000563.1 GCA_020426845.1 Planctomycetales bacterium
CGTTCGCCGAGCTGCCCAATGGGTTGCCAAACAGTTGTCAGACCTGGGGTTGGACACCGAGCTCGTCGAGACTCCCGGCCACCCGATCGTTTACGCCGAGACGCCTCCGGTGGAGAACGCCCCGGTAGCACTGGTCTATGGACACTACGATGTCCAGCCACCGGACCCCCTTGACGAGTGGGTGTCGCCGCCGTTCGAGCCGACTTGCCGCAACGGCAATGTCTATGCTCGGGGTGCCACCGACGACAAAGGGCAGATGCTGACTCACATCATGAGCTTGCAAGCGTGGATGGCGACAGAGGGACGGTTGCCGCTGCAGATCAAGTTTCTGATCGAGGGCGAGGAGGAAGTGGGGAGCGCCAATATCGAGGCCTTTCTCGAGGAGCGCCGGCAGCAACTGGCTTGCGACATCGTCGTGATCTCCGACACCAGCCAGTTTGGCCCCGGTCAGCCGGCGATTACTTACGGCCTCAAAGGGATTGCCTACTACGAATTGTTGCTGCAGGGCCCCAGCCAGGACTTGCACTCGGGGACGTTTGGCGGCGCTGTCACGAACCCGGCAAATACGTTGGCGCGGATCTTGGGCGAATTGGTGGACAGCTCGGGACGGATTACGCTGCCCGGCTTCTACGACAACGTGCTCGAGCTGTCGGAACATGAGCGAGAGTCGTTCGCGTCATTGCCGTTTCGCGATCAGGACTTCATGGCGGCGATTGGAGTGGAAGGAGTCACCGGCGAGGCCGGCTACAGCACGCTCGAGCGGCGATGGGCCAGGCCCACCTGCGATGTCAACGGACTCTGGAGTGGCTATCAGGGCGAGGGCGCGAAGACCGTGTTGCCCGCGCGGGCCGGCGCCAAATTCAGCTTTCGGCTGGTGCCGAACCAAGACCCGAAACAGGTGTCCCAATCGCTGGCGAGCTGGCTCGAACAACGGATGCCCCCCGGGATTCGCTACAAGCTGATCGATCACCACGGCGCACCGGGTGTGGTGGTCCCGCTCGACAGCCCGTTCATGGCGGCCGCCTCGCGCGCGATCGAACGCGGCTTCGGCGCCGCGCCCGTTTATATTCGCGAGGGCGGCTCGATCCCGATCGTGAACACCTTTAAGGCGATGCTGGGCGCCGACACCCTATTGTTAGGTTGGGGACTGAACGACGACAACATGCACAGCCCCAACGAGAAATTCAGCCTCGCCGATTACCAACGTGGCATCCACGCCAGCGCCTGTTTATGGGATGAGCTGAGTCGGATCGCGTCGACGTCGTAACGCGTTTCACTGCTTCCCGCACGAATCATTGACCCCGCCAAGCGCCTTGGAGTGCTTTTGAAATGTTGGACCGTAGGTTTATCGTCGAGAATCATGAGCTTGTGGCCCAGAACTGCCAGCGGCGCGGCGTCGATGCGGACGTCGACCGCCTGGTGGAGCTGGAGCTGCAACGGCGTGATTTGGACAAGCAGGTGCAGGAGCTGAATCAACAGGCCAACCAGCTTGCCAAGAGCGTCGGCAAGGCGTCCGCCGAAGAACGCGCGGCATTGATCGAGCAAGGCCGCCAAGTTCGCGAGCAGGTTGACGCGACTAAGAAGCAACAAGACCAGCTGGAGGAGGAGATTCTGGGGCTGCAAAACGGAATCCCGAATCTGACACATCCGGACGCGCCCGTCGGCGACGACGACCAGGCGAACCTGGAAGTGCGGCGCGGCAAAACCGAGCGGCCTCAATTCGACTTTCAGCCCAAGGACCATGTGGCGTTGGGCGAGTCGCTGGACATGATCGACTTTGAAGGCGGCGCTCGCGTGGCCGGCGCCGGCTTTTACTTCCTCCGCAACGATGCCGTGCGGCTCGAGCTGGCGCTGCAGCAGTACGCGTTGCAAACGTTGACCGAGGCGGGCTTCACGCCAGTGATCACGCCCGACCTGGCCTACACCGAAATTCTGCACGGCACCGGCTACATCCCGCGGGGCCCCGAGACGCAGATCTACAGCATCGAAAACACGAACCTGAACCTCGTCGCCACGGCCGAGATCACGCTTGGCGGATTGATGGCGGGCACGGTGCTCGAAGCCGAGCAGTTGCCGATGAAGATCTGCGGCATCAGCCACTGCTTTCGCACCGAGGCCGGCGCCGCCGGCCGCGCGTCGCGCGGACTCTATCGCGTGCACCAGTTCACCAAGGTCGAGATGTTTGCGTTCACGCTACCTGAGCAAAGCGACGCGACGCTCGAGGAGTTCTGTGACTTGGAGTGCCGAATCTTCGACGGCCTCGAGTTGCCCTATCGCGTCGTCGACACCGCTACCGGCGATCTTGGCGGACCGGCCTACCGCAAATATGACCTCGAGGCCTGGATGCCGGGCCGCGGCGAGGGTGGCGAATGGGGCGAGGTGACCAGCACGTCCAACTGCACCGACTTCCAGGCGAGGCGGTTGAACATCCGGTACAAGGTGAAGGGAGAAAAAGGCACGAAACTGGCCCACACGTTAAACGGAACGGCCATCGCCATCAGCCGGGCGATCATCGCCATCATGGAAAACAACCAGCTGGCTGACGGCACGATTCGTGTCCCGGAAGCACTCCGTCCGTGGATCGGAAAGGACCGTCTCGGCGCTTCGTAGACGATTGCACATCGATGACATTGGTTCTCGTCCCCACGTCTCGCGAGGCGGAGCGTTTGCAAGCGGTATGGCAAGCGGCGGGCGGGCTGCCGTCCGGCGCGCATGTCGCGCTGTGCGGGTTTGGCATGGTTGCCGCCGCCGCGCGCACCGCGCACTTGGTGGAGACGCAGCGACCAACTTCCGTGCTGTTGGTTGGCATTGCCGGAGCCTATTCAAGTGGTCCGCCAATCGGAGCGGCGTTGAGCTTTGGCAGTGTCGTATGTCACGGAATCGGCGCCGGAGAGGGCGCGAGTTTTCTGAGCGCGGCGCAGATCGGATGGCCGCAATGGGCGGGCGATTCCACGGACGATCTTCCGGAAATCGGTGACCGCATCTCGCTGGACTCTTCCTCGAATTCCGTGGAGACCAGCGAGTTGCTCAGCGTTTGCGCCGCTTCGGGCAGCGTCGAGGAGGCGGAGCGCCGTTGCCAGCGCCACCCGCTCGCCGTCGCCGAGGACATGGAGGGGTTCGCCGTCGCCTTGGCGTGCCGACTCGCCTCCGCGCCACTGCGGATCGTGCGTGGCATTTCGAATCAGGCGGGCCAACGCGACATCGGCCAATGGCGAATCAACGATGCGCTGGTTGCCGCCGCGGACCTCGCCCTGCGAATGCTTCGTGAGTCACTGTCTCCGTGAGTCACTGTGAGCGGCTGCACGCGGCGAGCAAATCCCGGAAAAAATAGCGGCCGTGCGCGTCATGCGCCGGCCGCAAACAGGCTTCCGTTTCGCAAGTGTCTAATCCCTGTCAGAGTGACGTCGGTCGGATGAAAGTCGTCCGTTGACGTGCGCTCAGCTGCGTAGGCGTCCGATCAGCGCGTGGTCAGTGAGTCGCCCTTTTCGATCGTCTGCGGGTAATCGGACCAGATCGTGGCGAACTCCTCTCCGCTTTCGGCGTAGCAAATCTCCCCGGTGTAGTACACGACCGCTCGCACATTGGCCTTGTAGTGCGAACCCCACCAGATCCAGTGCTCATCTCCAAGCGCCACGGACTTGGACCAGGCGAACAGTTCGCCGTCGGTGCCGGCCACGGCAACCTCATCAGTCAACGTGTAGCCGATCGTGTCCCAATCCAGCTCAGCGGAATTCCAGGCCTGGATGGCGATCCATTCATCCGAGTAGCCGCTGACGCCTTCGAACTGCACCGCGGTGTCGGGAGTGCCGATGAACTCTCCATCGCCGGGCGAGGTCATGCAGCCCGTGCAGACCGCCGCCAGCGCCATTGCGTTCAACGCCACAGCCCGCAGCCGACGAGAGCCACCGGCCGCGCTCTTCGAAGTCGTCTTCCGCTCCACCACCTGCATGTTTCGCGTGTCGGTCATCGCTCTAATCCTCGTTTTTGGTCAGTGCTCCAACGGGCCGTTTGCCCGACACTGGTGTATGAGGCAGAGCGCGCACATCTTTCAGAAATTCATTGGTTCGCGCCAAGATTGCCGAAAACGGCAGCGGCTTGGCCGCTTGCCAATGCGTTTGGTGATCTGCGGCAGCGAGCGTCAGCGGAGCTCGCGAGCAAACGCCTCAGCCACTTCGGCGGGAATGCGTCGCGGGCGCTGCGCAGTGACGTCCAGCATCACGACCTTGACCTCGGCCTCAATCGCCAACGCCCCGTCACGGCGGCTAAACACGCCTTGCTCAATCACCATCGAGCTGCGGCCGAGGTCAATGATGCGACAACCGATCAGAACGTTGTCGGGGTAAGTGATCTGTCGGCGGTATTGGACGCGAATCTCGGCAATGATCGGCGAAAGCTCCGCTGCGCGCAGCGCGGCGTGCACGCCGTTCTCGCGAATGTAATGCAGTCTGGCCGACTCGAGCCAACGCACGGGGGAGCCATGGTTGACGTGCCCGTTGGCGTCTTGCTCGCCCCACTGGACGGGCAATTCCAGCACTGACGCATAGGCGCTCAGCTGTTGTTGAAGGTCGCAATCCACGGCTTCGTCGTGAGCGGATTGCCGGTCGTGCGGGCCATGATTCATGGCTGTGCCTCGGTCGTGCCGCGCTTATGGGCATCGCGACTCGCCAATGCCTGTCCGGCGATGTCGAGCCCCACCTCTTGGCTCCAGGCGTCGAGCAACTGGGCGAAGACCGGTCCGGGCTTGCCGTCCCCGATCGGCTTGCCGTCGATCGACGTGACGGGCAGCACGCACACCGAGGTGCTGCATAGCAGCACCTCGTCCGCGGCCCTCGCCATCTCGGGAGTGACATGGCGATGACACCACGGAATGCCGCCCGCCTCGGCCAGCGATTGCAGCGCCGCCACGCTGATGCCGGGCAGAATGCATTCCAGCGGAGGACAGACCAGCCCCTCCTCCCGGAAGTAGAACACCACGTTGGCTGTCGACGCCTCCATCACCCGCCCCTCGATGTCCAGGAGCAGGGCGCGGGAGGCGGGCTCGATTGCCTGTGCCTCGCGATCGGCCAGGTAGTAGTGCATGCGGCTACGGCACTTGAGCTCGGCGGGCCAGCACTGCGTCGGCACTTGACGGGTCTCGACAATTCGCAGTGGCTGCCCAGTCTCGTATAAGTCAGCCCACGTCGAGAAGGCCAACGGGCGAGTGTGCATGGCGACGAAAGGCTGCGATGTGGTTGTCGAGCCGGGAACCGGGGTCGTGGCGCCTTCGCCCGGTGTGACAAAGATCGTCAGCCCCAAATCGCCGCCGGAATCGGGCCCCAATTGCCGATAGTTGTCGGCGACCAACTCGGACGCTTGGCGAGACAACTCTGCGCTGGACCAAGGCAGCGTCACGCCGACAATTTCGAGCGACCTCGCCAGTCGCCCGAGATGCTGGTCGAGACGAAACAACCGCCCGCGAAACGTCCGCAGCTGTTCGGCGACGGTGAGTCCCAGCAGAAACCCCCGGTCCGTGACAGGCACCGACAGTTCGTGCATAGGGATGCGAACCCCGTTCCGCAACGCCCACGGTTCGCTCGTGTCACTCATCTTCGTCCTGGCCCTTTGCGCTGTCGTCACTGCAGAGGACAGCTCGCAATCGATCGAGCAGCGCGGAATCTCCCAGTTCGGACTTGCCAAAGCCTGGCATGGCGCCCGCCGCCTCGGCCGCCGCTTGTGCGTCGGCGTAGTTGGAGATCAGCATGACCGGCACCTCGGGATGCAACTCCTTCACGCGACGGACGAACTCGACGCCCGACTCGCCCGTGCGGTCGAAGACGCGATTGACGAGCACTAATCGGCAATCGGCCGCCAACGCCAACGCTTCATCCGCGGTATGGGCTGTCTGCACCAGGTGGTCGCAAATGCCGGCCAATAGGCGGCCCAATTGCCCGTTGTCGTAACCACAGTTTCCGACGCTCAGAATCGAGTCTGCCATGCCAAGTCTACCGAGGGTTCAAATGGAGTAGGGGGCGGAGTGATCATCATTGGAACGGTGGGGCTTCGGCCCACATCGCATTTGCAAGGCCCACTGGGGCGTACGGTGAGGCCAGCCGATAACGCGTCAGCGCTCGCCCACCTGCGCGCGGTCCAGCAAGAAGTGATCGGCCAAGGTGCAGGCAAGCATCGCTTCGCCGATCGGCACGGCGCGGATGCCGACGCAGGGGTCGTGGCGACCCTTCGTGCGCACTTCGACATTCTCGCCAGCCGCAGTGACACTTCGGCGAGGCGTCAGGATCGACGACGTGGGCTTGACTGCAAAACGAGCGACAATCGGCTGGCCGGTGGAGATTCCGCCGAGCACCCCGCCCGCGTGATTCGAGGCAAACTCGAGCTCGCCGACGTCGTTGACGCTCATTTCGTCGGCGTTCTCTTCACCGCTCAGCGCGGCTGCGGCGAAACCCTCGCCGATCTCGACGCCCTTGACGGCGTTGATGGACATCAAATTGGCGGCGATGTCCTGATCCAGCTTGCCATAGATGGGAGCTCCGAGCCCGACGGGCACGTTCTCGGCCACCAGCTCCACCACGGCGCCGATGGAAGAGCCGGACTTCTTGATGGAGTCCAACAGCTCCTCCCATTGGCGGGCCATTTCAACGTCGGGGCAAAAAAACGGATTGGTGGCGACGGCGTCCCAGTCCCAGCGATTGCGATCCACCGCCAAGTTGCCTATCTGCACCAACGCTCCACGCACCACCACGTTCGGCAGCACCTTGCGAGCCAGGGCGCCAGCCGCCACACGGGCTGCGGTCTCGCGCGCCGAGGAGCGGCCGCCGCCGCGGTAGTCGCGAATTCCGTACTTCGCCTGGTACGTGTAGTCCGCATGCCCCGGGCGAAAGCGATCCTTGATCTCCGAGTAGTCCTTGGAACGCTGGTCCGTATTGCGAATCATCATCGAGACGGGAGTGCCGGTCGTCACCAGCCATTCCGAACCGTCGTCCTTGGGCAACACACCGGACAGCACCTCGACTTGATCGGGCTCGTTGCGTTGAGTCGTGAATCGCGACTGGCCGGGCTTGCGCAGATCGAGCTGCTGCTGCACCTCGGCCACGGTGAACTCGATTCCGGGTGGGCAGCCGTCGATGACACAGCCCAAGGCGGGCCCGTGGCTTTCGCCCCAAGTCGTGACGCGAAACAGTCGGCCAAAGGTGTTGAAAGACATAGAGCAGTTGGCCGCAGTTCGAGGACGCGCGAGCTTGCGAGGTAACTTGCATAGCCGGAGGTGGGCGGGAAAATATCAATGCCGGCAGATCACTGCTTTGCCTCGGCAGGGGTTGTTGAAGCGGCTGGGGATGTGGCATCGGCTTCGGGAGTAGCCGGCTCAGTATCGCCGACCGTCGGATTCTCGCCCGGCGCTGCCGGAGGTGCGGCGCGCAACGAGGCTGCCACGGCGTATCCCTTGGCCTTGTTGGACTGAATCGTTCTCGCATTGATCTGCAAGTCGATCTCGTACTTCCTGCCACCCAAGACGGTGACAAGGATCTGTCTCTCGGCGCCCTCCACGCCCAGTTTCGCTTTCAACACGTAGCGGACGAAATACCGCTCGCCCAAGTGCACGAGCAACGGACGCTCGTACATGCTTGATTTGTCGCTGACCTCGGCCACCACTGCGGCCAGCAAGTCGAGATGATTGCTATCATCGACATCGGCAATTCCCTCGTAGGGGCTGTCCTCCGCGGACACAATGATCCGGGGCAGCGCGCCGGGGTCCTCCTCATAGAAGCGCGCGACATACTTGTTGTCTCGCGCAAACCGCTTCCAGTCCTTGGGCTCCGCCAACTCGACACGGCCATCGTCGAGAGGAGGCAAATACTCCCCGATTGGCAGATCGTCGACGGTGATTTCGATCACTTGAGCCTCGCTTGGCTCCGTCTCGCCGCTTTGATCCTTGCCGGAGTCAGCCGATTTGCCCCCGCACCCGGTGGCCAACATGAGCAGAACGGGCAACAAGATCCCGGACACGTGGAACGGTGGAAAGATTCGCATGGCAATCAACGTCTCGCGATAAATGTTGACGATGGCTCACAATCCGAAATTCTAGGATTGTCTCGGCAACCGGCAAATGCCCGGGACCCAACCTTCATCGCAACCGGAAGAAGGTTGACGGCGGGTGCGAGGGAGAAACGGATTGGCAGAGTTCCTTGGCACGAAATGCCCGGTTGGGGCCAAGTCGTCGGCCGCGTGCCTAAGGTACAGGGCCTCTACGCTCAGGTCCAAGAATCGATCGAGGATCGTGCCGGACAAACCTCGCAGTTGGGTTGGCCGCCGTCGCAAGCACATGACTCGACACGATTTCGCGCGTCTCCAACCCTCACCCTCGAGTGAAGGTTTGATGGTCCACGCGTCTCGGGAGCGACGATCTACTCCTCGATCACTTCTTCCTTGACCTTCTGGACGAAGTGCGGAGACTTCTCCGTGCTCAACGACTCGGCTTTCTTCTCAGCCTGCTTTTTCTGGTTAAACTCGAAGAGAGCCACTCGTTTGAGTTGCTGGTTGAACACACCCCAAAAGAGCTTCATGCGCACATCTTCGGGGGCAACCTTGCGACTCTTTCGTTTTGCCTTCTTTTTCGCCTTCTTCGCTGGCGCCGCAGCTTCAGCAGCCTCCGCAGCTTCCGCTTCTGCTCGAGCGGCCTTCCGGTTTACGACTTTTCGAGCCATCGTTCAGCAAAATCCAAGGAGGGAGGGAAACGACAAAAGAGGGAGGAATTGCGGCAAGTGCAATGAGGATACCGTATTTGGTAGTCTGTCGCTACCTCGGTTAAAGCGAGATGTGTTTGTTGCTTGCCCCTCCCGCTTGAAATTCGTTGGCGATTGTCGCAAGGCCTTGTCCGGGAGCCATTTGCGGCACGAGCGGCACGAGCGGCGTCGGGAGGGCCACAGCCTTGGCGATGTCGCTTGCGAGCCGGCCCCTTTCTCAAAGGTTAAGATCGAAATCGATTGATTTGTTGCCCCGTTGGCAGTCCAATGCAACAAAACCCACGGCTCAATCCGAATTAAACCATCAGCAAACGCAAGGCATTGCAAACGTGGCTGCTGGAGGCCGTTGAAAACCACCTTGGTATGCGGCCGGGCAAGTGTTTTTCGGCATAGAACTTGTGTTAAACTGCCGCAATTGGTCGGCTGTTGTCCCTCAGGAGGTTGGCTCATGCTGCAAATTCAGTCGGGAAAATCGGATCGTTTCTGTGACGGCGTTTCGCGACGTTCGTTTCTCACGATTGGAGCGATGGGACTTGGCTCGTTGACCTTGCCTCGGTTGCTGCAGGCGGAGTCGGAGCAGGGGGTTGGTTCGTCGACCAAAGCGATTATCAACATTCATCTCAGTGGCGGGCCGTCGCATCAGGACATGTTCGACCTGAAGCCCAACGCACCCACGGAATATCGGGGCGAGTTCAACCCGATCGCGACCAACGTGCCGGGACTGGAGATCTGCGAGCACTTCCCCGAGTTGGCCACCATGGCCGACCAATTTGCCGTGATTCGATCGTTGGTGGGCATGATCAACAGCCACAGCAACTTTCATACTTTGACCGGTTACGACCAAAAGTCACTGCAGAACGTGGGCGGTCGGCCGTCGATCGGCAGCGTCGTGCACAAGCTGTTTGGGCCATCCGGATCGGGCGCCCCGCCCTACATTTCCTACAACGGTGGATCCCCCGGATTTTTGGGCCCGGTCTATAAGCCCTATACGCCGTCGGGCAACAGCCTGAGAATGCAGCGAGGCCTCACGCCCGAGCGGCTCAGCGACCGCACCGGTCTGCTCACGTCGCTCGACAACATTCGCCGTGATGCGGACAACTCGGGTCAGATGGAGGCGTTCGACGACTACACGCGTCGCGCCGTCGACGTGGTCACGTCCGGTCGTGTGGCGGATGCTTTGGATCTCAACAAAGAGGATCCGAAGATTGTCGAGAAGTACGGGCGCGACGGCCGCAACTTCCTGACGGCTCGGCGGTTGGTCGAGGCCGGAGTCCGCGTCGTGACCTATAACTGGGGCAGTTGGGACACGCATGGCCAAAACTTCGTCAAACTGCGCACGCAGTTGCCCAAGCTGGATCAAGCGATGGCGACGCTGCTCCAGGACCTTCGCGACCGCGGCCTCGACAAGGATGTGACGGTCGTCATGTGGGGCGAGTTCGGCCGCACACCGCGAGTCAACAAGGGCGCCGGCCGCGACCATTGGCCTCGCTTGGCGATGTGTTTTCTCGCCGGCGGCGGCATGCGGCTTGGACAGGCCATCGGCACGTCGAGCCGTTATGCCGAGGAGGCGAAAGATCGTCCGGTGCA
The DNA here is from genome assembly GCA_020426845.1 of Planctomycetales bacterium. GTDB lineage: Bacteria > Planctomycetota > Planctomycetia > Pirellulales > Pirellulaceae > JAGQPF01. Next base: position 10,323 of record JAGQPF010000563.1, read on the forward strand.
CCTGCACGAAGTGTTCGCCACGCTTTACCACAACATGGGGCTCGACATCGCTCGGCCCCTGTTGGTCGACCCCAACGGCCGTCCTCAATATTTGGTCGACCATCGCGAGCCGATCGCTGAACTGATTTAGCGGGCCGCTGCAACCAAGCGCAAATGCCCCGGCAGGGGCGACAGACGTTAGCCATGGGCGCGAGCCCGTGGATGGCGCGAGGTCGTGGATTCCGTCGGCACGAGCCCCGCAACCAAGCGCAAAGCCCCGGCAGGGGCGACAGACGTTAGCCACGGGCGCGAGCCCGTGGATGGAGCGAGCCCGTGGATGGCGTCGGCACGAGCCTCGCAACCAAGCGCAAAGCCCCGGCAGGGGCGACAG
>JAGQPF010000564.1 GCA_020426845.1 Planctomycetales bacterium
ACGGCGCCGTGTGTCCATGTGCCTGCGTATTTGCCGTTATAGATCAATACTCGGCAGCTGAAGGTCCCGAGCGTGGGGATCGTGAAGTCCGTGAGCGTGATGACAGGCGTGTCTCCGGACCAGATCACGTCGAGCGACATCGGCAACGTGACGTCGAGCTTGCCGTACTTGATCCGCGCGTTGAAGAGCCACTTATCTCCAAGCGGCAATTTGGCGACACTTTTGATTTCGTACTCCTCGGTCGGCAACTTGTCCTGATCCTTGCCAAGCACGGTGAATTTCCCGACGAGCTTGACGCCGTTCATTTGCTTCAGGAATTGGGCGTGCAGTTGCTCGCGGGTTTCCGTCTCGGTGGCCGCCGGTTTCGGGGGCTTGGCGCCCGCGGGCTGTTCCTGGGCGGCGCCCAATCGCGACAACATCAGAACCGCCGCCATCGCTAAACTCAGCGAAGTCAAGGGACGCATGATGCGACTTTTGGGGCAGGTGGCAAGCTGGTTGGACATGTGTTTCATGGATTCAGTCCTTGAGTAGGCGGTGGATTGGCAGTCAGCGGGAGTGTTTCGGGTAGTTGACCGCTGATTGCGGCGCCCGAGTCCAAGTGTTCCTAATATCTTAACGGACTAGCTTGGCGGATTTCGCCTCGCAATGGTGGCAAGTCGGTGTTGTAGCACAGGCTGCTAGCCTGTGATTGTTGTGGAATTGGCCGCAATTGCAGGCTGGCAGCCTGCACTACGCTAGCCGGCATCGGCAGCGCCGGCAACTGCCGGAGCCGCAGGTGGAACTGCCGCCAACCGCTGCAGAACTTCCCACAACTGATGCAAATGTTCAACGCTCGCGGGGGGCAACTGCCGGGGACCGTAGGCGGCATGCGTGTAGAGCTGCCCCAACGAGGTTGCGGGCCGTTTTAAGTCCGGATGCAACTGCGCAAGCGACTGAGCGAATTCATTGGGAGTTTGCTCGGGAGAACGTGCGCACTGATGCTCGGCGGCCCATGCTTCGCTCGCCGCAAACGAGTAACGCACCAGTTCCTCAGCCGATTGTTGGCGCCACGCCTCCGTGGCGAACGGATTGCGAAAGTCGGCAAAGCGAACGACTCGCGCCGGGGCGCCGCCCGGTTCGTCAGCCGATTCGCGGTCGACGGTGCCGGAGCGTCCACCAAATAATCGCTCCCAGAGACGTTTCAGGTCCGCGACAAACTGCTGCCAGGCCGCCGCAATCTCCTCGCGGTAACGCACGCACAAATAGCCAACCAGAAGCGCCAAGCCAAGCCAATAGATCAAACGCATGCCCGCCTTCGGCAGACTCGACAACCAGCGGGCCCACGAGCGGGACGACCGACTCGAACTTGTGCGAGACGGTTGCTTTGCCTGCTCGCGACGGCTAGATGTCTCTGACTTGCGTTCCGAGTCCTTCGATTTATCCAGGTTGGAACCACTCGATGGCTGGCGTTCACTGTTGTCCGCCTGTTTGGCTGACTTTGTATTTCCTTTGTTGTTTAACTGTTTGCCGCTGGACTGTTTGTCGCCGGACTGTTTGTCGCCGGACTGTTTGTCGCCGGACTGTTTGCCGCCGGACTGTTTGTCACCGGACTGCTTGTCACCGGACTGTTTGTCACCGGACTGTTTGTCACCGGACTGCTTGTCACCGGACTGCTTGTCACCGGACTGCTTGTCACCGGACTGCTTGTCACCGGACTGCTTGTCACCGGACTGCTTGTCACCGGACTGCTTGTCACCGGACTGTTTGTCGCCGGACTGTTTGTCGCCGGACTGTTTGTCGCCGGACTGTTTGTCTCCGGACTGCTTGCCGCCCCGTTGGTCGTCGCGAGCGCCGGAACTGCCTTGCTTGGAGTCGGCGGAGTCAGATCCTTGGGCGTAATCGGAAGCCCGAGTCAAACGGGTTGAGCCGAATTGCCAGGTTGGCTCTCCGGCGAGTTGAACGCCGGGGCGGGGGAGCACCAAGCAGGCGAGCATCACGGCGCCGATCATGACGGCTCCGCAGGCGAGCCAGACGGCGGCCATCTCCATGGGCATCTCCAGGCGACGCTGACGGAGGTACTTTCGCAGCCCCAGAAAGCTGTTGGCCAACAGCACCGCCAAGGCGGAAGCGACGAACAGAGACAGCGCAGTGAACGCCTCGCCGCGTTTCGGCTCGGAAACCTGCCAATTGCCGATCGCCAGCAGCGGGATCGCACCCAGCACAAAGTAGATCACCCAGCGTCCCGGCGTATGAGGACGTTGCTTCGGGGTCAGCCAGCGTTTCCAGATGGGCTCAGTCGAATCCAACGGCACGTCCGCGCCGCGAGTCGTGGTAGCTTCCAGTTGAGCCTGCTCTTCGTCGCGATGCTGCGAAGTCTCTAGCAGGCCTTCGCCTGTGGACCCTTCGCTGTCATCGATCACGGTGGAGTCCCAGGTCAACTTCCCGGCGCTCCACCAGATCAACGCAATCAGGCCCAAATTCAGGAACACCCCAAGTTGCACGAACCGCTGCGCCGCCAGGAACACGACGCCACACAGGGGAAAGGCAAACAACGATGCATATTCTTTGCCCTCCTCAATGGCAATTCTCGCGGTGAGGACGGCGCCCATCACAAACAGGAACGTGATCACCTTCAGTCGCACGACATGCTCGCCGCCGTAGAAGCAGGCGATCAAATAGAATGCCAGTGACGCGATCATGACAATCAACAGTCCCGGCGTGATCGCCAGCACCAGATAGTCGGTCAGCGTCTTTTGCAGTCGGCGAGCCATCTACGAAGCCGTCAAGTTTTCGTCTAAAGGGTTGGCATGTCCACTCGGTCGGTTCATCTCGATCGGCTGATTTCGGTCGGCCGATCTCGGTCGGTTCATTGAAGGCCAAAGGCCTTCTTCATCGTAGCCCGGGGCAGAGCGAAGCGCCGCCCCGGGTCTCGCGGCGTGTAGTTTCATTGAAGGCTGAAGGCCTTCCTCATCGCACTGCGGGAGAGCGAAGCGGCGCCCCCGGCACGCTCCCGGCGCCAACGCGTACGATCTCAGCCCCGAGCCACAATCCGCCGGCACACTCCGCTGACGGCGTCCTCATCTGGCAAATGGTAGGTGGGGATGCCCTGGGCCAGCAGCGGGCCGGAGGCGTCGGCAAAATCATTTCGGTCAAACACATTAATAATGGCGGCAACCGCGAAGCCGCGGCGTTTCAACAGGCCCAGCGCAATGGCCGACTCCGCCGTCACGCTCGGCAGAATGGCCAGCACCGTCGCATCGCGGGGCAGCTGTGACGCAGTTTCGGTGATTAGTTCGGGCAGCGTCAAGCCATCCGTCAATTCTGCTCGCGCGAGAGTCTCGATGATTCGCATCAGTTGCTCGGGCCCGCGGTTGGTGCGCACGATCAGCGGCTGCAGGCGGTCGCTATCCGACAACATGCTGCCGGCCTGGATCGCGGCCTTGCGAGTTCTCAGGTCATAGTCCCAGCCTTCCACGCGAATTCGATCCGCGGCGTCGCGTGCATTGGTGACCAGCCCGACCTGTTGCCCCATTTCGAACATTGCGTTGGCCACCGAAGCGGCCGCGGTGATGGCGAGCTCGCTGCGAAACGGCTCCTGCGATGCGTCGTGCGCCTGCTGATGGAACTCAAGTAAAATCGTCGCCCCGGCAATCGTGGACGGCTCGTAGACTTTGCTGTGCAACTCGGCGGTGCGGGCCGTGGCGCCCCAGTGGATGCGATTCAGTGGGTCTCCCGCCTGATACGCTCGCACGCCGGCAATCCTTGTCGGATCTTCGTAGAGCTGGTAGCTCATCCGCACTTCGCCAATCGGGCGGCGCGACGCGATGTCGTATCCGGCAAGCGGAATAATTTTGGGCAGCACCATCAGGAAATGAGGTTGGCTGGCGACACGGTACTTGCGGTGCAAGCCAAACAGGTCGCCCGTCTCCATCACGAGCGGCCCCAGTTGATAGTAGCCGCGCCGGTTGCACTCGATTTGATAGAGGATCTGACGGGTTTGCCCGCTGCGCAGCACCGTTAACAGCACTCGCCGTCCCTCGACGCGCAGCGCGGGAGTCCGATACATCAGGGCCTCGCGGGGCAGCAGATCCTCCAGCAGGGTCCAAGCGATCGGCAGCCCGCCCTGATTGGTCACGTTGACCATTACCGCCACACGGTCGCCCACGCTGGCTTCGAGCCGACTGCAGTCTCGCGTCGCGGTCAGCGACTGCCCCCAACGCGCGCTGAGCAAGCGGCTGATGAGCACCACCGCGATGAACACGTAGATCGCGTAGGCGACCATTCCCAGTTGGAGGACGAGCGCAAGCAACAACAGCAGCGTGACGCCAACCCACCAGCTCATGTGGCGTTCTCCAGGGTGGGCACGGCGATCTCCGCCAACATCTCATCCACGATCTGCTGCGCCGTGACCCGCCGCAGCCGGCTTTCGGGCTTGAGGATCAAGCGATGGGCAAGCACCGGCTGGGCAATTCGCTTGACGTCGTCCGGCTGCACGAAGTTGCGGCCCCGCAGCGCCGCCATCGCCTGCGAAGCGCGGAACAGGGCGATTGAAGCGCGAGGGCTGGCGCCCAGCGCCAGATCGTCGTGCTCACGGGTTTCGTGCACTAATTGCATGATGTACTGACGCACTTTCACGTCGACATGCACGGTTCGCACCGCCTGCTGGCAGGCCACGAGATCCGCGGCCTGGACCACAGGCTGCAAGCGGTTCAGCGGATGCTCCTTCTCCAGCATCTCGAGCATCCGCAACTCTTCGTCGAACGCCGGATAGCCCAGGCTGAACTTCATCAAGAACCTGTCCAGCTGTGCTTCGGGCAGTGGGAAAGTCCCTTCGTGGTCGACCGGGTTCTGCGTCGCAATCACCAGAAACGGCGGCCGCAAGGTATGAGTGATTCCGTCCACCGTGACGCGGCTCTCGGCCATCGCCTCAAGCAGCGACGCTTGAGTCCGTGGCGTCGTGCGGTTGATTTCGTCTGCCAGCAGGATCTGCGAAAACACCGGCCCGGGGCGAAACTCGAATTCGCTGGTCTTCTGATTGAAGATCGACGCCCCCGTGACGTCCGTCGGCAACAGGTCCGGCGTGCATTGCACGCGTTTGAACTGGCAACCGACGCTGGTCGCCAACGCTCGAGCGAGCATCGTTTTGGCGACGCCGGGCACATCCTCCAACAGCACGTGCCCTTCGCACAGCCAGGCAGCCAGGGATAGCAGTATTTGCGGGCGTTTGCCGACAATCACTTGCTCCACGTTGGCGACAACACGCTTTGCCAATTCGTTTGGATCCGCCACGAAAGTCTCCCGAGCTGTCCCTGACGTGAATCTGTCTTTCCCGCCATCCTTTGAATGAAGAGGCGGTAGAATGTCTGGCGGCCTGTGCCACGCTAACATCATTCGATTATAGTCGGCGGTCCGCCATTGGTCCCCTCGCGGCTATTGGGCAAGAGCTACGAGACTTCGTTCGCCAACGATGGTTCCCCAGTCACAGGAGACGCGATGCTTCGGTCCTTGGGAAGCACCCCAATGCAGGTCAGCGCGGTTGCCATGGGGTGTTGGCCGATCGCGGGCATGACGAGCCTGAACGTCACGCGTGAACAGAGTTTGTCGACGCTCAGGGCCGCCAGGGAGTCGGGGATCAACTTCTTCGACACCGCCTATTGCTACGGTCCGGACGGCGAGAGCGAGCGGATGATCGGCGAAGTGCTCGGCGCCGAGCGAGACGAGGTGGTGATCGCCACCAAGGCGGGGATTTCCTGGAATCCGGATGGCAGCCGGCGCTTGGACGCCAAGCCCGAAACGATCAAACGACACTTTCGGGAGAGCTGCCGGAGGCTGGGCGCCGAGCGCGTCGACCTCTTCTATCTACACGCCCCGGATCCTGGCTTGCCGATCGAGGACAGCGCCGGCGCGTTCCGGGAGTTGTACGACGAGCAGCAAGTGCGCGCTGTGGGAGTCTCCAATGTCAGCCTCGAACAGCTGCGTGCCTTCGACCAGGTCTGCCCCGTGCATTGTGTCCAGCCTCCGTACAACATGTTGCAGCGCGAGATCGAGCGAGACTTGCTGCCGTGGTGTCACGAGCGTGACATCGCCGTCTGCGTGTACTGGCCGCTGCTGAAAGGGCTGCTGGCCGGCAAGTTGCCTCGCGACCACGTTTTTGCCCCCCAAGACGGCCGGGCCAAATACCCCATGTTTCAGGGCGAGCAATGGCAGCGCAATCAAGACCTCGTCGATGACTTGCGCCCCATCGCCGGGGAGCTTGGCTGCAGTGTCGCGACGCTCGTTGTCGCCTGGACCATCGGGCAGCCGAACATCACCACCGCGCTTTGCGGCGCCAAGCGGCCCGATCAGATTCAAGAGTCCGCGGCCGCCATGTCGCTGCAGCTCGATGAATCGGTGCGCAACAAAATCGCCGCGGCGCTTTCACGCCGCGGCGAAGTTGTTTCTCGAGGCGCCGTTTAGGAGGCGTCAGTCGACGATCCGGAGTTTGATCTCGTCCGAATTGCCTCGCAGCTCGGGCGCGTACATCGCCTCGGCACGCGCCGGCAGGGCGCTGAACTGGCCGGGGATTTCCGCGCGAAGCCGATACGAAACCGAGTGCTTGCCACGAGGGAGTTGCTGCATGAAGAACGCCACGCGGTTGTCACGGAACTCGATGTAGTAACGCAGGCCGCTGTAGCGGTATCCGCTTTGCACTTCCATCGGCTCGAATCCGGCCGCCTTCATGTCCTCAAACAGCACATACTCGTAGTCGTTCTTGCTGTCGATTTCGAGCTCCACGTCGACCAGCTCGCCGCTCTTGAGCTCGGCCAGGTCGGCCAGCTCCTCGCGACGATACTTCTCCACGCGCTGGTCGCCGACTTGTCCCTGGCTGCCCTGCGCCTTGATGGTCTTTTCCTCGGGGACGAGCCGGTAGAACTTGCGGTTGACTCGCACTTCCAGGCCGGCGCGTTTGATGTACTTCTCTAGCGAAAAGTTGGTTAGGTAGGTGTTGAAATAAACCGGGCCCTTGCCCGATCGCCGGATTTCGATCTCGTGGCTGCCATCGGTCAGCTGGTCCCCGGTCAGCAGGAACTTGTTGTCGAAGGTGAACAGGTTGTCGCCGGTGATCGCGACCTCCTTGCGTTTTTGTCCATCGACCCAGACTTCGACCACCATGTCGGGCTGCATCTCGCCCGTGGCCCGGATGAACTCGGAGAACGCTTCGACGCAGAGCGCCGTGTCGCGAGTCGAGTTCCAATAGGTCGCGTGCTTGCGGTTGTTCAGCAAGTACTTGACGAGCCGCGGGGCCGTCGTGCCCTTCGGCTCGACGCGAGACAGCAGCTTCAGGTAGTAGGCGTTCGCCTCGGTCTCGCTGCCATACCAGTACCACCAGCTGGAGGACTCGGCGAGCCGCAGGTAAGCCGTCTCGTTCTCCTCGTCGACCACCAGATACTGCTTGATGTTCTGCAGCATCATGTCGAGCTGCTTCTGGTGGCCGTGCTTCTCGTACGCCAGCGCGATCATTGCCTTGGCATAGACGCTCAGCTCCACGCGATCGCGATAGAGGAAGTCGCGCATCGCGGCGTCCTCCATGTCGGCATCCGAGAGGATCATGTACACCATCGCGTCGAGGTTGTCGGCCTTGTTCTTCCAAGGCTTGACCTTGCCGTCGGCATTGCGGAGCTTCTGAGCCTCCTGCTGCTGATATCGCTTCAGCCATTCCAGGCCACGCTCCAGCATGCCGGGAACCAGCGGCGTGTCATTCTCGGCGGCGACCTGCAGGCCATGCACGACCACCGCGGTGGTGTGCGGGAAGCTGCGCTCGCCGTAGCCGCTGAACCAACCCCAGCCGCCGTCGTCGAGCTGCATGTTGGCCAACATCTTCAGGCCATCTCGCACCATTCGCGACAGCTCCGCTTCGTCGAACACGGGGTTGCGGTCAAACCGCTTCCACTGCTTCGCTCGTTCGACGTCAGCGCCGATTTCCTGCGCGTTCAGATTGGTGCGTTTGGCCTGGATCTCACCCAGGTTCAGCCCCATCTCGCGCAACACCTTCTGTGTAATCACGGCTGGCATAAAGCGGTTGAGCGTTTGCTCGGTGCAGCCGTGCGGATAGTCGGCCAGATAGGGCAGGGCGTCCACCATGGCGCCGGCCAGGGTGGGCGAGTAGCGAATCTCGAGCACGGATTCTTCGACCCGCCGCTCGCTTGGCACCTGGATGGCGAGTTTGGACGACTGCTCCTCGGGTCGGATCGTGCCCGCCCAGGCCTCGGTCCGCAGGGCTCCGTGGACGTAGGCGGGGAACTTCATCTCGACCGCGTCGGATTCCTCATCCGTGACCGCCTTCATTCGCACGGTCGCCTGACCTTCTCCGGTCACCTTGACTCGCCAATCGACGCGTTGCTCGCCATTGGCGGGAATCTGCACGACGGAGACGGACGGATCGACCAATTCCAGCGGGCCTTCGGTTTCCAACGCAACGGACACGTTCTTGGCATTCGCCAAGTAGTTGTGAACATTGGCCGACAGCACCACCTCGTCCGTCTCGACGAAGAAGCGAGGCGCCTGCAGGCGGACGATCAAGTTCTTCCGCGTGATCACCTCGGCTTCGCCGGCGCCAACCTTGGTGCCGTGCCCCATTCCCCACACGCGAACTTTCCAGGTCGTGAGGTTTTCGGGCATATTCAGCTTGACCTTGGCGAGTCCGTTGCTGTCGGTCTCCAACACGCCGACCCACAGCGCGGTATCGGCAAAGTTGCTGCGCACCACGGGCTCGGCCGCGGCCGCCACCGGCATCTCGCCACCGGGCCCAGCGGGGCCGGCGGCTGCTTTGGCGGACTGCATCATCGGCGCCGCGTTCATGGCCAAGCCGTCAGCCATTTCCATGGCGGCGCCCCCGCCGAATCCTCCCATACCGCCTCGCCCCTGGTCCATGCGCCGCATCGCTCGAGTCTCGACAATTTCGCCCCCAAAGACGCCAATGTCGGACATGCCCATCTCACCCGGGCGAGTCATGGAATGAGAGGTCATGGCGAGATTCGTCTGATGGCTCGGATTGTGGTGCCGGCGCCATTTCCAAAAGTACTCGCGGATGTCGGGCACATTGCTGCCTCCCGACACGTACTCGACGCTCTTGTCGTAGATCGCCAGCGCAGTGGTGCCAACGAAGTTTTCGCCTGTGTGGTCCGTCAACCGCACCTGCACGGTCGCCTCCTCACCGGGCAGATACTCCTCGGCGGACGGCGTGACTTCAACATTCAGCACGCGCTTTTCGGGCGGAACGACGATTTCCTTCATCTCGGTGTAGACGTTGCCGTCGGCAATCGTCATCGCCTCGACGAAGAAGTTCGGCATATCCTTGCGGATCACCGCGATCTCCTCGACGATCGACTTGCCCTGCATGCGGATCACCTTGGGAGGCAGATAGACTCCGTTGGCCGGGCGAACAAACAGCAGCACCGTGCTGTCCTTCAGGTCCGTGTTGATCTGCAGCTTGACGGTGTCACCGGGGGCGTATTGCGGTTGGTCCGGGATCAGCTCAAGCTCGTTGAAGCGGTAGTCGCCGCTCTTGAACTCGGTGCCGATGATGGTGAACAGGTAGCCGCCTTCGACGCGATGCCCCGCGGGATCGGTCAACTCGTAGGCCAAGCGGTACTGGCCCGCAGCGGCGGCCGTCATCTGCCTGCGAGCGCGGCCTTCGGCGTCGGTGTCGACGTCCCATTGGCCGACCAGCTTCTCGCTTGGCTCACGCTGCTCGTTGTAGCTGACCTGATACAGTCGCATCACGCCGGTGCCGGTGACGGGCTGCCGGTCGGGCGTTTGAGCTTTGACGTAGGCGGTGATCGCATCGCCCACTTCGTAGTAGCCACGGTTCAGCCAGGTATAGACCTTGAACGGCTTGCGAGCCACGAGAATGTTGCCGGTGCCGACAATCGTTCGTCGCGATTGGTCGCGCACTTCAGCGGTGATCGTATAGCGATGGTCTTTGTCGCCGGCGAACTCCTTGGCGACCTGAGTGTCGATGTCGAACTGCACCTCGCCGTTGGAGTCGACCTCGGCGTCAAACTCCATCACCAGCTCGGGCGGGTTGCGCGGAGCGGGGAACCACCAGCCGATCGGCCGGCGACAGCCAACCCAATCGCCAAAGCCGGGGTACCACGGCGTGTCGTAGCAGAACCACCAGTAGCCCGGGCCGTAGCACCAGTCCCACGGGGCGACCGGGAACCAGTCGTCCAATTTCTCTTCGCGCATCACCTTGATTTTGGCCGTCGCCTCAGTGACGGGCGCTCCGAAGTAGTACTTGGCCTTGACGGTGGCGCGGACTTTTTCGCCGAGCATCACCGGCTCCTTGGGAGCATCGACCAGCACCTCGTACTCGGGCTTTTTGTATTCCTCGACTCGGAACGTGACCGCTTGGCCAATGCCTTCCAGCCGCACGCTGTAGACGCCTAGCGTCGCGTCATCCTTCAGCTCGAGATCCGTCACAATGCCGCCGTACTCGTCGGCCGTCAGCGTCTCGGCGCGAAGCTCCTGGCCCTTCGGATCAAACAGCTTCACCTCCATGGAGCGACCGGCGAATTGGGACACGTTGTCCTGGTCGTATTGGGCATGCCGGACCCAAACCTTGATGCCCACCTTGTCGCCGGGCCGGTAGACGGGGCGATCGGTGATGCCGAACGGCTTGGTCTGGTTGTACTCCTGATCGTAGTAGCGTCCGGTGTAGACGCCCGAGAAGCCGAATGTCGCGAACCTGTCCCCCTGGGTCGCGGTGACCAGCCATTGGTGGTCTTGCTGCAAGTCGCGTGAGTCGGGGAACACCGTGCCGTCGGCCGTCGTCCGCTCGGCGAAGTTCGAGGTGGTGACCTTGAAAATGCGGCCCGTCACTCGCTCTTGTTTGTAGCCGAAGAACTCGACCGTGGCGCCTTCGACCGGCTTGCCGGTGCGTGCGTCGGCGACATAGTAGAGGTTCTTCTCGGAGAGCTGCTTGCGGACAATCGCGGTGTCCTCAATCCAGAGCAGCGTATAGAAGTTGTTGCCATCCTTCATCTTGGCAGTCAGCCAGTACGCGCCCGCCTCTTTGATCGGCGTCTGCACGGTCACGCGGCTGTCCAAGTGCTGCTCGGGCGGATCGAGCTTCATGCTCCAGCTGAGTTTCTCGCCGGTCAGGTAGTTGGCGCCGTCGCCCTGCAACAATCGATAGCCGATGCCCTGGTAGTTGACTTTTTGGTAGTCGACTCGGCCGGGATTGGACTTCAGATAGGTTTTGACGTCGCCAAGCAGTTTGGCGCGATCGATAGCCTGCGCCGTAAAGTCGATGGCGTTGCCGTTGCGGAAACGCAGGTAGAGCTGCGTGCCTTGATCCTCGACCGGCTTGGACATGGTGGGCTCAAAGCGGCCCCAGCTGTCGACGATCTGCGAGAGTTGGAGCTTGGCGCCGTCGTCTTTCGCGTTGACCTTCAGCACGCGTCGCCATTTCTCGGCGGCCTTGGGCAACTGCCGGCGGTTTTGATACACCGACGCCAACGACCGCAGCGAAGTGATGTCGTCGCCCGTCTGCTCCCACAGCTTGATGAAGTTGAACTCGTCAGGCAGATCAAAACGCTTGATGCCGGTGGCAAGCCGCGCGATGGTCTCGGTGTCCTTGAGCGTCGAAACGGCGTAGGGACCGGTTTCGTTCTGCTTGCCTTCGTCGATGATCGGGCCGTCCATTCCGCCTCCCATTCCGCCGCGTCCGAACATCGGCCCGATGTGCTGCTGCATCGTGTGCACGCCAAACTGGCCGTGCAGAAACTCTGCGCGATATCGCAGCACCTCGTTGCGACGCTGAGGATCGTTTTCGACCACTTGCTCCAACGCCCAACGCCAGCGTTGTCCGTCGTTTTCGGCCGCGTCCCAGGTCTTCGAGGCGTGATGGAAAACGGGATTGCCATCCTTGTCGACCGGAGCGCCGTTGGACTGTCGATAGCCGCCGTAGCCGTCCTCGTAGTCGGGCAGCTGGGAAAGGTCGGTCAAATACTGCAATCGCCAGGCTTCGGCCGGTCCGCGATTGGCGAGCAACAGGTCGGCCATCGCACGAAGGTAGCCGGCCGTGTGGCCCTTGTCGTCGGAATTGATCGCGGCTGTCAGCCCTTGTTCCATCAACTGCAGAGCACGCACGCGATCGCGCTCCCAGGCGTTGACCATTTTGCCCCCGCCTCGGCGCCCGCCGCGTTGGAACTCGTTGGCGACAATCATCCCGTAGTGCGGGGTGTTCATGTACAGCTGTGCCGCCTGCTGAAGCAAATGCGTGCTGTCAGCGTGGCGTTCAACCGTCGACTCGACCAACTTGTCGAATTCGGACAGCAATCCGAGCCGCTGCTGACACATCACGGCATTGGACAGGTCCTGTCCCACGGCGATTCCGTCCGTGTTGGTGTCGAGGCACAGTTTTTGGAAGCCTTCGAGCGCATCCTTGAAGTTGCCGTCCCGCATCAGTTTTTGGCTTCGCGCTCTCATGTCCTGCTGTTGAGCCGCCGTCATGGGCCGATCGGTGACGGAGAAGACAGCCAAAATGCCGCAGGCTGCCAACAGAATCATTCCACGTGCGACGGACATCTGTCGATCCTCAGTGTGTGTAATGTCCCGCTACGAACGCGGGGTTTGCAACGCATTTCAAAAACTTCCCGATCGGCAATCGGGTTGATAAAACCAGCAGAAAAACTGCCTTCGATTGCGCCAGGGAAGATTTTTGAAATGCCCTCTAGTCGAAAAGGAGTAGGTCGAAGTTTGGACAGAGCTATTTTGCCAGTTTGGCGAGACTTTCAAAGTAGCCCGGCGCCGACGGCGTCCAACGTCTTGCAACGCTTGGAAGGAATCGAACGGAAAGTACGCGATGACCACAGGCAGTCCCGTGCCACACGCCTGCAACCAGCGACCCCAAACGTCAGTCGGACGTGCCGTCCAGCGAAGCGAAGAGACCTCGCCGTTGAAGATTGAGACGAGAGGCGGATTGGAAAAGATTTGGGCGAAGTCAAATTATTGCGACTTTTTTCCGGTCCGCATCCACTCGTATCGCGGCAAATGAGCCACCTGGATAAGATGCTGTCGTCGATTTGACTTCACTGAGCCCAGCCGCCTATGCCTGCCAAACCGAATCGCGCCGCTCACATTCCTTCGGAAGCCGCCGTTCACGACTTGGTCTCCGAGTTGGCGGCTATCTGCAGCCTCACTCAGGATAACGAGTTCATCCTGGCGTCCTTAGGCATCTTGAAAAAGTTTTTTCCGGCCGAGGTGATCGCTTGGGGCCGCGGCACGCGTGGCAAATGGCGGATTCTGCCGGCGGACCTGGCCAGCGACGCCGACCTAACGGAAGCGTTTGCCGAAGCGCTCGACGTTGGCGCCGGCGCCGCGGGAGCTTGGCGGGCAATGGCCATTCCCGATCAGTCCGGCGAGGTGATTGGCGTGCAAGGCGCCGACCCCGGCGAATCATGGGTGCAACAGGCGATTGCCACCTGGAGCCGGTTCGCCTCGCTGTCGCGACAACTGCGCACGGAGTCTCGGCGGGCCGCGCGGCTGTCGGCCATCCTGGAAATTGCCGCTCAGTGGCGCCAGGCGCGCGACATGAACTCGCTGCTGCACGACATGGCCGAGGCGGCGACGCGGCTGCTGGACAGCGAGCGGGCGAGCATATTTCTCTGGGACCGCGCCAACCACCTGCTCATCGGCCGCCCGGCGCTGGGCGTCGAAGGCGGCGAGCTGCGAATTCCCGACGATCGCGGGGTCGTGGGGCAAGTCGTCCAAACGGGCGAGCCCGCGCGAGTGGACGAGGACGATCGCGGACAGTCGATTGACCGTTCCGTCGACAAAGAGCTCCAATTCACCACTCGCTCGCTGCTGTGCGTGCCGCTGCGCGACAGTCAGGGACGGATGCTGGGCGCCTTCGAGATGATCAACAAGCGAGGCGGACGTTTCAGCGACCTGGACGAATCGGCGCTGCTCGAGCTTGCCTCGCACGCTGCATTGGCTTTGGAGAACACCAAGCAGTACGAGCAATTGCTGACGACACACCACCAGATGACGAACGAGGCCGCCGCCAGCGTCAAGCTGATCGGCACGTGTCCGCAACTCGAAGCGTTGCGATCATCGGTGAACCGAGTGGCCGACACGGATCTCTCCATCTTGATCCTCGGGGAGAACGGCACCGGCAAGGAAGTGATCAGCCAGTTGGTCCACTACCTCAGCCGCCGGCGCAACGAAATGCTCGTCGCGGTCAACTGCGCCGCGTTGCCGGACACCTTGCTGGAGAGCGAGCTGTTCGGCCACGAGAAGGGCGCCTTCACCGACGCGCACGACACTCGCGTGGGCAAGTTCGAGCTCGCCTCGGGCGGCACGCTGTTTCTCGACGAAATTGGCGACATGAGCCTCAGCGGTCAGGCCAAGCTGCTGCGGGTGCTGGAGGAGAAGGTCGTCGTCCGAGTCGGCGGCTCAACGCCGATTCACACCGACGCGCGCGTCATTGCCGCCACGAATCAGAAGTTGGCCGAGATGGTGCGCGACAAGAAGTTTCGCGAGGACCTGTATTTTCGCCTCAATGTCGTGACGCTTGAGTTGCCGCCGTTGCGCGAGCGAGGCGATGACATCCTGCTGTTGGCGGAGCACTTTCTGGTCGACTTCTGCCGCAAGGCGGGGCGCAAGCCGCCTCGATTCACGGCATCGGCGAAGCGACGATTGCAGTCGCATCGCTGGCCCGGCAACGTTCGCGAACTGAGGAATCTGATGGAGCGACTCGCCTATCTCGCTCCCGGCGACAAAATTGACGCCGGAGATTTGGCGTTTATTCTGCATCCCGGCGAGCCGCAGGGCGGGGCTTGGTTGGACATGGACCTGGGCTTGGCCGACGCCACTTCGCGTTTTCAGGAGCAGTATATTCGCAAGCAGATCGACGAATGTGGCGGCAATATGTCCGAGGCGGCGACGCTGTTGGGGCTCCACCGGTCGAACCTCTATCGCAAGATGCGACAATTGGGCATGGACACTCGCGAGTGAACCAGTCGGGCCTCCATCGCAGGCGACCCTTGTGAGGCCCGGTGAACCAGTCGGGCCTCCATCGCAGGCGAACCTTGTGAGGCCCGGTGACCCAGTCGGGCCTCCATCGCAGGCGAACCTTGTGAGGCCCGGTGAACCGGTCGGGCCTCCATCGCAGGCGACCCTTGTGAGGCCCGGTGAACCGGTCGGGCCGAGCATCCTCGCCAACGGAGTCGACGGGCAGAGGGCGAGTCGGTTGAATCATACCGATGCGGCACTCAGGCACTCAGGCACCTAAGCACCTAGGCGGCCATCGGCACAGCGTCGCGCTGAACGACGAACGCTGTTCCGATTGCCGGCAGAGGCTTTTCAACCGTCTCTCATGCGTCGCAGGTCGACTCGTGCAAGGCAATCCGATTGCCTTCGGAGTCGACAAACTGAGCGACAAAGCCGTATTGGCCGATGCTCGTGCGAGGCAGCAACGGAGTGCCCCCGTGCGATTCGATCGCCGCCAACGTGTCGTCGATCGACGCCACATGCAGATACACCAGCGTGCCGTCTCGGGACGGGCGGTAGCCCTCGCCCCGCACCAGCGTGCCCGCGGCGCCGGGCGCCCCCATCTCCATCGGAAACCAACCCATTTGATGCGGGCCCATCTCCATTTCCGTCACTTCGACCCCCAGCACGCCGCCATAAAACGCCTTGGCGCGAGCCATATTCTCGACAGGAATCTCAAACCAGTCCACGGGATTCGCATGAGCAGCCACTTACCACCTCCTCGGAAACATCGGAACAAAAGGGACTCAACCGAGGACGCCGACGCGTCCCACGTCATCTCACGTTACGTTGGTTTACAGTAACGTAACTAAACGGTAACATATTGAGCACGCGTCGGCCTGTCAACCGTCTGGCCGCGATGGCCGCCGCCCTTGCCGCCCTTGCCGTTCGCTCGCTTCGCTTCTTTCTTCACTTCGCTGTTTCGCTTTCCCAACAACATCACTGGAGCTCCCATGGACGCCTTGCGCTCGCTGGTTTTGGACATTCATCAGTCGATCGAGATTTCGTCCGCGATCGGCGACGCTTATGATGCGTTGCTCCGGCGGCTGAGCGTCGAAAGCGTGACCCCCGACAACCGGCCGATGCCGATGGTGCTTGAGCCTTGGCCGGGAGGCCGCTGGTTCCGCGACCTCGGCCATGGCCAAGGTCACCTTTGGGGCTTTGTTCAGGTGATCAAGCCGCCCAGTTTGATCGAGCTTCACGGGCCGATGTTTATGTCGTACGCCGTTGCCGGTCACTTGCAGTTCCGTTTGGTGCCGATTCCCGGCGGAGTCGAGCTCGCGATGCACCATCAGGTGCTTGGCTCGGTGCTCGATGAGCATCGCCAGGGCATGATCGCCGGCTGGGAGCGGTTTGTGCAAAGCGTCCGGGAGAAGGCAGAAGCGGGAGAACGGGGATGAGCACGAGCCGGGAAGCGGATGGGGACGCGATTTGGAAAGCGCTGGCCGATGCCACGCGGCGCAAGTTGCTCGATCAGCTGAAAGCTGGGCCGCGCACGACCACCGAGTTGGTGGAGGCGTTTCCCGACCTCTCCAGGTTCGCCGTCATGAAGCACCTGGACGTGCTGCGGGCAGCAGGGCTGGTGCTCACGCGCGCCGACGGTCGTCGCCGCCTCAATTCACTCAACGCAGCGCCGCTGCGCGACGTGATTGAGCGCTGGATCGGCAAATATGAGGGCTATTGGGCCAACACCATGTTGCGTGTGCGCGACGCCGCCGAGGCTGCCGAATCGGCTCAAACCAAGCGCAAGAAATCACGAGGCAGAAAGAAGGCCGGAGGCGGTTGAGCCGGCAAAGAACGCCCTGACGTTCGCGATCGTTCGGTCGCTCGAGACCGTCCTACCGCACGCGATCGTACTCGGGGTTCACGCACTTGTCGCCCCAACGCTTCAGAACGCACCGCAGGCCGAGATCCGACTCGGGCTGCTGGCCCTTGTCGCCCGTCTCTTGAATCCATTTGGCCAACAATGCGCGATGCTGCTCCAAGGCGGCCCGGTGGGCCGGGTCCGCCGCGAGATTGTGAATCTCGTGAGGGTCGTTTTCGAGATCATACAACTCCTCCGGAACGCGCTGCTCTCCGAAGAAGATTAGCTGCGTTTCGTTCATCTCGCCTTTGGCCATCATCTCTCGAAACTTCTTGCTGACGTCCCACTCGTCCTTGTAGGTCGGCTGCATATAGGGCCGGTCCGTCAGGTAGTTTCGAAGGTACTTGTACTTGGGAGTGACGACTGCCCGGATCTTCTCGATCGTGTAGTCACAGCGGTCGCGAGCGGCCACCACGAACTCGCGGGGGCGGTAGTCGTCGGCAAGGAAGTCGCGGCCCTCCATGTCCGCCGGCAGAGCTGTGGCGGCGGCAAGCGAAGCAGCAGTGATGTCGATGCCGCTCACCAAGTCGTCCCGCACCTGGCCGGGCTTCATCCCGGGGCCGACAACGATCAAGGGCATCTGAATGCCGCCCTCATAGAGAAACTGCTTGTGGCGATGCAGCTTCATGCCGTGGTCGCTAAACAGAAAGATCAGTGTATTGTCGGCGCGACCTTGCCGCTGCAGCGCCTTGAGGATTTGGCCGACCTGGCGATCCGTCTCGAGCAAGCAGTCGTAATGGTGAGCGATCTCGTCGCGCACTTCCTTGACGTCGGGATAGTAGGGAGGAACCGGCACCGCATTTGGATCGACGGTTGCCTTGGCTCGCGCCCCGAGCTTGCCCCCTCCGAGCTGAATCTGGCCGAAGAAGGGCTTGTCCTGCGGGCAATCCTGCAAACATTCCCCGCGCACGAAGGCGGCCGGGCCCCAACCGCGATTCTTGACGAAGTCGTAGAACTCTTTGGGGTCCCATTCAAAGTTGTAGTCATCCTTGCCCCCTTCATTGAACGTCCAGTAGCCGGCCTTTCGCATGCGAATCGGCAGCGGCACAACCGCATCCGGCAGCACGTTTCGGTCGTACTCGCCCATGCTCTTGCCCCGGAATGACGCCCGGCAGCTGCGATGGTTGTGAGCGCCGATCGTCGTTTGCATCATGCCCGTGGCGATGGCGGAGCGAGTTGCTGAACAGACTCCCGCGGGAGTGTAGAACCGCGTGAACCGGGCGCCACGCGCGGCCAGCCGGTCGATATTCGGAGTCTCAATCAGCTTTTCGCCGTAGCAACCAAACCAGCCACTGACGTCCTCGAGAAAGATCCACAGCACATTCGGCGGGCCCTCCGCAGCTCGGGACGTAGCAGGAGCGCAGCTGGCCGCAGCAGCAAGCAAAGCTGCCAGCAGCAGGGATGCACGCCGGGGCGATGCGGTGCGTTGAGGATCGGTCATGGATGTCATCTCTTGATTCTTGACTACAACGCATTTCAAAAACTTCCCGATCGGCAATCGGGTTGATAAAACCAGCAGAAAAACTGCCTTCGATTGTGCCAGGGAAGATTCTTGAAATGCCCGCTAATTCGGCCGCTTGGCAGCCTCGGTCAGCACGGCGTTCATGCGCTCCACCAACTTGTGAGGGTCGGTCAAGTATCCGTCCAGGAGCATGCAGCCCTCAAACAGATGCTCGCACGCCGTGTCGACGAACGGGTGTTGCGGATTGGCCGCCAGCAGGCCGGCGAGCTCCTTGATCAGGGCGTGCCGCGGATTGAGCTCGAGCACTCGTTTCGGCAGGTCCTCGGAGCGGTTCATCATCCGCATCATTCGCTCCATGTGGCCTGACATTTGACTGTCATCGCCGACGAGGCAGGCGGGGCTGTCGACCAAGCGCCCACTGGCGCGGACGTCGATCACGCGTTCGCCCAGCAGCTGTTTAAACCGGTCGATCACCGTCTGAATCGACTCGCTCGCCGCGGACTGCTCTTCGTCTTCCTGCTGGTCTTCCTCGGACTCGGCGCCGAGTTTCAGGTCCTCCGCCTTGGCTTGGTCGGCCGAGACGAGATCGACGTCGTTGTACTTGGCGAGCGTGCTGAGCACGAACTCATCCGCCGCTTCGTACAGATAGAGCACCTCGAGGCGATGCTTGCGGAACAGCTCGAGCCGCGGATCGCGCTGCAGCGCCTCGCGGGTGGGCCCGGTGAGGAAATAGATGGCCTTTTGGCCCTCCGGCATTG
>JAGQPF010000565.1 GCA_020426845.1 Planctomycetales bacterium
GCGAGTTCCGTCCCTGGCCGCGATTGATCATCACAACCACCGCCACCAACAACATCCCGACGGCTGCCATTGCCAACACCATCGACAGGTTGTTGTTGGAGCGCGTGCGTTTGCGCTTGGGAGCTTTCACGGCCGGGGCCGCGGCGGTTGGCGCGGTGGGTGGCGAGGTTGGCGAAGTGGCCGCCAATTGTCCCACCGGAGCCATGGGATCGGGGCCACCGGGAGCAACCGCCGTGGCGCTCGACACCGGTTGTGCGGCGTTGGCCGGGTAAGCCGGGTACGCCACGCCCATGGGCGCGGCGCCGAATGGCCGG
Organism: Planctomycetales bacterium; assembly: GCA_020426845.1. GTDB lineage: Bacteria > Planctomycetota > Planctomycetia > Pirellulales > Pirellulaceae > JAGQPF01. Next base: position 315 of record JAGQPF010000565.1, read on the forward strand.
GCCTCCATCGTAGGCAGCGGAGGCGGTGGCGAGGAGACGGGCTGAGCCATCGGAGCTTGCGGTGTAATTCCCAGCTGCTGTTCGTAGTCGGCGCGGCGAGCCGGGTGACAAAGCACCGATTCCGCGAGTTCGATTTCGGTCAACAGACTCGACCAAGCAGCGGCATGTTCAGCCGCTGGCGGCACGGCGCAGACCTGCCGCCGGACGTGATTGGCGGCCGACTCGATGGTCGTGACGTTGGATTCGCCCGGCGAAAGCCCCAACAGTTCGTAGTGGTTCGGCGCCGCCATCGGCAACCCCAGCCAGTGGCGATACGGATTCAGCTCGGACATGCTTCCTCACCAAGTCGTTCCAACAAATCCAATAAATCCAACCCAAACCAACGCGCAAGTCGATGTCACTACTCTAGTTATAGCACCCAATCCGCGTGCGGACGGGTTCTCCGGAGAGCCCGGTGCGCTCGCCAACCGTGTCACCTCACCCACATACCACCAGCGTGCCACCGGTAATTTGGCGGCGGTGATGGAACCGTGCTCGCGCGGCCAATAGATAAATCGTTATCAATGGCAAGATTGTTCCATTGGAATTCACGATTAGGGGCTCGCTGCGATCCGCGCGTCGCTGCGTCGTCCGGTAGTCCAGAGAACAGGAAATCGTTATTTTGTCGAAACAAACACAACGATGAGCCCCCCTCTACTGGAGACACTCGATGGGACTTTTTGACGGGAAAAAGGGATTGATCCTTGGCGTGGCCAACGACCGTTCGATCGCTTGGGCGATTGCGCAGAAGATCATGGAAGAGGGCGGGATTTGCGGGTTTTCCCACCTGCCGGATCGTCCCGACGACGACAAACAGAAGAATCGCCGCCGGGTGACCAAGTGTACGGAAAAGCACCCGGAGAGCGTCAAGTTCGTCGAACCGCTGGACGTGCAGAACGACGAGCAGATTGCCGCCTTTGCGGAACTGACGGCCAAGGAGTTCGGCAAGATCGACTTCCTGCTGCATTCGATCGCCTTCGCCGACATGCGCGACCTGGGCGTCGACACGATCGAGACCAGCCGTGGCGGCTTTAAGCTCGCGATGGATATCAGCGTGTTCAGCCTGATTGCCGTCTGCAACGCCATGAAGGGGGTGATGAACGAAAACGCCGCTGTGGCCGCGATGACCTACTTCGGCGGCGAGAAGTGCGTCCCCGGTTACAATGTGATGGGGATCTGCAAGGCGGCGTTGGATGCCGCGGTGCGTTACTTGGCGTATGACCTGGGACCGCAGCAAGTTCGCGTCAACGCTGTCAGCGCCGGGCCGCTGAAGACGCTGGCAGGCAGTGCCGCCGGCGTCGGCGACATGCTGAAGCTCTACCAGCACATGGCGCCGCTGAATCGCAACATCACCCACGAGGAAGTCGGCAACGCCGGCGCCTACCTGCTGTCGGATATGTCCAATGGCATCACCGGCGAGATCCTCCACGTTGACGGAGGCTACAACGCAATGGGCTCGCCAGGGCGACTGCTGGACGCCATCAACGCAGCGAAAAAGCAAACCTGAGACACACCACATGACTCGCATCCGCGCTTGCCTCGCCGTCCTTTGGGTGGCCGGGCTACTCGTGTCCGCCACCCGGGCCCAAGACATCAACGATCCGCGGGGCGACTTTGGCAAGGAGCTGCCCCGCGTGCCGGCGCTTTCCCCGGCCGACTCATTGCAGTCGCTGCGAGTGGCGGATGGCTTTCGCGTCGAGTTGGCGGCACACGAGCCGCAAGTGCACGACCCGGTGGCCGTCGACTTCGACGAGCAGGGTCGGATGTATGTCGTTCAGTTGCCACCGTACAACGCGTACGTGGTGGAGGGCTTTCGGAAAACGGGCTCGATCGCGTTGCTCGAGGATCGTGACGAGGACGGCAAGTACGAGCACAGCGTTGAGTTTGCCACGAACCTTCGTTACCCAACTGCAGTGGCCTGTTGGCAAGGCGGTGTGTTGGTCGGCGATGCTCCGGATCTACTTTACCTCAAGGATACGGATGGGGACGGCAAGGCCGATGAGCGCCGCGTGTTGCTGACCGGGTTTGGCACGGACAAGGCGGGCGAAGCGCACCTCAACTCGATCCGCTGGGGTCTCGACGCCCGTTTCCATTTCTCGACGAGCCTTTCGGGCGGCGATGTCGGCGCACCCGGCGCGTCCACCGTGTCGGTGCGCAATCGCGGTGTGATTCTCGATCCTCGCACGGGCAGCTTCGAGTTGACCTCGGGAGGCGGCCAGCACGGCATGAGCATGGACGATTGGGGCCGCAAGTTTGTTTGCTCCAACAGCGTTCCCGCACAGCTGCTGATTTACGATGATCGCTACGTGGCGCGCAACCCGTGGCTGCAGTCGCCGGCGGCGGCCGTGGACATCGCGCCCGACAACAAGTTCACCGAGCTGTTTCGCATCAGTCCGCCCGAGCCCTGGCGAGTGCTTCGGACTCGTCTTCGCAAAGAGGGAAAATTCCGAGGCTCGGACGAGGGCGGCAAGCCGTTTGGCTTTTTTACGGGCGCCACGGGCGTGACGATCTATCGAGGCGACGCCTGGCCCAAGTCGCACCGCGGCAACCTGCTGGTCGGGGATGTCGCGAACAATCTCGTCTATCGCGCGAGCCTAGCTGACGAAGGCCTGTCACTGGTGGCTCGCCGCGCGGACCCCGGCGCGGAGTTTCTGGCGTCCAGCGACATCTGGTTTCGCCCGGTGCAAATGGCCAACGCTCCCGACGGCACGTTGCTCGTGCTGGATATGAATCGCGAGCTGATCGAAGGCGCCGCATTCCTGCCGCCCGAATTCCTCAAGCATCTGGATGCCGTCAGCGGCTCCGATCGTGGGCGGATCTATCGCATCGCGCCGGCCAGCGGCCCGCTGCGTCGTCAGTCGCCCCGATTGGGCAAGATGAGCTCCAAGGAGCTGATCGGACTGCTGGAGCACGAGAACGGCTGGCATCGTGACACAGCGTCGCGACTTTTGTTTGAGCGACTGGATGAGCAGGGGGGCGACGTCGCGACAATCACCGAGTTGCGGCGAGTCGCTCGGGAGTCTTTGCTGGATCGCGGCCGCGCGGCCGCCATGGGATTGCTGGGCGCCTTGGGGAAGCTCGATGAAGCGGAGGTGCTGGCCGCCCTGAATGCTGCCAGCGCGGAACTACGAGTGTTTGCCTTGCAGTGCGCCGAGCCGCTTGTGGGCGAGTCGGCGGCGCTGCGGGCACGACTACCGGAGCTCGCCGATGATCCGTCGGCGCGGGTACGTTATCAACTTGCCTTTAGCCTGGGCGCGTTCCTGTCGCCCGGCAGCGTCGACGCGCTGGCGCAATTGGCGCGACGGGACGGCGCCGACCGCTGGATGCAACTGGCCATTCTCAGCTCCTGCGGAACAGCCGGGCCGACATCGCGGCAGGGCCCGGAGCGGCCTCGCGGTTCGGCTGCGGACGCGTTGTTTCGCAAATTGGCGGCAGACACTGCGTTTCGGCGCAGCGACGCGGGCAGAGTGATGCTGGTCGAGCTGGCACGCGAGATTGGACAAGGCCGCAGCGCGGCGGCGCTGGCCGTGGTGCTCGGTTCGATGAGCGACATTGGTCTGGACGACGCCCGCGATCGGCAGCTTAACGAGTCGCTCGTCAAAGCGCTGGTGGAAAAGCAGCACGAATCGGTCCGGCAACAGGTGTTGGCGGCGCGCGGCGGCAACGCGGCCGAGATTCTTCGCCAAATGCTGAACGCGGCACAAGCCACCTTGGCAGACGACAAAGCGGAGTTGCCGGAACGGCTGGAAGCCGTGCGCAGCCTGCGCAGTGCGCGCTTTGCCGAAGTGCGAGAGTTGCTTGCGGCGCAGCTGCGCCCCAGCCAGCCACAGTCCATTCAAGCTGCGGCGGTCGAGACGATTGCGGGCTTCGATGATGCCGATGTGCCGACGGTGTTGCTCGCGGCCTGGCCCGGCCTCAGCCCGGCCGTGCGATTGCGAGGCGCAGAAGTGCTGTTGTCCCGCACCGCGTGGCTACATCGCTTTCTGGACGCGGTCGAGTCCGGTCCGGTTTCTCGAGGGGATCTTGATCCAAGTCGAGTGCAATTGTTGAAGCAGCATCCCGATGAACGGGTGACGGCCCGTGTGGAGAAGCTCTTTGCCACAGCCGGGCTCACCGCTCGCAGCGAAGTTGCTCGACGCTATCAGCCGTCGCTTGAACTGACTGGCGATGCGATGCGCGGGAAGGCTGTGTTCAAAAAGAACTGCTCTGCCTGCCATCAACTGGAGGGCGTGGGCGCCACGATCGGAGCCGACTTGCGCGGGATCGCTCAGCGCGGCCTGCCGTCGGTGTTGCTAAACATCCTGGATCCCAATCGCGAGGTGAAGCCCAAGTTTTTGACCTACGTCGTCCGCACCGAGGATGGCCAGGTGTTGAGCGGCATGATCACCGCCGAGTCGGCCAACAGCATCACACTGCGACAAGCCGACGGCACGGACGTGGCGATTCAGCGATTGGAGATCCAGGGAATGAAGAGCACCGGTTTGTCGTTCATGCCCGAGGGTCTGGAGAAGAACATCGATTTGAAGGCGATGTCGGACCTGCTGGCGTATCTGGGCTCGATGTAGACAGACAGGAAACCCGCAGCGTGCGCGAGGGACGTAGGAAACCCGAAGCGTGAGCGAGGGACGTAGGAAACCCGAAGCGTGAGCGAGGGACGTAGGAAACCCGAAGCGTGAGCGAGGGACGTTGGCCAGCGCCAACAACAAACTCACAGACCAAAACAAAAGCCAACGCGACGGCGCTGGCTTTTGTCGTATCATCGCGAAATCCGCAATGTTTCCGCAATATTTCCGCAATGGAATGGGAGCTGCCGACTACTCGGTCGGCACTTCGCCCATCGCCTCGTTCTCTTCGATCTCGGCTTGCGGCACTTCGGCTTCCGGCTCCTCGGGGGGAGGACCACCGCAGCCGGGCAGGCTCATGAAGCTGACGCCCAACAACATCGACCACAGAATCTTCTTCATCGAACTCTCCTCGTGTGAAACAGCAAAGGGAAATTGCAACCGTTGAGGGACACGATGACTCAACGGGTGTAAGCGAGCTAGTCCGACCATGATGCCGTAGGCTAGCCAGCTTGCCAATGAGGGGCTTCCCACAGAAACGCGGTCAGGAGGAAAACGCTGCAAGCGAAAATAAAAAATCTCGACGACTTCCCACCGTGCATTCACGAGCATCGAGGCGAATTACGTGAAAAATGAGCAGGAATTCGCAGCTTTTACTCACAAATCTCGATTTCTGCTTGCATGGATGATCCAATCCCTGCAGAATTTATTCCCACGCGGATGTCGAACGCCCAGGGGAATGGCGTTGGGACTTTGGGATTGGGTTTTTCTCATCTTTACCCTCCCGCCCATTTGTTGACTCGATCTGTCGCCCGCGAAATTGGCGTTCGCCAAATCCATTCGATTGGTTTCTCATCTACTCAGGTTGCAAGGAGTTGAGATGAAACGTAGACATGGTTTCACTCTGGTAGAATTGTTGGTCGTGATCGCGATCATCGGAGTCTTGGTCGCACTGCTGTTGCCGGCGGTGCAGGCCGCTCGTGAGGCTGCTCGTCGCATGAGCTGCAGCAATAACCTGCGTCAAGCGGGCATCGCGCTGCACAATTATCACGACACCTTCAAGGTGTTTCCCCCGGCATTGCTGAATTCGGGCCGCTACACGAACGGCTCCTCGTTGCGGTATCCCGAGGGTGTCCGCAACCACACCGGTTGGACGATGCTGCTGCCCTACTACGAGGGCTCGGCCGCGTACAACGCCATTAACTTCGACTTCCCGACGAACGAGTCGAATCCTCGGGCGGGCGGTCCGGCGCCGAGCTCGCTCCCCAACGTGCCGATCATCAGCTCGCGGATGAAGAACCTGGAGTGCCCCTCGCACCCGCAGGCCGGTCAGAACATGAATCGCAACCCGGGCAATACGGGCGATTTCTACACGATGCGCAACAACAAGCGCACCAGCTACTTCTTTAGCACGGGCGTGTACACCGACTACAGCAATGTGTACGAGGCGACCGGCAACGACATTCGCCAGGGCGCCTTTGGCAACAACGGCGGCGCCGACTTTGCCAACATCACCGACGGCACTTCGCATTCGATCGCCTTCGGTGAAGGGGCCGGCGGCCGGATGAAGACCAGCACCGTCTACGGCCCTTGGGGTCTCCAAGGCACGCATACCTGTTGCCACGGACGAGTTGTTTCGCTGTCCGGCTCGAACATCAACTCGATTGAGCCGCCGACGGGCAACAACAACAAGTGGACGAACTGGACGATCAACGCTCCCTGGAACGGCGACGCGCGCAAACGCACTTACGCGTGGGTGTTCGGCAGTGCCCACCCGGCGGGGGCACAGTTCACCCTCTGCGACGCGTCCACCCAGTTCCTGGGTGACACGATCGATTACGGGGTGCTGCTACGGCTTGCCTACATCCATGACGGTAATCCCGTCACGATTCCGTAGACTGCGCGCCCTCCAAGGAAACCCGAAGCGTAAGCGAGGGATCGGCGTCTCCGCCTCCATCCGAAGCGAGAGGGCCTCTTCCTCCCTCCGGAAGTCCCACGACTGATGGACTGTAGCTGGTTCGATTCAAAGCATGTGCGATCATTCGCACATGCTTTTTTTGGGTCATCAGCCGAATTTCGGGCAAATTCTTGAGGTTTCTAGAAGAACGAAAACGCCCGAACTAAACGCGGCAAATCCGCCGAAAACGCGTGCCCCATCGCCTCGTGGAGCGGGGTCCCCCAAGTGCGAGGGGGAAAACGTGCTTGCATTTCGAGGAGAATGCCTGCAGAATCGACTCACGAGGCGAGCGCCATTTGGGAAATGGCGTCGGGATTATGGGTACTCATCTCCCACCCCATTTATTTATTCGATTCATCGCCCCTCCAAGTCTATTGGCATTCGCCTCATCCCTTCGGGTTGTTTTTCTCTATTCTTTTTCATGTTGCAAGGAGTCAGAGGATGAAACGCAGACAGGGTTTCACTCTCGTGGAATTGTTGGTCGTGATTGCGATCATCGGAGTTTTGGTCGCACTGCTGCTGCCGGCAGTGCAAGCCGCTCGTGAGGCCGCACGCCGCATGAGCTGTGGCAACAACCTGCGTCAAGCGGGCATCGCGTTGCACAACTACCACGACACCTTCAAGGTGTTCCCCCCGGCGCTGTTGAACTCGGGCCGTTTCACCAACGGCGGAACGACTCGCTATCCCGAAGGCGTTCGCAACCACACCGGTTGGACGATGCTGTTGCCCTACTACGAGGGCTCGGCCGCGTACAATGCGATCAACTTCGACTTCCCGACCAATGAGTCGAATCCTCGAGCGGGTGGCCCGGCGCCGAGCTCGCTGCCCAATGTGCCGATCATCAGCTCGCGGATGAAGAATCTGGAGTGCCCCTCGCACCCGCAGGCGGGTCAGAACATGAACCGCAACCCCGGGAACACGGGCGACTTCTACACGATGCGCAACAACAAACGCACCAGCTACTTCTTCAGCACTGGTGTGTTCACCGACTACAACGACATCTACGAGAACACCGGCAACGACCTGCGTCAGGGCGCCTTTGGCAACAACGGCGCCTCGGACTTTGCCAACATCACCGACGGCACCTCACACTCCATCGCGATTGGCGAAGGCGCCGGCGGCCGGATGAAGATGAGCACTGTTTACGGTCCTTGGGGCCTGCAGGGAACGCACACCTGCTGCCACGGCCGCGTGGTCTCGCTTTCGAGCACCAATATCAACTCGATCGAGCCCCCAACGGGCAACACCAACAAGTGGACCAACTGGACCATCAATGCGCCTTGGGAAAGCGACGTCCGTAAACGCACCTACGCGTGGGTGTTTAGCAGCGCTCACCCCGCCGGCGCGCAGTTCACAATGTGTGACGCCTCGACGCAATTCCTTGGGGACACCATCGACTACGGTGTCCTACTGCGTCTGGCCTACGTACATGACGGCCAGCCCGTCAGCATTCCGTAAGCTAACTGTCTCCATGCTTGGTCAAACCTGACCGCCATGACGATCGTCACGCGGTAAGATTGGCTTTTAGGAAACGGTGCTCCTTACTGGAGTTCACATTGAGCCCCAAGCTGGGGCTGAGAGCCTGCTGATTCGAGGCATGTGCGGTCGTCGCACATGCCTTTTTTTATTGTTTCCGGAGAGCGGAGCGATGTGATGGTGGCCCGCTTCAACCGGACGAAAATGGGGTAATATCGTCCGCGCTGGACGGACAGCATAAAAACGCAGTGGTCCCCATCGATCTACACGTTTTAGGTCCCAATTTCGGAATTTGTTTCGGCATAGAGGGAGTGCTGCAAAAGGCGGTTCCGTTTGCCGGTTGGGCCTTTTCGCTTTTTTGCCCTTTCGCCTTTCCGCCTTTCTAGGCGCCGATGATTTGCGCGAGGCGGCGGACTCCGATGTCGATGGATGCAAGCGACGGATACGAGAAGTTCAGACGCATCGTGTTTTGCCCCGAGCCGTCACAGTGGAAGGCGCCTCCGATCACGTAGGCGACCTGAGCGGCGATCGCCTTGGGCAGCAGTTCGCGGGCGTCCAGCTCCGGCGGCAAGGTGAGCCACAAGAACAGCCCGCCCTCGGGACGGGTCCATCGCAGTCCCTCCCGCTGGGGCATGTGGCGTTCCAACGCGTCAAGCATCGCGTCTCGCTTCTCGCGGTAGGTGTCGATCACCAGCCGCAAGTGCGACGCTAGCAGGCCGCGGCGGCAGTACTCGGCAGCCACGGCCTGATTCAACGACGACGTGCAAAGGTCCGTGGCTTGCTTGAGTAGCACCAGCTTTTCAATGACGCTGGCGTGGGCGGTCAGCCAGCCGAGACGCAGGCCCGGCGCCGTCACTTTCGAGAACGTGTTCAGCACAATCGTGCGCCCCGATTCGTCAAGCGAGTGGCAGGTCGGCAGCGTGTCGCCCGAGTAACGCAATTGCCGATACGGACAGTCTTCGATCAGCAAGGTGTCGTACTCGTGGACCAACTCGACGATTCGCCGCCGACGCTCCAAGGTTAAGCAGACGCCAGTCGGGTTTTGAAAGTCCGGAATGACGTACACCATCTTCGGTCGAACGCCTGCGTCGCGCAGTCGGCCAAGTTGCTGCTCCAGAGCCGCGGGGCAGATGCCCTGCTCGTCCAACTGCACCCCGACAAACTTCGCTCCGCGGCTGTCGAACGCCTGCAGGGCGCCCAGATAGCTCGGCAGCGCGACGAGGACGACGTCGCCCGGGTCCAGCAACAACTTCCCGAGCAAGTCGAGACCTTGCTGAGAGCCGGAGGTTACCAGCAGGTTGTCGATTGTTGGCGGACTGGTCCGGGGCGACTGCGCCCGTTGATGCTCTGCTTCCATCCAGCGCGCCGCTTCGTCCAAGAGCTCGCTGTCGCCCGCAGAGGGGCCGTATTGCAGCGCCGATGCGCCTCGGCCGCGAAGCACGGTGGCGGCACAGTCCGCGAGGTCTTCGGCGGGAAAGACGCTTGGATCCGGCAGGCCGCCGGCAAAGGAGATGATCTCCTTGCCTCGAGTCAGCTTCAGAATTTCTCGGATTTCGGACGCCTTGATGCTTCGGGCGGCGCGTGACAGCAGCGAGTCGAAGTTGTCCATGGGGAAGGAGGCTCAGGAGTGGGCGGAGGGCGGAGGGCAGGGGGCAGAGGGCAGAGGGCAGAGGGGAGGGGTGTGCTTGTCCTATGTGAGGCACGCCCGATGCGCCGCTCCGATCCCTCGCTTACGCTTCGGGTTTCCTTGTTGAGGCATCGTGCGGCGATCGGCTTCGCAAACGCAGCGTGCGTGAGCCCCCATTGTACTCGCACGCGTCGCCTTCGCTCCTCGGCGTCGTCAGGCGGCCACTCGCTGCCGCCGCAACATGTTGCCCACGGTCTTGGGCGCGACCTCGAGAATTCTGGCGGCGGCGGCTTGGTTGCCTTCCGCTTGCCGCAATGCCGCCTCCAAGGTGCGACGCTCGGCTTCGGCGAGCGGAATCGCCGGCCAGTTGCCGTCGGCCGCGAGCCGATGCGGCAGTTCAACAATCTCCAACTCCTCAATCCGCTCGCCATCGGCCAACACGGCGGCGCGCTGCATGACGTTTTTCAACTCGCGGACATTGCCTGGCCAATCGTGGGCCATCACTTGACAGATGGCGC
>JAGQPF010000566.1 GCA_020426845.1 Planctomycetales bacterium
AGGCGCAGCCCTCCTTGAGTTGGCCACGGTTCAAAACCTGCAGCTTAGCTGCGAGTTGCCACATGGCCGCGCGGAATTGCGCACAGGTGGGACAGCAGTGTGGCACTGGCCGACTTTGCCGACGCGGTGGCCGCCGCCGAGGTGGTCAAGGCGATTGCCTATGCCAATGCGCGGCGGACGCAGATGCTGGCCAGCATGAAGAGACGGCCCAAGATGCGTTCGACAACGGGGTAGAAAGTTGCTCCGATGGTTTGTTGGCCAAACCTAGGTGGACGACGCGCCCGCGCTGACCGGAGTTTGGACCGAGGACACGATGTCCGGCTGTGCGGGCAACCACTACTACGTGGACAACGACGACACGGCGCAGGCGGAATGGCGTTTCACCGTGGCGTCGGGCAGCAGCTACTTGGTGATGATCACCTGGGACGTTTGGGACGAGAACGTCTCAGATGCACTGTTCGCGGTGTACGACGGCGTGGCATTGGAGGACGAGTCGCCGGTGAACCTCAAGGCTTCGCCGGGCGACGTGGTTGAGGCGGGCCGCGAGTGGCGGCAGCTGGGCGCGTTCACGGTCACCTCGAGCGGCGTCGACAACCTGCGCGTCACACTGGCGGGCAACTCGGCCGGCCGCGTGGTCACCGACGCGGTGCGGATCGTCGAAGTCGGCCCGACCGTGCGCTACGAGTACGGGCAGATGACCAGCCTGACCGATCCCTCCGGCAACGTCACGGCGTTTGTGTATGACGATCTGGGCAGGCTGGTCTCGGAAGAGGTGTTGCTGGACGGCATCCCTTACGCGCAGGCCTACGAGTATGACCTGGCGGGCAATCTGGTTCGCGAAGTGGATCGCAACGGACGCATTCGGGACTACGGCTATGACGCGTTGAATCGGGAGATCGCCGAGCCTTGGTATGCGGACTTGGCCGACGCCAGCCTGGGCGTGAACGCTCAGAACGCGGTGGCCCGGCACTACGATGTGCTCGGCCGCGTCGGAGTCGGACCTGCATTCCAGCTACGCCTATGCGTACGATTCGCTGGACCGCGTCGGCGGCGTGACCGCGTCGCACTTTGCGGACATCGGGCCGATCACGCTGGCCAGCGACTACAGCCCGCTCAACGGCCTCCGCACCTCGCTGCTGGCGACGATCAACGGCGTGGGCGACTTCGTCAATCACTACCTGTACGACGACTTGGACCGCCTGATCTCGGTCACGCAGACCGGAGGCGCGGTAGCCGACAAGCGAATTGACTTCGGCCGGCGAGTGGACGACCTGCCGGACGCCGTCACGCGGTACGCGGACGCGGCCGGCACGCAGCTGGTGGCGGCCACGGCGCTCGGCGACAATGTGTCCTTGCGGCGAGCGTGCGGACAAGGAGGGTTTTGCATGCCTTACGATGTATGGCGGATACGGCTACCGCATCATCGGTTAAAAAACGAATTTGAGACAGTCTTAGCCGGAAAACCGACGGAGGCCCAATGGAGCTCCACAAGCGACTTTAGAATGTCCGCAAGCTCCTTCACGCGTCTTCTAGTCGCGTCCTCTGCCAGCGCACACGCCTCATCTCGTGGAGAAAGTTGTGTCCCATGGGTTCTTCCTGTGAAACTGGCTTAGTCGCTTTTGCGGCGGCGCGTCACCGGAGAGATGACGTCGATGAACGCGTAACACGTCATCGGAACCGCGATGAAGACAAACAGCTCACACATGCCCCAGTAAACGCTGAACATTGGCTCGCCAACTGCCTCTACCTCAATTGGATAGCTCACAATTACCTGGCGAAGGTATGCCCCGAGAAGCCCCACTCCTCCCATGAAGGCGAACATTCCCCTCAACGATACTCGCGAATCCAGGCAGGCCCGCCGACAATTGACTTCAATGCAGTAAGTGGCGCCAAGCAACAAAACTGCAGCGATCGCAATATCGGCAATAAAACGCCAAGCGAGAATGTTCACTGCCTTGATTGCCATGATTGCATCGAAACCAAATTCTCTTGCATTGACAGAATAATACCAAGAGAACGGCCAGCCGTGCCTGCCACCGGCCCACATCAAGCCTGGGAAGTGCTTGAGATGTCCGTAATCGTTCACCTGGGCAGAAAGCAGTCCCGCCAAGACGAAGGCGCCAAACACCACCGTCGGCCAATGTGGAATCCATGAACGCTGCATGGTGGCACTCAGTTTTCGAGGGACCCTACTCGTCCATTTTCGGTCGATGCGCCGGCCGCCGCTCTGGCACGGTTTCCTTCAAGTCCTGATCGAGATTGGCGACCAAGCATTCTCCGACCCATGCGCTCACGGTCATCTCATCTCGCTGCGCCTGTGCGAAGACAGCGTCAATCAGTTCCTGCGGCTGTGTGGTGCGGAGTGTCGGTTGTCGCGGTTTGTCCTTCGCCATCAGTGCGTCTCGATCGCGTGTTGAATCTGGTCAATTCAACAATTCTAAGTTTTCCCGAGAAAAGTACAACAATAGTTACTTGCACGACAGTAACTACCGCCATACTTAAATCGCCAAAACAGAAGCCGCGGCGCGTGCAAACGGCGGCAGGCGTGCCTGAGGCCCCTTCGACTCCGGCTTCTCCAGAATTCTCAACAATTCGGCCAAACCGCCAAATTGAAGCTCAAATCTCTACAGTCACAATTCGGCCAAAAGTGCGACGTCAATTCGGCCCGTAACCCCTCATTCTCCGGGCGCAGAGAAATCACCGGAAAAACGAATTTGAGACAGTCTTAGCCGGAAAACCGCGCAAGTGGGAACACGCCGCGAAGTATCATCGGGCTGGGAACTTGATCCCGGCGACAGGCTGGCAATCGAACTTGCAGTTGAGGATGCGGAGCGACACGACGCCGTGCTAGTGCTCGAGTCCTTATCCCGTATTCTGAGAAACTGGGAGTACCATCCCTCCAAGAATCCTGACGCCCACCGGGAGCGACCCAATAAGGCCGCCTTGGGGCCCTGGCTAAGTGTCGATTTCCTGCAGCTCGCGCCATGTGCACTTGATGGGGAGCATCATCTTCGCGCCGAAGAACCAAAGGTAGTACCGACGAGGCCCGCGGAGCTCGGCACCTTCCAGCATCGCGAGTCCGTCCTTGGAAAACATCATGTCCTCACGCAACACGAAGGGACAGGGGGCGACGACGGATTGAATCCACGGCCGACGCGCAAACTGAACAGCCGCACGCTGAGTGGTCGACCACGCCCCCATATAGGCCGCGCAAGTGAGGACCAAAATCATCATCGCACGAATCGAAAATCGACGCACAATTTCCTCCACCTACGACCGCTGGCAGTGTTTCAATATAGCGCAGCGTTGTTGGGGAACTAGACCGGTCTCAATTGAGACCATCCCAGGCGGGATCCCCCTCGCCCAAGATGCCCCCTGCGATTCCGACTTTGAACAGCTCGGCAGGCGCACTGACTGCGGGGACGATCGCCCCTGGGTTCACCTTTGCATCCAGTTTTAGCGTCTTATCCCAGGCATTCACGCCATTTTCTCTGCGGAAAAAGGAATTTGAGACAGTCTTAGCCGGAAAACCGAGGCGAGGCCTGCATCCCCAAGACGCAAACCGACACTCACGCCATCGGCCACCACACTCCCAACCCACCGACCATATCGGTCCTTCTCCTTGAACGAACCTCAAGGCTTCGCTGGGCGACGTTGAGGCGGGCCGCGAGTGGCGGCAGCTGGGCGCGTTCACGGTCACCTAGAGCGGCGTCGACAACCTGCGCGTCACACTGGCGGTCAACTCGGCCGGCCGCGTGGTCGCCGACGCGGTGCGGATCGTCGAGCCGCATCCCAAGAGCGATGGCGGCAATGACACCACGACCGAGCAATGATTGACACAGTTTTGACCCAGTCAACGGTGCCAACAAAAAACGCCGCCGCAAGCCGTTGTTAACACAACACTTGCGGCGGCGTGGCTCAGAGAAGCGGAGGGCACGGGACTCGAACCCGCAACACCTTACGGTGCACCTCATTTCCAATGAGGCCGCTAACCAATTCGCTTACCCTCCGGAAGCTGGCTGGCGGTGAGTCGGTATCGTACAAAAATGGTCGCGACCCGGGAAGATCGGACAGCAGGGATGGCGAGGGAAACGAGCGAATGAGACGACGGCCTGCCGGCCGCCAAGAGCCCATAGTCTGCAATGCCCGTCGCCAGCCAGTTGCCGGCCCGTCGCCGGCCAGTCAGCCGGTCAGACGCCCGCTAGCCCGCTATCCGGCCATGCCCCTATTGGGCGACGCGAAAGTGACCAGCGGCTCGTCAGTCGCCCAACGAGGCGGAGCTGATCAACTTGATGAACTCCTCGTTGCTCTTGAAGCGTCCGAGCTGCCGAGTCAGCTGCTCCATGGCTTCGACCGGATGCATGGACATCAAAGTGCGCCGCAGCATGGTGACCGCGTGCAGGGTCTCGGGCGAGAGCAGCTTGTCTTCGCGCCGGGTGGCCGTCTGTTGAATGTCGATGGCGGGCCAGACGCGGCGGTCGGCCAGCTTGCGGTCGAGCACCACCTCCATGTTGCCCGTCCCCTTGAACTCCTGAAAGATCAGCTCGTCCATGCGGCTGTTGGTGTCGACCAGCGCGGTGCCGACCACGGTCAGCGAGCCGCCCTCTTCGAAAGCCCTGGCCGTGGCGAATAGCTTCTTCGGCACGTCCATGGCCTTGATGTTCACGCCACCCGACATCGTCGCGCCCGCGTTGCCGACCCACTTGTTGAAGGCCCTGGCAAGGCGCGTGATCGAATCCAGCAGCAGGAACACATCCTGCCCCATCTCGGCCAGTCGCTTGCAGCGATCAACCACCAATTGAGAAAGCCGCACGTGACTCTCGACATCCTCGTCCAAGCTGCTCGCAATCACCTCGCCGTCGACATTGCGACGCATGTCGGTGACCTCCTCGGGCCGCTCGTCGATCAACAGCACGATCAACTTCACGTCCGGGTGGTTTTGCGAAATGCCCTGGCTGATATGCTGCAACATCACCGTCTTGCCGCTGCGCGGCGGAGCGACAATCAGAGCTCGCTGCCCCTTGCCCAACGGCGCCAGCAGATCGATCACCCGATTGGTCAACGGATGCGGTCCGACCTCCAACGGCAGCCACTGCTCGGGGTTGATCGGCGTCATCGCGTCAAAGTGCTTGACGTCCAGGTAATCCTCCGGCTTCATGCCGTCGACATCCACGATCTCGCGGATTCGCGGTCCCTGCTGCTTGCGGGCGTGCTGCACGTAACCGCGAATCATCACGCCTTGCCGGAGCCGAAAGCGATCGATCATCGTGCCGGGCACGAACGGATCGGAATGCTCTCGCGTGTAGTTGTTCAGCGGGCTGCGGAGGAATCCGTAGCCTTTGGGATGCATCTCCAGCATGCCATAGCCCACCTCGCCGACCGGTGCGGACGACTCTTCGTACTGAGTGCGTCGATCGGGATAGCCGCCCTGCTTGGGACGACGGCTGCGCCCACGTCGTCGGCCGCCGGCACGACTGCCTCCTCCGCCTCCGCCGCCGCCTCCGCCGCCGCCGCCGCCACTATGTCCGTGACCGTGACCATGACCGTTTCCATGTTGGCCACCGCGGCCACGAAATCGATTCTTCTTCGCCATATTGGATCTCTGCTACGTCCCCAACCAACGTCACTCAGTCAGATCGCGAGGAGGAACGTCTGTCCTCGCATCTGCCCCAGCCGAATCGCGACCGCTCAAACACGTTGAGCGCCAGCGAGATGGGCTTCAACAAGAATGCAACTCGAGTGATGACTCAAAAAAAGTCGCACTGATTGCCTCAAACCTACGCCACCGCGCAGAGGGAAATCAACGAGCGTCTGAACCGACACCGGTTCCGGCAATCCAACGGCAACTGCGGGTGCCGCGATTGCCGGCGGTGTTTTTCAACACGCCGAAAGACCACGAAAATGGTCCGCTGGGACGACTGCCCCTCTCGGGTGAGAGGAACCAAGTCCCTGTGTGGGAATCTCTCCAGGTCCGGTTAACTCCTACAAGCCCTGACCGAAATGAGGGCACCGGTGAAGAAACAACGGCTAGATTGAAATGGAGGTCGCCAACGCCATGACCGCCACTCCAACAAGGATCTGCCAACGGTTTGTTTGCGGCTGTCATCAGAGGATGATCGAGCCCAAACAATGGCAGAGACGACGCTCGTGATCGAGAACGGAGGATCAACGAGGGATAGACTTCGCCGCGCGAGAATTCTATCCAGTCGTTTGGCGTCCGATGCAAAAACTCCCTCGAACGCTCAATCTACGCGCATCTTACTCATGGCATCGAACCTGTCAAGCTTACTTCGCCAGTCGATCTGAAAAAAATCATCAAGTTTTCCACGTTAAGCAACAGCCGCAACAGCTCGAGAGCCTACGCGGCGCCACTGCCAACGGGCCGATTTCACCAAGCCGCCACCTTCGAGCGGCAGAGACGCAATCGGTGCCCGGCCGCACGACCGGTAAATCCGGAAAATTCTGCGCATTTTCTCACGTCATCCGAGACGGTTGTCCGATACCCAAAGATGATCATGGATCGCGGGCCCGTATCGCCTGTTCGTTGAAGCAACCAGGGAAGGTTTTGACATGGATCGCCTGTACGCAATGCTGATTACGCTCACCGTTGCCGCAACGGCCAACGCGCAGGGCATCGCCTGGGCGCCGTCGATTGAGGCAGCTCGCGCCGCCGCCGCGCAACAGCAACGTCTGGTGCTGCTCCACTTCTACTCCGACAACTGCCCGCCATGCCGACGGCTGGAGACCAACGTGTTTCCACAGTCCTCGGTGCTGGGCGCCATGTCTCAGGGCTACATTCCGGTCAAGATCAACACGGCGGTCGACCAACAGCTCACCCGCCAATACAACATCTCCAGCTGGCCAACGGACGTCATCACCGACCCCAAAGGCCGCGAGCTCCACCGCCGCATCAGCCCGCAGGACGCCAACCAGTACGCGTTGATGCTGCAGTCGACCTTCGCCTCGTATCGCAGCGCATTGCCGTACCAACAGCAGATCGACGGCGCCTCCTCGCAGCTGGCAGCCGCCGGACAAGGCGCCTTCTCCCAGTTGGCCACCAACGCCGCCCAGTACCAACAGTCAATCGGCGAGCAGCTCAATCAAACGCAGCAGTACACACAGCATGTGGCACAGCAATACCAACAGCAGGCCGCCGACCAGCTCGCCGCCGCGCAGCAATACGGCCAGCAGTACGCACAGCAGGCGTCTCAGTCGGCACAGCAACAGCTTGCCACGGCGCAGCAGTACGGCCAACAGTATGTCCAACAGGCGCAAAACCAATTGGCCGGGGCCCAGCAGGTAGCCCAGGACTACACGCAAAGTGCTCAGCAAACCGCCGGGCAATTCCAGCAAGGCGTGCAGAATTCGCTGGACGCAACGCAGCAGTCATTGCAATCGTACGCCGGCTCCGCCACCGCGCCTCTCTACGGCACCGCCAATCCGTACGCCACGCCCGATGTCTATGGTGGCGGCGCCACTCCGGCGACACCGCCGGTCGACGGAGCCACCAGCCCCTATCAAGCAGCCAACGTTTATGGCGCCACCACTCCGGGCGGCGAGACGCCCATCAACCCGGCGGTGCAGGGCGCCGTCACTCCCTCGGCTGCCGGCATCACCAACGACGCCCAGCTTTATGGACAAGCCATGCCGCCCGCCGGCAATTCGCTGTACAACCAGCCGCTGCAAGGCAACACGGTCGGCGCCGACGCGCCGTCCGAAGCGACGGCATCGGGTCAGCTGACCACGAATCCCTACGTGCAGCAATCCGGTCCCGCCATGCCCGGGTCCACCGGCGTCACCGCACCGTACAACCAACTCTATGCAGGCCAAGCTAACGCGGCAGTTCAGGCCCCCGCGCCGACGGCCCCTGCGATCGCGCCGGCGCCGGCCTACCAGCCCACAAAGCCGAACCCGGTCGCCCTCGACGGTTTCTGCGCCGTGACGCTCAAGTCGCGAGAGAAGTGGGCCAAGGGTGACACTCGCTTCGGCGTCGTCCACCGCAGCCGCACCTATCTCTTCCGCTCCAAGCAAGAGCAAGAACTGTTCCTCGCCGATCCCGACGCTTACGCCCCGATGCTGTCCGGCTACGATCCGGTGGCCTATCGAAAGTCGGGGCAATTGGTCGCTGGGCATCGCGCTCATGGCCTGACCTACAAGAACCACATGTTCCTGTTTGCCAGCGAGCAGTCGCTCGAAGAGTTCTCGGCCAGCCCCGAGGCATACTTGGGCATCGTGCAACAAGCGATGAACTCGCGACCGATGACGCGGTAGCCAGGCTGTTGTTGGCAGAGCCGACTATGGCTGACCGACGGCCGACGATGGCCGACTATGGCCGACCGACGGCGCCAACCCTCAGCGGCTCTGACGGCTTGGAGGTGTTGGCGATCGTCCACGCCAATGCGAGCAGCACCAACCCCACCACGGCGTAAAAGATGCGCGCCGCCGGCCGCCCCCAACGACTCGCGATCTTATCGGCCTTCTCCAACTGATAAGCCCACTCCCAGTCGAGCACCGCGGAGCCGAGCAGAAACAGGGCAACCCCAACGGCCACCGTCGCCACGAACAAGTCTTGGGGTGTCACGGGTGGACTCCAATGGTGAGGCTGAGAGTTGATTCTACTTGGCGATCCGCACGTAGCCATCCCGCACTTCGGCGCGCAGCCCCGCGGCAGCGGCCATTTTTTGCAGCAGCTCGTCGCGCGACACTTCCTCGACCGAGAATGAAATTCGCTGGTCAAGCTGCTGCTCGATGCCGGCGACAAACTCGATCTCCAGGCCGAGCTTGGCCGCCAGCTGCCGAGCGACCCCGGCAAACGGCTGCTCTTTGATCGCCAGGGTGTACCGAGTTTCCCCGGGACGTGACGGAGGCGTTCGCAGAGCGGCAGACAGCTCGCGATGCAACTCGCTCCCCCCTGTCACACGGACTCGCGAACCCTGTCTGGCCACCGTCGCATCCTGGTGGCGTTGCAACACGGCCTCAAAACCGACGCGTTGTGACGACGCCACCGAATAGACTCGCGTGACCTCAGTGGGCTCGGGAAGCGGCAGCGGAGACAGCGCGCCGTCGGCGCTGCACCGAAATGTGCGATCAAAGCCGCTGAGCAACAACATCAACTGCTCCGCGAGACTCAGCTCGGGAAGCTCCGTGGCCCGCATCAGATCGTGCGGAATCTGCTCCAATTGCTCCCACTTCATTCCCGCCTGCTTGGCCACGGACTCCAACACTTCCCGTGGAGTCGACAGGAGCGGCCAGCTCAACTTGCTGCGTTTGCCCAGCGTCTGCGCCCAAACGGCCGGCAGCCGCTTTCGCTCGGTCTCCCAATGCGCGGACCAACTTCCCAGTCGCGCGGCGGTCTCGGCAGGACCAAGGTACACGACGTTGCCGACAACGCAGACGCCCAGGTCAAGTGTGGCCGCCAACTGTCGCAGCGTCTGCTCCACCGTGCGGCCTTGCAGTTGAAAATCGACGACGCGGGACGGATCCACTCGGCGATCAAGCCACACGTATAACCGGTGCACTCGCGACAACGTCTCCAACCGCTCCCCCAGCGGCGCCGACTCAAACAGCACCGAAGTGACACTGGCCAGTTGGCGGTCGAACGGCTCGCCGACGAGCCAGCCCGCGTCGGGCGCGGCTTGGGACCAGACGGAGAGACAAATAATGAGCGGAGTGGCAATCATGGTTTCCCGGTTTGTATCCCGGGTGGCGGGTAACTAAGATGACATCATCGCTGTCAACCTTCCGCAATGTGCGGAGTCTTTGGCACAGCGATCATTCCAGCCTGCAAGGCACAAGGTACTCCGGTGAGCCAGGCGCCTCCTCAGCCGACGTCACTCGTTCAATTCTATCATCGCTTTCTCGATGATGAAAATGTCGCGGACTTCATCGCCTCCGTCTCTGAGCGTTACGCGCTGACCACGCTGCAAAAACTGTGTGCCTGGCCCGACCGCCCCACGCGGCGTGGCGCTTTGCTCGCGTTGAGCTTTCTGGGCGACATTCGGCACAACGAGGTGCTCGGGCGAGCGTTGAGCGACGACGATCGCGGCGTTCGGATGATCGCCGAGAGCGGCATTGAAGAGTTATGGATGCGAGACGGCACTCCACCGCAGCGCCAACTGTTGAAGCGCATTCGCCGGCTCAACGCAGCCGGTGAAACGGATTTGTCGGCGCGTCTGGCCAACCGGCTGGTCGACGCCGCTCCGAGGATTGCCGAGGCCTGGAATCAGCGCGCCATCGCGCTCTACCTGCGTGGAAATTACGTCGCCGCCGCCAAGGACTGCCGGCAAACGCTGCGAATCAACCCGTTCCACTACCGCGCCATGATCGGCTGCGCCCACTGCCAACTCGAATTCTCCGACCCGATCGGCGCACTGCGTTCGTTTCGAGCCGCGCTGGAAGTGAACCCCAATCTCGAGGCGATTCGCTCCCAAATCCGTTACTTGGCCCAAGCACTCGAAGAGCTGTAGGCCGGGCTTTCGCTGCAGGTTCAACTTCACGCTTCCCCTCCGAAGCGCGAGGCGCGATCCCCAGGCTCCCTGGGCTTGCGCCCAGGGCTAACTTCTGTCGCCCCTTCGGGGCTGTTGCGCGAGGCGCGATCCCCTGGCTCCCTGGGCTTGCGCCCAGGGCTAACTTCTGTCGCCCCTGCGGGGCTGTTGCGCGAGGCGCGATCCCCTGGCTCCCTGGGCTTGCGACCAAGCCGAGCTACGCCAGGGCGGTTTCCAGTGCTTGCGCGATCGACTTCTCGATCTTGCCGCGAAACGGAGCTGCGGCGAGCGGCAGGCTGCCCGAGACCTGGGCGCCGGCTTCCTCCACCGACAACTGGCCTTTGATCGTGAAGCCGTATGTCGTCAGCTCGAACTGCAACACGTCCTCCACCCACTCGCTCTCGAGCCGGGAAACTTGGCTGCCGTATTCCTTCTCAACCTGCTCGAGAAAGCCGCGCAGTCGCCGCAGCGCCTCGTCGCGTCCCAGTTGATGGTCAGCAGTGGACTTGAAACTCGGCATCGAAGCATCCGTGAGGTGAGGTATTGCCCCAGCATGTTGCCGCCACGCGGTCACACCAGGGCAGGGCAGCTGGGCAGGGAGCGGGGCCGGAAGATTCTATTCGACGGGCCCGTCGTCGAAGGTGCGACGATCCGAGGGATGCCACAACGGCAAGCCGGACTCAAGTCGCTGGGCAAGCACGTCAAGTTTCTCGACGGTGCCGGGCAACGCCTGCGTGGAAATAAAATCGGTCACCTCGTCGTCGACATCATCAGGCTCGTAATCCCAAACTCCCATGCGAATCGCGTCGAGCACTGATTGAGGCACGTCGAACTCCGTTGGTTGAAAAAGCACGTCATGGAAAACAAAGCCGTCAGGCAGCGGCAAGCCCAATGCGTCCTTTCGGTGGAATCGGCCGCAATGCCGGAGGATGGTTTGGAAAACCGTTTGGATTCAAAACACCGTTGGCAGTCGCAATCCACTGGGGACAGCCAAGGAAAGGGTGAAGTATCAAACTCGCGGAACGCCTCGTCAAGCAATTCGTGTGGCTGGCAAGAAAAACTTTTTGTCGCATCGCCATGCGCGGATGAGTTGACGGGGACAGGAAAACTCCAACGGGTGAGCGACGCGACTTTGGTAACGGCGGCTCATACGCGCGCCGAGCCTTCACGCTGTAGCCGATGGAACTCCCTCAGCTGGTGGTTCAAACGCGTCATGACCTCTTTGGTCAACGGCTCACAGTGCGTGCCGCGAATCACGATATAGCCATCGCACCAATGCCCGAGCCGCCGCTCGACGTCGCGATGGTGCAAATCGGTCGCGGCCTCGGCGAGTCTCACGACAACATTGCCTGTCTGCGTTTGCAGATCGTCATCGTCCTCGCCCGCCTTGGGCCCTGTCATCGAGGGGCCTTGGCCGAAGAAAAACACTTCGACTTTCTCGAGCGGGACGCGCAGCGGCGGGCCCAACTTGAGTCGAACAAGCAGCCAGTCGCCATCGCGAGCGAGCCGGGGCCCCAGCAGGGCGCCAAGCCCGATCAACATCACACCGGAGAGCCCCAAGCCGATGCCGCAGAAAAGGCGAATCCACGGGCTCGCCGACAGCGCCACGCCCGCGCCGCATCCAACCGCGACCACGGCAGGCGGCGCCATCGCGGCCGCCACGGGGCGCCAATTCGCACTCAGCCAACACTCAGCCATAAACTCCGCCAAAGTCATTCGGACCGATGGAACAACGGCAAGCTCCGCAATCGTCAATGTAAACCACCCGCGTCGCGTCGACTACGACGGGTCGGGCCACCAGCGCGGGCGACGCTGGGCGGTGTGTCGCTGCTCGGCGGCTGCTCGCCTCCAACAAAGCGACATTGGCCGGCGCCATTGGGCTGCGCACGTCGGCACGGGCGTCCTGCTCACGCAAAGTCGCCAAGACGCCAAGAACCGCGTGAGCCGTTTGCCTTGTTCACTCTTTGCGCCTTCGCGTCTTTGCGTGAGCCCTATTTATAGAGTCCAGAAACCCATGAGACCCCCATGCCAGGGACGTTCAGAACGGCGCCGCGGGACTTAAGCGTCCCACAATGGTGTGCCGCCGCTCGATTGGCTAAGATCTTGTGGACGCGTGCTCACTTCGCCATCCGCCAACAGAGATTCCAAGTTTGGACTACCAACACATCGTCAAACCCGAGCAACTTCAGGAGATGGTCGCGGACATGCGCGGCGCCAGCCTGATTGGGTTCGACACGGAATTCGTGTCGGAGGACACCTACTATCCGCACCTTTGCCTCGTGCAGGCGAATGTCGACGGGCGGTTGTACATTCTCGATCCCCTGGAGGTCGACGTCACGCCGTTTTGGGAGGCGCTGGCTTCGCCAAGCCACATCACGATCTGCCATGCGGGCCGCGAGGAGCTGCGGTTCTGCCTGCGCGCGGCCGGCAAGCGGCCGCATCGTCTGTTTGACGCGCAAATCGCCGCGGGGCTGGTCGGCATGGAGTACCCTGCGGCGTACTCGACGCTGATCGCCCGCGTCGTTGGCAAGCGATTGTCCAAAGGCGAAACTCGCACCGATTGGCGCCGGCGCCCGCTGACCGCCCGGCAGATCGAATACGCCAACCAGGACGTCGCGCATTTGCTGCCTCTCTACGAGGCGCTGACCGGCAAACTGAAAGAGCGCGACCGAGCCCTATGGCTCGATGAGGAGATGGAGAGCTGGCAGGCGTCGGTTGAGGAGTCGGACTCTCAGGAGCGTTGGCGGAGAGTGTCGGGCATCGCGGGTTTGTCGGCCAAACAGCTTGCCATTGTGCGAGAGATCTGGCGTTGGCGTGATCAAGTGGCCCGCGAGTCGGACCGCCCGCCGCGCCGCGTGTTGCGCGACGACCTGGTCGTTGAGCTCGCGCGACGCGAGTCGTCCGACCCGCAACGGATCCGCGCCATCCGCGGCTTCGAGCGGCGCAACTACCAGAAAGCTGTCACTGCAATCGCCGAGGCGATCGAGACGGCGCTAAACCTCTCGCCGGACGAATATCCCAAACAAGCCAAAAGCGCCCGCCGGCCTCCGCTCACCTTGGTCGGGCAATTCCTGTCCGCGGCGCTTGGTTCGCTTTGTCGAGAGCTGGATCTCGCCCCCGGTCTCGTGGGCGGCGCCCAGGACCTGCGCGACTTGGTCTGCCACCAACTCGACCTCGGCAACGACCCCACGCCACGATTGGCGACGGGATGGCGAGCCGAGGTGATTGGCAAGTCGATCGACGACTTGCTTCACGGCCGACTGCTCGTGGGCGTCGCCGATGCATTGGCCGAGCAGCCGCTGCAGTTCATCAAACCGCCGACAGGCGATTGATTCAACTGCATCAGGGATTGCCGAACGACGGCGCGATCGGCTCGGTCTCCAACGGCACCGGAGCCGCGGGCTGTACATCGATCTCGATCGGATCATCGACGGTGCCCGCCGGCTGCGATGAGGAAGGCGTCGGCGCCGGGGCGTATTCCGAACGCAACGGCGACGGAGCGCGAACGGCGTTGGCCGCGTTCGCCTCATAAGCCGGCGCCGCAGGAGCCGCCGGAGCGGCCGCCGTGCCGGTCGACGGCGAGTCGCCCAGACGCTGGAAGTATTTGGTCGTCTCCTCGGCGATATGCTGCACATCCGCCTCGTCACAAGTCACCGTGGCGCGGAATCGATGAGTGCCGGCCGTCTCGGCCTTGGCCACAATCTTCAACACCGTCGTCTGGCCGCCACCGAGCGTCGGGATCGGCTCAAACAACACCTGGCCCGGCACGATTCGCGCCGAATGTCCCTCGTAAGTGACCGGCTCGATGCCGTTGGAGAACTGAGCAATCACCTTCACGTTCTGCGCCGCGCGGCTGCCGCGGTTGGTGACCTTGACCTCGTAGACCACTTCCTTGCCGGTCGGGACGGGCCCGCGAGGATCGTCGATCGACAACTTCAAGTCGGCAATGGCGACCACGCGAGTGACGACGGCGTTGGTAGCCATCAATTCGTTGTTCGTGGCGACTTGAGCCATCACCCGCTGCTCTCCCGGCACGGGGAGCGTGCACTGGAAGCGATAGGTTTGCTTCGTTTGAGGCGCCATGTCGGGCAGACGCCAGGTCAAACGGCCGTTCTGAACGTTGGCAGCGTTGATGCCGCCGAGATACTCGGCGCCGGCCGGCAGCGAGATCTGACCGCTGACATTGGTCGCCGGAGCGTCGCCGACATTCGTGACGACCATCGTGTAGACGCCGTCCTGGCCCGCAAACCGCTCGTCCGGACCGGTGATCTGCATCTCGAGCTGTGCGCGGCGAATCATGACCGGCAAAGCCTGCTCGGCTGACAAATCGCCGTCAGCCACCGCCGCGGCCTCGATCACCAACTCGCCCGCCTCGCGTGCCAACAACTCGAGCTCCACGGTCTCGCGCGTGCCCGCCAGGATTTTGGCGAACTGCTTGGACTGAATGCCTTCGCCGGACGAGACGTGCAGGGTCACGTTCTCCGCGTCTCCGTTGCCGGGGTTGGCGATATGAATCACGTATTTCGCGGCGGCGCCATACATCACCTCGCGCGGGCCGACGATCTGCAGAGCCAGCTGCGGGCTCTGGACCATCACGCGGGCCTGAGCCGTGCGCGGCCGCGCCGTCCATTCGACTTTCACGTCGAACGGCGTGCTCTGGCGTGGAATCAACTGCAGATCCAGGAATTCTTGGCTCTTGGGGGCGATTCGCGGAACATTCCACGTCAACCGAGTGGACGTTGCGTTCGGCTCCGCCACCCGCTGCGCCTCGCCAACCGTGGCCCGTCCGCCCATCACGTCCACCCACGTGGGCAGCTCCACTCGCACGCTGATCTCCTGACCTTCAAGGTCCGTGAGATTCTGCAGCCGCACGCGATAATTGGCCGCCTTGCCGACCGTGATCGACCGCGGACCCAAGGCATCGACCTGCAAGCCGGCTCCGGCCGTGGTCAGCATCAAATTCGGATTCTGCTCCGCCTGCGCCGGAGGTTGGGGCTGAATCGGGGCGGGCTCGGCCACCGGCGCCGGCTCGGCAGGCATGGCCGCCACTTTCGGCGGCTCAGGCGGAGCCAGGTCGCGGCCGGGAACCACCGGCGGACGCGGGCGACGCGTCGACACATCGTCGGCCGGCAACAGCGGCTCGGGACGCGCCTCAAACGCAGGCGTCGGCGCCAGGTCGGGTTCTTGAGCCAGCAGCGGCACCTCGTCACGCTGCAATCGCTGAGCGACACGCTCTTCGCTGGACTGATAGGTGCGAGTCGGCACGAGCACGCTCCGCTCTTCTCGAGGCCGTCGGGTCGACGTTTGAGCAGGCGAGACGCTCGGCAACAAAGTCACCATCAACATGGCGAGGAGGGCGAAACGACGCATGGTGGATGTCCTATCCAAGGAAGTGCTTCCAAGCGCTCGAGTGTAGTGGCGACGTCCACCCCTACACCCCGAGTCCAGGTACTTTCGTCTATCACTTCCCTATCGGCACAACTGAACTAATCGTTGAGCCCCCGCGCGTGAAATGCCGGAGAAATCCGAAAAGTCGCTGAAGTCTCGCTACAAAATCGAGCCGCTGGCGCGACGCCATTTACCTTGTCTGCCCAAGTTAACCAGCAGCTCGCCTTGTCGTAGTGCAGGCTGCCAGCCTGCAACCTCAGCTCAACACCACAACATTCACGGGCTAGCAGCCTGTTCCACGAGGCTGCCAGCCTGCAACCTGCGTTCAAGACCACAACATTCACAGGCTAGCAGCCTGTGCCACGAAGCTGCCGGCCTACAACCTGCGCTCGACACCACAACATTCTCGGGCTGGCGGCCTGTGCCACGCGTCATTCCCCCTCTTTGCCCAAACTAACGAGCAGTTCGCCCATCTCGCCCGCTGCATGCGAGTCGCCTAGTGTGCGAGCCACTTCGATGCCGGTTCGCAGCAACGACCGAGCGTCCGAAATCTGGCCGCATTGGGCCAGCATCTGCGCCGCCATAAAGAACGACGGCACATGCGGCGGATCAAGCTGCTGGAGGCAGGCAAAGATCTCCAGCGCCTCGCCGTAGTCGCCTTGTTTTCTCAATTCCTGCGCGAGCATGTACTGGAGCATCTCGCTGTCCGGCTCGCTCAATAACATCTCGCGGATCTTTTCAATTCGACTCATGAGTTGGCCCTTGAGTTGCGGGGAGTTCAAAGCCCAGTCGGCGTTCACACCACAGCGCGGTCCCCAACAGCTCGGTCTCCGCGCGATTGGAAACGAGTTGCACGCCGATCGGCAGCCCTTCGAACCAGTCACAAGGCAGCCCGACGGTGGGCAGGCCCGCCATGCTCCACGGCGCATTGAATCGAGGATCACCGGTGGACTCCGCAGTCGGCGCCGGTCCGGTCGCCGCCGGTGTCAACAATGCGTCCCAGGGGCTGAGCAACCTGCGCAGCGTTTGCCGATAGCGGAGCCGAAACTCCAACGCGTCCGCGTATCGATGTGCCGGCGTGCCCAGGCCACGTTCAATGAGCGTGGCAATGCATGTGCCAAACTGCGCCGGATCGCGTTGATAATCGTCGCGATGGTACGCTGCCGCTTCCACCGCCATGATCGTGAGGTGTTCCTCGCGCACGTGCCGCCAGTCCACGGGCAACTGCACCACGGGCAGCTTCCCCAATCGCGGCAGGCAATCGTAAAACGCTTCGGCGCCGCCATCGGGTGTCCAGGCATCGAGGGAATCGTGCTCACCATCGCCCTGCAGCAAGGCAATCCTTGGCTCGCTATCGGCGGTCGCGGACAGTTCCCCGGTCAGGCCGAACCAGACGTGCGCCAAATCGGCCACGGTGCGCGCCATCGGACCGGGGTGATCCAAATGAAAACTGACAGGCACGACCCCTGCGAGTGACAGGTGACCATGTGCGGGCTTGAGCCCCGCGACGCCGCAATAGGCCGCAGGACGAGTAATCGAGCCACCCGTTTGCGAGCCGAGCGCCGCCAAGCACATGCCGGTGGCGACCGCCGCGGCGCTGCCGCTGCTGGAGCCGCCGGGAGTGCGGCCTTGTTGCCACGGGTTGCGAGTGGGCGGAGGATCGAAACAGGCGAACTGCGTCGTCACCGTCTTGCCCAGAATGATGGCATCCGCGGCGCGCAGGCGCGCGACCACCTCGGCGTCGCAATCGGCGCAATGGTTCTCTCGCAATGGCGAGGCGGCACGGGTCGGCCGGCCTCGCACATCAAAGATGTCCTTGACGCCGATCGGGACTCCGGCCAGCGGGCCGGCAGCGCCGCCGCGGGCAATGCGTTCGCGTAGTTGCGCCGCCGACTCGCGCGCCTCGTCCGCATACACTTCGACCCAGGCCTGCAAGCTCGGTGCATCGTCCGCGGCGTTGTGCTCCAACCGCTCGATCTGCTTCAAGCACGCGTCGACCACCGCCCCGGGATCCATCGCGCCGCGCTGAACGTTCGTCACAATTTCCGCTATCGATTGCATCGCATCGCTCGGCACGCCATGCCAACGTGGTAGGTCAACGGAACATCGCAATGAGTGAATGGTTCGGTTGGTCGGTTGGTCGGTTGGTCGGTTGGTTGGTCGGTTGGTCGGTTGGTCGGTTGGTCGGTTGGTCGTGTTATCTTGGTCGTTTTGTCGCTATGAATCGCTGCTTTCCGATGGCCCGTTGGTCTGGTGAGCCGGTTTGCATGCGGCCGCGACAGCACAGCTCGAACAACCGCCGTCTCCGCATCCGCTGGCGGACTCGGTGCCGCAGTCGGGGCCGCAGCCGTGCTCCAGCAGATCGACGAACTGACTGAGCCGCGCCTCGGCGTCGTAGGCCGCCGCCAATTCGGCCGTCACCGCCTCCAATTGCGGATCGGGCTCGCCCAAAAAGTAAAAGAACAGCGAGCTCCCATCGAACAACAGCTCCGCGTCCAGCAGCGTCGCGTCGAGCTGCAACTCGGCGATGCGTCGCTCACATGCGTCCAATGCGTCGCATTTGTGTCGTTCCAGTCGCGCCTCGAGCAGATCATCCGCCGGTGTCATCCGCCGCAACAGCTCCCCATCGGGCTGCTCGGCGCTCTCGGCGCCCCCGCTTTCAGCCGGCGACGCCAGGACTTCGCCCACCTCCAACCCCCGCGAGGTTCGCACCACGACTCGGGCGCCACGAGCGTAGACGACCCGGTCCACCGCCCGAAAGCGGCCCACGTGCCCAATCAACCCAACGCGAACGAGATGCGACATGCAGCGGCAATCTTGTAGTTGAACGAAAGCAGCCTGTTGAAAAACACCCGCCGGCACACCCGCCGGCATTCGGAATCGTGTTCGCCGGGCGTTTTGGCGTGCTTTCATTGTGGAGCATGCGTCCGCTTGTCGAAAGTGGCTGTCGTCCCCGCCGGCCGGGCCCTCACGGCTGAACGCCTACCGCCCTCACCGCCCAAGGATTACATTGGACGCTTGGGCCGGTGTTTGGGCCGGCGCTTGGGCCGGCGCTGAGCACCCCACTAATTCGGGCACATCTTCCACTGATCCCCTTGCCGCCAGCTGCTTATGTCCACCACCTTCGACTCCGTATCGCGTCCCTCTCGCCCTGCAACCTATTGGCACGGCCTGGCAGACCGCGTGCTGGCGGGGGAGTCGATTGACGAAAGCGAGGCCCTGGAGATTCTCGGCGCCTCGGATGACGACCTGCTGGACATTCTTTCCGCCTCCTTTCGCGTGCGGCGGCAGCATTTTGGACGCGAGGTGCAGCTTTACTTTTTGATGAACGCCAAGAGCGGGCTGTGCCCCGAGGACTGCACCTACTGCTCGCAGTCGAAGGACTCGGAGGCAGAGATCCCCAAATACAACCTGCTCAGTCGCGACAAGCTGCTGGAAGGAGCGCGAATCGCGAAACTGAACAACGCGCAAACCTACTGCATCGTGATCTCGGCCCGCGGCCCCAGCGAGCGCGAGATTCAAGCTGTCGAAACGATCGTCCCCGAGATCAAGCAGAAGTACGGGCTGCACATCTGCGCGTGCCTGGGCCTGCTGACACCGGAGCAAGCCGCGCGGCTGAAGGCCTGCGGCGTTGATCGCGTCAACCACAACCTCAACACCAGCCCGCAACACTACGAACAGATCTGCTCGACGCACACCTACCAGGACCGCGTCGACACACTTTCCGCCGTCCGGGACGCCGGCCTCGAGCTGTGCAGCGGCGGGATCATGGGCATGGGCGAGCAGCCCGAGGATGTGGTGAAGATGGCGTTCGAGCTGCGCGACCAAAAAGTGCAATCGATCCCGCTCAACTTCCTGATCGCCATCGATGGCACTCCGCTGGAGCGTCGCGACGACCTCACTCCGCGATACTGCCTCAAGGCGCTGGCCATGTTCCGCATGGTGAACCCAACCTGCGAGTTGCGCATCGCCGGCGGCCGCGAGCCGCATCTGGGCAGCATGCAAGCGTTGGGACTGTACCCTGCCAACTCATTGTTTGTCGGCGACTATCTCACCACGGCGGGCCAGGCGCCCCCGGCCGACTTCCAAATGATCGAAGAACTGGGATTTGAAGTCCGCAGCGGGAAGTGTGAAAGTGAGTGACATCGAACTCCGGCTGCGAACACGCGTCGCAACATCGCCGGGCGCCGACCAACACCATGTACTCGTCCGCCGTGAAAGTTGGCGGCCGGAAGAGACGGCCGTCATTGTCTGCGATGTGTGGGACCTGCATCACTCGCAGAACGCTGTTCGACGAGCCACCGAGTTTTGCCCGCGCCTCGACGCTTTGCTGAGCTTCGCGCGCGACCGCGGCATGACCGTGATTCACTCGCCGTCGGACTGCATGGATGCGTACCAAAATCATCCTGCGCGGAAGCGAGCCAGCGAGGCGCCTGCCGCGGGAAATGCGCCTCCCGAGATCGCCCACTGGTGCTCGCGCATCCCGGCCGAGGAGCAAGCGGCGTATCCAATCGACCAATCCGACGGCGGCGATGACGACGACCCCAAGGAGCACGCCCAGTGGGCGGAGCACCTGCGTCAGCTCGGCCGCAACGTCGGCACTCCCTGGAAGGCGCAAACCGAACTGCTGACAATCGACGCGGATCGGGATTACATCACCGACCGCGGCGACGAGGTCTGGAATGTTCTCCAGCAACGCGGCGTCAAGAATGTGATTCTCACCGGCGTGCACACCAACATGTGCGTGCTGGGGCGTCCCTTCGGCCTGCGTCAGATGGCTCGTAACGGCATGCATGTCACGCTGGTGCGGGATCTCACCGACACGATGTACAACCCGGCCCGCTGGCCCTACGTCAGGCACTTCGCCGGCACCGACTTGGTGATCGAGCATATCGAACGATTCGTCTGCCCGACCATCACCAGCGACCAACTGCTGGGAGGCGACGAGTTTCGTTTCTCGGGCGACCGGCGCCCCGAACTGGCCATCCTGATCGCCGAAGATGAGTACGACACACGGCTCACGCTCCCCGAGCTGGCTCGGCGCTGGCGCGATGACTTTCGCATCACGATCATCCACGGAAGCGAGCAGGAGCGCAACGACATTCCCGGCTTGGAGGCGCTGCGCGAGGCCGATCTGCTGCTGCTGAGCGTGCGGCGCCGCACCTTGCCGCCAGAACAGCTGAAGGTGGTCCGCGACTTTGTGGCCGCGGGAAAGCCCGTGCTCGGCATCCGCACCGCGAGCCATGCGTTCTGCCTTCGCAACATGCCGGCGCCTGCCGGAGCCGCCGACTGGCCCGAATTCGACCAAGAGGTGTTTGGCGGCAACTACACCAACCACCACGGCAATCAACTCAAGTCGCAGGTGACTTACGCGGACGGCAACCATCCGATCACCAAGCCGCTCGGCATGCTGCCAGTCGGCGGCGTTGTCCAGCACGGCTCGTTGTACATGGCCGCGCCGCTGGAGCCCGGCGCAACCGTCCTGCTGCGAGGTGAGTTGAATCCGTCGGCGGCGGCCAAGCAGGCGTCGCCGGAGCCGGTGGCCTGGACCTTTCAACGCCGCGATGGGGGCAGATCGTTCTACACGTCCATCGGCGCTCCGCTGGACCTGCAAAACCGGTTCTACGCCGACCTGCTCCATTCGGCGCTGCGGTGGGCCGCCGACATCGCGGGCCCGGCCCCAGCAGCGTCCCGCCAGCCACGGCCATTTGTGGACGACTGGGATTTGACCCACGTGCCGTTGGCCGAGCTGCCCCCGGCAGCGGTGGCCGCGACGCGAGCGACTCTCACCGGCGCCGAATCAAACCACGTTTGGTTTCGTTGTGCCGTGCGATTGACGGATCATTGGGTCGGCCGCGACGGCGTGACCATTGAGTTGCCGCTGGAGCATGCCGCCGTATGGCTCAACGGCGCTGTGGCACAACATCGCGACGCAAAGTTCTTGATTCCTCGCGAGGCGATTGATCTGGATGATGCCAACCTGTTGGTGGTGCGGCTGCCGATCAACGAGCCGCTTAGCATCGCTCCCCGCGTGCAATCCGCCGGCCGCAAGCGAGAGCTCACCGGGCGTTGGCAACTGCGCATCGGCAACGGCGATTGGTCCAACATTCCGCTGCCCGCCCGCTACGGCGCGTCCACGGACATTCTGTTCGAGACAACAAACGACGAGTAGTTGTGTGAGCGGCGTAGGAATTCGTCGCGTTGGCAGGGCGAGTCGTATTTTGGCCGGCGCGTTGGGGCTGCGCAGTGCTCGCGGGCGAGGACGCCCACGCTACGAACGATCTCTGCAACTGCGCAGCGCACTTGGTGCGCAAAAGTCAGGCCCCGCGCAAGAAGAACTCGCGCGGGGCCTGGATCGGAGTCGCGATTAGCGAAGCTGGAGCCTACTCTTCCTTCTTCGGCTCGTCCTGCTTGGGCTCTTCCTTCTTCGGCTCGTCCTGCTTGGGCTCTTCCTTCTTGGGCTCTTCCTTCTTGGGCTCTTCCTTCTTGGGCTCTTCCTTCTTG
>JAGQPF010000567.1 GCA_020426845.1 Planctomycetales bacterium
CTCGTCGTTCAGACCGATAAGTCATTGATGTACAATGAAAACATGACAAGCAAAAGAAAACAGGCTTTGAACTAAAAACAACAAGCGCGATAGCATCTACAGCATCGACGAAAACGCTTTACACAAGAACTTCCGTAGTGTAGAAAATATCCGCATTGTCGGCGAAAACCTACAGCCATGAACAAACCGGAAGATGCCGCTCAAGCGGGAGGTGCAGTTTCGACACCTCCGACGCCGGCAGAAGTGCGGGCTATGAACGCACGGGATGCACTAGAGCTCATCATCTCACGCAGCCCCGCATGGATGGAGCAGCTGAAACGCCTGCACGCTCCCGCAGACGGCATCAAGACCGTTCGCACGTTTCGATCCACCGAAGCGGCGAGACTGGTTGGCAGATCAACCGCGTGGTTGCGCGATAACGAAGCGCATACCGGGCGTCCAGAACGTGCGGAAGGCGGCGCTTGGCGAACGTACTCGATAGAGGACGTCAATGCATTGCGGGATCATGCGGGCACGCGGCCGCACCGCAATCCTGACGAACAACCCCAGGTGCTGGCAATGCTCAATTTCAAGGGCGGCGCTTCCAAGACCACGACGACACATCTTTTCGCGCACTACCTAGCTGTTGCTGGCTATCGTGTGCTGCTGCTTGACTTGGATCCGCAGGGCAGTCTGACGGGAAGTTTCGACATCACGAATCGTCATGGTCAGCGCCAGGAAGACTTCGATTGGGAAGACTCAATAGGCCCCATTCTGACCGGCGAGACCGATGAATTAGTGCCACTGATCATGAAGACTCATTGGCCTACGATCGACATCGTGCCTGCTGCGATCGACAGCTACGACGCAGAGTTGACGATCGCAGTCGAAACCGCCCGTGAAGGTGCGTCGCAAGGCGACGAGTTCTGGCTGCGGGTTGATCGAGCGTTGTCCATGGTAGACGGGTACGACATCGTTCTAATCGATAGCGCGCCTGCGCTGTCCTTTGGACTTATCAATGCCTACATGGCAGCAACGGGTGTGATCGTTCCGACGCCTGCCCGTGTGGTTGATCTGCAGGCAATGCAAAAGTTCGCCGAATTTCTGCATCGTTGGATCGTCAAGATGGAGCAGGTAGCCCCGAGCCGCCGGAAGTGGTTGCGCCTCTTGTTCAGTCAGTTTGCAAAGGGTTCCGTGACCGAACAGACCAATTCGCAAGTTTCGAGAAATTACCTCGGATCCTTGATCATGACGGCACCGATGGCCAGCTCGGAAGCGATAAAGCGCGGAGTAGGGGGCGCCCCCAGCCCATATGAGGGCTCCACCGGCGGTGTCGGGAAGTCAATCGCGAGCGCCAATGCGCGAGTTCGAGAACAATTGGATGAGCCGTTCCGTGAACTGTTGGCGTTGGTCGAGTCTGGGTGGAACCGAAATACGAGGACTAGAGGGTGAGTGGCGACGAGAAAAGGATGAGTGCGGCTGAGCGAGCTGCCGCGCGCATCGCAGCGCAGTCAAAGTCTGAGATTCCGGTTGCGGTCCCCACGGGCGTGCCGCGCGGGAGTCGAGACGACGCTGAGCGTGGCGTCATCGGAAGATTCGACAGAGTCATGGGTAGAAGGGCCCGAGTAGATCGGTTGGAGCTGGATCCTGGGCGAGTACGCATCTGGCACCTGCAGGGGCGTTTGCAGGATGCATTGACTCCCGAGCACGTCGCCGATGTAGTCGCCAGCATTCGTGAGTTTGGGCAATTTGTGCCTGCGATTGCCCGGCCGATCAATGACGATCCCAAATATACGCACGAAATTATCGAGGGTTCGCGTCGTCGGCTCGCATGCCAGATCCTCGGTCGAAGCCTCATCGCGTATTCGAGCGACTTGACCGACCTCCAAGCGGCCATGATTTCGCAAACCGCTGACGATCAGGTCAAACACTCGCCGTACGAAGTCGGACTGCGTTGGCAAGGGTGGCTAGGAGCCGGAATCGCCAGTAGCGCTGCCGAACTCGCCGAAAGAATCGGTGTCTCGCGAAGTCTGATGAGCTTGCGATTGAACGTCGCTCAAGTCCCGCGTCGCTTCCTTCGTTGCTTCGGAGACCATGATCGGGTGCCAAAGGAAGTCTATCAACGTCTTGCGTCGTTGATCGTCAAAGCGCGCCAGGCGGATAAACTTGGCGAAGTTCAGGAGAAATTGAAAGCGAGCGCGCTTGTCTTGTCGCCGTCAGGCGCGGACCCAAAAGCAGCGGTGACCGCACTCGCGCAAATTGAATCGATGTTTAGAAAGCGCCGATTGCCGGTGATTGTAACCCCAGTCGAACGTAGTGATGCCGACAACCGACCGTTGTTGACCGTCACGCCTAGTCGTACCCGGCTGGGGATCAAGCTTGCCAAGTCAATCTCAGAGACGCATCAGGCCGCGTTCGCTGAAGCAGTTGCAGACTTCGCAGCCCGGTGGATTGTCAATCGCGTGCAAGGGGATGACTGATGGGTATGAGTGCTCAGGGGCAACAGGCCACCAAGGCGCAAGGGTCGCGGCAAGATCTGGCGCTTGATTCAAGAAAGGCACAATACATGTCTCAAACAATCACGTACCAGCAGTCGGATGCAGCACATGAAACCCTGCGAATTACGAAATCGAATGCGCTCATAGAAGCCAACTATCGGCTGAGTCTGATGGAAACACGGCTATTGCTGCTGTGCATAGGACGCATTAATTCAAGACTCCCGCTCGACGAACAGCGAGTCTTCAAAGTTCAAGCTGCAGAGTTTCAGACACGCTACGGTGTCTCGCAGGCAAAATCCTACCAATGCCTCAAAGAGATCGCCGATCGGTTGTTTGAACGAAAAGTCGAGATTCATGATCCGGTGACAGGAGTTGTCAACGACAAGATTCGATGGGTATCACGATGCAAGTACTTGGCGGGGCAGGGCGCCGTGCAGTTGCACTTTGCACCAGAAATCCTCCCGTATATCTCAGATATCAAGGCACACTTCACGTCATACCCGCTGGTTGCGGTTTCTGGTTTCTCATCGA
>JAGQPF010000568.1 GCA_020426845.1 Planctomycetales bacterium
GACTCCTTTGTCACAGGCATGGCAGCCGCGGCGCCGGACTTCGATTTCTCGTTCATCCGCGAGCAGCGCGGAATGTTCTCCAACTCCGGACTCACACCGCTGCAGGTCGATCAACTGCGAAACGACTACGCCATCTACATCGTCGGCAACGGGCGAATGAACGTGGCCGGCATGACCGAAGCCAACCTGCCCCGCATCTGCGAGTCAATCGCCGCCGTGCTGGAATCGCTGGCAAAATAAGCAACGCGGATGCAGTTGGCGATAGCGCATAGACGAGAAGGCGACTTGGAATCGGTCACCCAAACCACGAGGAAGATTGCAACTTCACGCCCCCAAGGCCATGCACCTCGGTGCGATCATTAACGCGGAGCTCCAGCGAACTCGCAAAAAAAAAACTAGCTTTCGAGCGAAGTCTCGCATCCCGTGGGAAAAGGCTTAAAATGTGCTGCGCTTTTTCTCCGCCTTGCGCCAAGAGACCCACCCACAGGACGCTATCGAAGAACGCGCGCAAACGAGACTCACTTACCAAGTGTGCAGACGCAACTTGCTCACGCTATTCCTTAAGCCTAACTTCTCTTTCACGAGTCAACCGGAGGTCGTCGGGGTGCTCGTTCATCCACGTCAATCCGCAGTACAGAGCATCGCCATAGGTCGGAAACTCGCCTAGCTTCATGTCGACTCTACCCCCCATCCCGATGACCTCGACGACCCACTTGCTCTTTGGTCGCTGATTAAACTTCACCACTCCATCAGCAATCTCCGGCTGCATTGACGATGCCGGATCGAACTTGGCGTCAGCGGGAGCTGCTGATACTTCGGTTTTAAGAGGTTTCTGACCAGAGATGAACGCAAGATCCGGTGAGATGGCTCGACCGTGTCGCTTTGCCTGGATGTGGAGATGTATGCTGGTCGCACCCTTCCGACCACTAATCCCCAAAGGAGTGCCTGGGGCAACGACATCACCAACCTTCACATGAGATGCCGTCGTGTGAAGATACTGAATCAGAGTACCATCCTGAATTTGTACCGCAATCGTGCCCCACGGACCGTCCCCCGCTTTGCGAACAACTCCATGTACACCGGCATTGAAGTCCAGGGGCACTGGCGGCTCTCCTACTTTCGGGTACGACGAGATGTCCACACCCTGGTGCACGCGCGCTTGTTCATTCGGCTTCAGACGATAGTCCGCTGAAATCGTAAAAGGGTGGCTGGGAGGTTGCTGACCGAGAATCCGACCCGAACTGTCGGTCATGTAGATTCGAGTAACAAAAGGCTCCGAGTTGCGTTTATTACCGGATGGCAAACCAACTTGCTCCGGCGATATGAGCCGATTACCGAACGGACCGTCACTACCACGCGCGGCACCACCGCAAACAACAATCAGCACCGCCACTAGCACTAGCAGGCGGGTCACAACTCGCCCCTCAGCCGCAACGAAAATGTCATGATTTAGATTTAGATCTAGATCTGGACAAATCATTGAACATCCGATCTTACGATTCTCGCGATGCGTGATTACAGACGGCCCAGACAACCGCAAGACAACCGTCTAAGGCGCCCCTGGACTCCGCCAATGGAAGGCAAGCCCATCTAAGGTAAACCGGCGACAGAATAAAGTTGATGTCGTGCTCATTGACCGCCGCGACATTGGATTTCGGTGTGCCACGCTCCATTCTGAATCTGAAATTCAACACAATGCCCTAGGTTCAGGGCGCTACCAAAAGCCCATTGACCCACCGCGGCCCCGTGTACCCTGGTATCTTTAGGTGATCCGGAGCAATCGGGTAGCCATCCTTGTACCTGATCTCGCCAGCAGGCTTTTGCGGAGCCTCGGGTCTACTCGTCTTTGCGCCTCCTCGGCCGGCTTGCCATCGCATCCGTCTTACTCCTTGCACCTGCCACTCTCGAAAAGCATTGTAGGTCAAAGCGTCTTCTTTCCAGATTCCATATAGCGCCTTCCCGCCATTCTTCTCGTCTTCGTAGTACCGGTAAAAGTACTCACCAGAGTAAGGATTAACAACTCCTAATCGCTGGTAACCTTGCTCCTTGAGATCTTTACCAAACTTCTCCTTATACCATTTGAGCATCTTTTCTCGCTTTTCAGCGAACTCGGAATCTCGGCTGCCAAGCGTGTCGCCATACTTCCTCTGCCACTCGCCTGCAAACTGCTGCCGCTTGGCATCGAACTGTGCCCTCGTCGGATTCCTAGCGACGTTCTCAAGGCCTTCCGCGATCGACTTCCCCAGGTCCGTCACCAGCCCTAAGTCCATACCCCCGTAGTCGTAACTCACGACATCAGGACGAACCTTCGGCGCATTCTCGACACCTCCCGACGCCCCGGACTCCTGACCCAAAGCCGAAGCGATGGAAGAAAGGCTGCCGAGAGCGACCCATACACACAAAAGCAAATGCCTACCGGGACGAAAACGTTTCGAGCATAACATTTCTTATTCTCCGACTTGTGATCACCCGAATCTTATCTAGACGCATGCAACGTTGAAAAGAACTGCACGGCCACAAACTGCCTATCGATTTGACTCAACTTCGTGACAGCCACCTCGTAGACATGGCCACCTTTTTTGATTCGAACATGAGTCAATGAAGAATCGACATACGTAGCAACACATGTCCTACCATCTATGTGCGCCCACGTTCGAGCGGATCCCTCGCGCGACGGCAAAACCGGAGCGACACCAAGAAGCTCCGCAAATTCTTTTGGCAAACCCTGTAGCGGGCGTAGCTCGTCCGGGAGATTCGGCTCGTCTGATTCCTCATCGTTTGGCGATTGGCTTTCTCCCACTCCATCGCGAGGTTCGATGCCTTTGCGCCCCGCAGACTTATCAGTGCCGTCATTCCCGTGTGAGGCATTTTGTTGCCCAGTGCCAAAACATGCCGGGGCTAGGCTGTAGACAGCGCACGTTTGCCGGCACTCCACTAGGGTTGGCGGACAACAAGTCACTACACATGGCAGGCAAGCGTTCGGAACTTCACGCGCACACCTAAATGCCCTTCGACACCCATCCTTCGCAAACGCGAATGGCTGAAGACAAGTGCAGGATACCGCTAGCACGATCATTAACATTACTGCGTGGCGAATCATTACTCGAGACTCCGTAACCGAAGAAGATGAAGCTGACATTTTAATGCGTCTATAATAGTGTCAAATTTCAGTACCTACGCGAAAACAATAATGTACATTCGTCATGTAGATGATGCTGCTTCATACTTCTTGCGGTGACTGCCAATGCCCTTTGACAGACTAAACAATCCACCACTTGCCGTTAGGGCCCAACGAGGTACAGCCCTACTTTGTTATTGTTCATGCTTACTATTCGGCAGAAGCGCCCTTACTCACTAATCGCACCAGCATGGCCGCATGACCGCAACAAGCACGGCAACAATGGGGCAGTGCAGTTGCACCAAGCGGGCGGAAAAGACAGCAACGGATCGAGCATCGGCATCGGTTGCAAGAGCATGTTATAGGCAGGAATGGCCTGCGAGGAATCCGTAAAATTACGTATGACCGCGCCTCAAGCCGCGTCGCTCGGAGTGCGCGATGTGCCCCGAGGCAGAGCTT
The DNA here is from genome assembly GCA_020426845.1 of Planctomycetales bacterium. Taxonomy (GTDB): domain Bacteria; phylum Planctomycetota; class Planctomycetia; order Pirellulales; family Pirellulaceae; genus JAGQPF01. The sequence goes on from JAGQPF010000568.1 coordinate 3,578, forward strand.
ACCCCTAGATGCGTCAACTGCGTCCGAGTTGCCTGAGGAAATCCGAGGCCTTTTTTCTTGCGTAGGACGGACTTCCAGTCCGTCGCCGCAAACTTGCCTAATTAGCTGGCGCCAGAGCCGCGCGAGGCCGCTCCGATGATCGAGTTCGCGTGCGGCCTCGCCTGCGTTAAGCACGTTCACCGTAACGCTTTAATTCTCGCGTGAGTGACGAGGGCGAAACGGAAATATCGAAGTGCCGACATTCTGGCGCCTAAATTGCTCCTCTCGGCTGGGTTCAATCCGTTTGGCAGGTCAGCTATGGAGGTTGCCGGCGTGCGCTGCTGCCATGCCGATCAACTCGAGTAAGTCCCCAACTCGCGCGCAGAGCCAACCATCGTGAAATCGGATGCGGTGCCCCGGGCTTCCCAATCGCGACAGCTGGCGATCTCCGGTCCGTTCCGAAAGATCGTCACGGGAGTTGTCCTGTTCCTGCTGATCTGCACGGTCGCCGTCGTCGGCTATGTGTCAGCGGGCTGGAAGCTCGAAGACTCCATCTACATGGTGATCATCACCATCTTCGGCGTCGGCTACGGTGAGGTGCAACCGATCGAGTCGCCGGGGCTGCGAGCGCTGACCATCACCGTCATCATCGCCGGTTATGGCTCGGTGATTTACACTGTCGGCGGGTTCATGCAGATGCTGATCGATGGCGAACTGAGCAAAGCCCTGGGAGCGCGACGAATGACGATCGAAATCGAACGGCTGCACGGGCACACAATCATTTGTGGGCTCGGCCGCATGGGATCCATTCTTTGCCGCGAATTGTCCCTGGCCGGCAGGCCGTTCGTGGTGATCGACAACGACGAGCGAAGACTGTCGGCCGCCGGCGAGCTTGGCTACTTGGTCATCAGCGGCGACGCAACCGAGGAGGACATCCTGGAGCAGGCTGGAATTCGCCGCGCATCTACGCTCGCGACGGTGCTTTCCGAGGACGCTACGAACGTGTTCATTACGATCACGGCAAGAGAGCTCAATCCGCAGCTGACCATCATCGCCCGCGGAGAGAATCCCCGCACGGAGAAAAAGCTGCTGGGCTGCGGCGCCAACCGCGTGGTGCTGCCGACCGCCATCGGCGCCACCAAAGTCGCGCAACTCATCATTCGCCCGTCAGCGGAGAATCTGCTGGAACAATTGGCCCATCAAGGCAGCATGCATGAGGAGCTCGGCAACATTGGGCTGCAATTCGACGAGTTGAAGATGGACGCCGATTCTCCGTTGGTCGGCCGCACGTTGAGCAATATCGAGCTTCACAGCAACCACGGATTCCTGATCGTCGGCATACGCCGAGCGGACGGCACGACGGAGCTCAATCCCTCGCCCGACACGAGCCTGCTTGCCGGCGACGTTGTGATCGTCCTGGGCCACAACGAAGACATCCCGCGACTGGCCGAGCGCTTCACGGGAAAGTCCGCCAAGCTGACGTATCGTGGAGCGCCCATCGGCTGACGAATCGCGATGGACAAAGTTGCTACCAAGCCAATGAAATTGCAGTCAATGCTGCCGACCGAAGCGGCGATGCCAAGAGAACGCGGTGTCGTCTGGTAGAGCCGTTGTGGCTGGCGTCGGCTGAGGTGGCGTCGTTGCACCTCTTGGACCGGAAGCCGTGACGCCGCGTGGTGACTCGTTTGCAAAAAAACGCACTTAAGACAGTCTTGGCCGGAAACGGCCGTTGTCTTTCCTATTCCTGAATCGTCGATCCATGCGTGTCCGCGTCGTTCCATCGCTCCTTGGCAAACTTAACTTCGCAGGGCTCAATCCGGCGTTGTGGCTTTGGCGTGGGATTGGTCGGCTTCGGTTAGAATCCGCAGCGGCACATCAACCACAATGCCGTCACTTTTCCGCTTGAGTTTGGCGACGCCGTTGGAGAGTGCAATCAATTGTGCTTCAACCTGGAATTTGCCGTCAGCTGTGGACCAGGTTCGATAGTGAGCGCGATTCGGCTCGGTGGAATCCAAAAGATTCTTCAGCCTTCGCAAGTCATAAAATGACAATTCGGTGGAGCCTTCCCGAGGAGCACTGGCGACAAGCACGCTTCCGTTGTGGGAAAGAGCGACTCGATTAATGATGCGTTCAAAGTATCGCTCGCCTCCGCTGGCGTGATAACTGGAGTCGAACGGAACAACTGCGGCAACCCTCGAGGCGTCACCGCTCGAGTCGAACGCGTGCAACTCAAGTTGCGTCGCATCTTCGCGCACCAAGGCGACAGTGCTGTTGTTCAAGAACTTGGCATCGGCGAGCTTGCCACCCAGCGAAATGGTTCGCGACGGTTCCTCTCTGCCCATTTGCCAAAACTTGATCGTTCCCTCGGCGCCGATGGATGCGAATTCATTGCCCATAAAGGCGACGTCCGTTCCGCGGTCCGGGTGCGATTGGAACCCGGGGTGCTGTTCCCATTTGCGTTCGCCGGAACTCTTGAACAACACGATGCGGCCATCGACCCTGATCATCGCCACCCATTCGCCCCGTGGAGAAAAAGCGGCGCCGGTGGCGATTCGCTCGGTTTCGGTCAGCTCAAAACTCACGTCATTCAGTCCGTCGTTGTGCTTCAGGTCGGACGAAAACAGGCTGCCGGCTTGATCGTGCGTGTATGCCAGCCACTTGCCGTCGGGCGACCAGCGGGCCGTGCTGCTGAAGTGGTGGCTGGCGTTGTGCTCGCGGACAACCTTGCCGGTGCGAGCGTCGATTAGTTTGAAGAAATGCGGTCCATCGCACACGAAAAAGAGGCTCGGGTCCGGGTGCGGACACACAAACCGTCGCGGGCCGTTGGAGGGCGGCTCGGCCTTGCCGATTGCCTTGCCAGTCCTTGCGTTTAAGAACAGCAAATCTTCTTCGCCCAAGACGGCCAACGCGCTGTTGTTGGAATTGAAGGCCAGGCCTTGCACATAGGGCGTTTCGATTTGCACTTTGTTCGTGGCCGGAAGCGTTGGAGGCGTGGCCTCATCCGAGTCGAGGCCGGCGGGCGAGTCGCCCGAAGGGGCAAGTTTAGCGGCATCGTAAACGGAAACCCTCGTTCGGTCACCTTCCAGGGAAATGGCGGCCAGCCACTTGCCATCGGCGGAAAGAGAGACGCGGTTGGTGATTCGCTGCAGCAAGTTGAGATTCTCGTTCCCGTGCAACTTTGCATCGAAAGGGATTACACCTTGTAGTTTGGTGGCGTCTTCGGCGGTCTCGACCAGGTGCAGCTCGAGAACAGGATCATCGCCGCGTGCGACGGCAATCAGCGAATCGGAAAGGAAACGGGCGTCCTTCAGCTTGCCATGCAAGGAAATCGTTCGAACCGGCGCCTCGTCGCCGAGTGTCCAGAACTTCAGCTCGCCTTCTTTGCCGATGGACGCATATTGCCCATGGATAAAACGAATGTCTGTCCCGCCGCCGCTGTGGCCGTCGGCGATGGCGCGATGCTCCCACGATAGCTCTTGAGCATGTGTGAACCATTGGACGTGTCCATCGTTTCGGACAATGGCAACCGTATTCTTGGGACCGACGGTGACACCCCGTGTCAAAGCTCCCCAAATGCTGGTTACGCCTTCGGAAGTTGCGATGGAGTGCGTCCTGCTAAGATCGAATACGCCAACATCGAAACCCGACTGAGTTCCCACAAAGAACAGTTTGCGATCGGGCGACCAAGCGACGCTGCCAGTCAAACCGCCAAATCCCTTGATGCGGACACGTTCCTTCCGCCTTAAATCATAGTTGGCGATATACGAATTCGATTCGTGTACGGTGAACATGCCGGAGTCGGCATGTGGTTCAACGAGCGAAACGAACTGCCCGGCGTCGCCGGAGTTCAGACGCGGCATCGATTCCATTCCCGTTTTCGCGTTGAAGAACGCCATGCCTGCGGTGGCAAGCCCCACCCCCAACACCGTGTTGTTCGCGTTGAAAGCGACCGTGCGCGAGAAAGGCGTGTCGACCGTGAAACTGCGGACCGGCTCAAACTGTTTCACCGAGGCGGGTTGGGCCGATTCGGGGACGCTCGGAACGCTGGCCATCGGCAGATTGGTTGGCGTGGTTGGCGCATTGTCTGGAGTGGCCGGCGTGGCCGGCGTGGTAGGCTCGGCGGGGGCAACGCTTACCAGCTCGGGCGCGGTCCAGGTCAACTTGAAAATCGCCAACGAATTTTTCGATTGCTGCAGTGCCGTCGCCAGGCGATCGTCGCCTAGGGTAACGATTTGGTGAACCTGCGATGTGGTCGCCTGGAACGTGCTGATCGGTCTTTCGACACCACGCTTCCAGAAGTAGACGTTGCCCCCTTTGGTGCCGGTGAGATAGACGTCGTGCCGCGGCCAGTACAAAAAATCGCTGACGGTTTGCCCGTCCGGCGATCTCCATTGCTGGATGGTCTCGCCGGAATCGATGTCGACAATCAGCGCATGTTCGGCGCCGGTCATGCAAAGTTCGCTGTCTGTTTTGCCCCACTTCATTTCGTACGTTTCGCCGGGTGTTCCGCAAATGCGTTCGGTCTTGCCATCGCCCATGTTCCACTTGTGCAATTCGAAGCTCTCGTTCGGCTTCTTGTCGCCGGCGATGTACAAGGTAGCGCCATCTGGCGACCACACGACCCGCGATCGGGTTTCGAACGCCGGCACATTGCCTGTCACCGTGCCTGTTTGGAAGTTCACCAGGGCAACAGGTCCCGCGCCCGCGACGGCGATCATCGGAAAGCGAGATGAACAGGAGACATTGGTTGCCCTTGCCATCTCGAATTTCAAGCGATGCAACAATTTCAACTCGGGCAGCTTGTAGATGAGCACCTCGCTTGGATCGCTGGCCGTGAAGGCGTAATTGCCATCCGGCGAAACTCGCACTCCGAGCGACTTCTGCTTGGGGTCGTCGGCCTGCGCGAGCTTGCTCCAATCGTCGGTGTCGTACAGAAAGACCTTGCCGTCGGTTCCTACCGAAAGCAAGTGCTTTCCACTGGGCGTCGCCGCCAAGTCGAAAATCGAGCCTGCATGATCACTGATCTTGTTGATCTTCGTTGCCGAGAAGCTGGTCGGCGTGAGGGTTGTTGCAGGCGGAGCGTCAGAATCAACCGGAGTCTTCGTTCCAATGTTGGTGGGCGGTGACCTGGTGGGACGTCCGACCTGTCCACCGGGTCTCCCAAGGGGCGCCTGTGATGGAGGCCCGACCGGTCGGGAGCTCGATGGGCGGGCGTCTTGGGCGACGACAGTCGCGAGCAAACCAAGTAGCGAAGCGAATGCCATCATGGAAAGGCAAGTGCGCATCTCTAACCTCAAGAATCGATCGCCCGAAATGTTTTCCGGATTTTAATCTCCCTGTCGCAGCAGCGAAATGGAGTCGGTCAGCAAGCATGGAGTAAGCGAGATCAGCCGAATCAAGCCCCACACTCTGCGGACTTTTGGGGAGGCCTTCCCGGCTTGCCTCTCATCGGCAAAGAAGTAAGCCGGAATTTGATAGGCGCCTTGGCTCGATCATCCGTGTTTCATCCATGTTCCATCTGTGGCCGCAGATGGAATCGACTCGTCAGCGTTGGGCTGCTTGCTGCCGATGTCGAGTGTCCTGGGCGATTCGATCCCTCGCTGACGCTTCGGGTTTCCTTTCCCGAACGCAGCAGGGGCCGCCAGCCGCCAGATGAGGATTTCGCCCTTGCCGGGAATCGCTCGATCGCCCCAGTAGAGAAGTTGCTCAGACGTTGGGCGTTGGCCAAGTAGACGCATGCCTGAGGGCGGTGTGCCACAACGAATTTGAGGCAGCCTTCGCCAGACGGGAAGAACCTCTGGGTCACAACGACGGACTGGAAGTCCGTCGTACGGGGAGCCGATCGATGTCCCGCTGGGTGTTCTTCAACCGGCGTCAGCGAGCTGGCCCAGGCAGGGGTTCCAGCCCTTCCGCAGCGTCATCCGCAGCGTCGTCTCCGGCAGGGCCCGGCTCCATCGCGGTCTCACCCGAATCGACCTGAAAAGCGAGCAACTGCGTGTCCATCGAGTCGAGCAGTTCGAGGTCGCGAAGCAATTCCAATCGAGCCACATGGTAGTCCACCCAGGTGGCGACCAAGTCGTTCTGAGCATCAACAAGGTCTTCCTGCGCTTCGAGCAGGTTGCGCGCGGAGTTCGGGCCGAGCTCTCGCCGCTCGCCGGGACGAGGCGGAAGTTCTAGCAATCGCCGGGCCTGGTCGACTCGCCGGCACGCAAGCAGCACCGCGTCGCGCTGAATGACAAAGTCCTTTCTCGCTCGGTCGAGATTCCGTAGATCGTTGCGGACCTCGAGTCGCACCACGTCCTCGGCGGCCATGAGCGTGCGGCGCGCTCGCTGAAAATCGATCAGCGCCGCGCGGTAGATGTTCCGCTCGCGCTTGCGGACCAACGGCAACTCGAAATTGAAGCCCACGCGATGGCGCGCCTGACTCAAGGAAAACTCCAACGGGCGGCTGGCAATCGCAGGATCCGGGGTCAGCAACGAGCCCCGATACTCCAGGTCAAAAATCCCCAACAATCCGTTCTCGGCAACCTGTACTTTGCGCCAGTAGTCGACCAGCGTCGCGCGGGCATTCATCAAATCCAAACGCCTCGCCACCGCGAGCTCCTCGGCTTCAACCGGGTTGAATTCGGCGGGCGGCAACGATTCGGGAAGTCGCTCGAAGTCGCAGTCGGCCGAGCTTAGCGTGAACTGGGAGAGTTGAGCGGGATCCAACTTCACCGGCAAACTCGTCGGCAACCCGAGCTGCACCTTGAAACGATCGAGGTTGCCGAAGTAGCGCTGACTGGCCCGCAGCACGCGACTGCGAGCCTGTGCAACATCTTGCCGAACCTGGTCGACCTGCAGCCGCGCGGCCTCGCCGGCCTTCTCGAAAGCCTCAAACCGCTTCAAATGCTCCTCGAGGTTGTCGAGGTTCCGCTGCTCGTTGCGCAGCACTTGAATCTGCTCCAACAGCGGGAGCATTCCGGTTCGGCGACGTGGACTGCCGGAACTGGCGTCCGCTTCCGCGCGATCCTCCAGGCGTTGGCTTTGGCTCAAGTCGTCGCCCGTCGCCACGCTGACAAAGAACTCGCGCCGAAAACGTGCATACGATCGCACTTCGTATAACAGATTTCGCTCGGCCTGCGTCAGAGGCTCGAGCGTCACCGCCTTGCCGCCACCCTGCAGCAAGGGCTGAAGTAGCGCGAGAGACAACTCCGACTGGCTGTCTGTTCCCTTGAACGGGCCGGCAAACTCGAACACTGTGCGGTTGGCGAACTGCAATAGCGCGCTGCCGCCCGTGGCAAACAACTTGGTGGCGCCGAAGCCGGCGCCACGCAGCGGACCCGGCCCCGTGAAGGACGCCACGGCCTGGCCATCCGACGCCTCGCTGTTGAAGGTCTCTCCCGGATTGACGGCATTGCCGACGCCGCCCGGTCCCAGTGTCAGGTGAGACGGCCGATCCGCGCCGTCAATCGCGCCGCTAATCGACTCATACATCGTCTGCTGAGTCGCGAACCACTGGGGCCCAAAGGCAAACCGCTCCAGGCTCACGTCCAGCGCCGCAAGATAAAGCGCCTCCTTGCGGCTTTGATAGTCACGGTTGTTCAGCAGTCCCACTTGGTAAGACGAAGTGGGCGTCAGCAAGTGCGATGCGCCCCCAATGCTGATCGGATCAAGCTGCGCAGCCTCGTCCTCATCCTCGACCAATGGCATCCAGTCCAGGTAACCCGTTCCCTGCACCAACGGGCCCAGCGGCTCACATCGGTAGACATCCGGCGATACGCATTCGGCGCCGGGATCGTCCTCCGGTCGAGTGGGATCCGCGGGGCAGTCGGGATCGTAGAACCGACTATCGGGCGACGCGTGAATGTTGATGTTCCCGACAGCCCACTCGGGGTTGAACAACTTTTCATTCACCAGGCAGCCCGCTTCACTGTCTGCCTGCGCCTGGTAATGTTGCGGATGCTTGCATCCGGCCATAACCACACACCCAAGTACTCCCAGCAGCAGCCCAGCCGCCTTGGTCAACGGCCTCCTGCTTGGATGTTTCGTTTGAGGTGGGGACCCGTCCATGGGCACTCTCGAGGCAAGTCGATGTTTCGTCTCGTTCGATATCGGACTTTGCCGGCTACGATGATTAGCGAAAATGCAGAAACTTTAGCGATGGCGCGGTTTAATCCGGTGGTGCGGGACGTCACCGACCGCTTGCGAGGCATCGCTCTCCGCCCAGAGCAGTCTCAGCTTCCCGGATCAAGTGGGTGACCGTTTCTTTCCAGCGGGGCTCCTGCCGACCAAAGTAGCCCACGGCGACGTCCAGAACCGCCGCCGCATATCGCTGGCCAAGGGAAGTTCGCCAGGTGGCGGGTGTGAGCTCGCAATAGGTATTGAGAAACCGGCGGGCCGCCGCTTCGTAGTTCCCTGCGGCCAAGTTGGCCTGCACCGGTGCGGCCGCCAAGCGCGCCAGCAACATGGCAACATCGATCATGGGGTCAGCCGTGGCGCACGAGTCCCAGTCGATCAAGGTCAAGCGGTCACCTTCGAGAAACACATGCTCGAGCTTCAAGTCGAGGTGAGACGGAGCGAACTGTTGCGACGTGATGCCGCGCACGCGTTCGGCAATGTGGTGGATCCGCTCGGCCAAGTCGGGACATGCCCACGCCAACTTCGCCGCAATCCGATCGCGCTGCGCATCCTGCCGCGCCGAGTCATATTCCGGAAGCGCAGCGGGCGGCGTCGCGTTGTGCAAACTCGCCAAGCCGCGAGCCAACCGCTCGGCACAGGAACTCGCGTCCCCGCGCTGCAGCAATGCCTCCAGCGTTTCGCCCTCGACGCCACGCAGCACCACGGCATGCCATTGGGGATACAAACCAAACAGCTGCTCTCCAATCAACGGTGTGGGGAGCTGCCGCAAGGCGCGAAGTTTGGTCGCCAACTTCTCGGCGTCCAAGATCTCTTGCTGAGTCTTGGCAAAGAAGCTGCGCGTCTCGCAGCCGCCATCGGCAGTGGTGAAGTCCAGGTCGTACCGCATGACGGCCGAAAGCCCGGAACGATATCGCACAACGCTTGTACGACGGACTTCCAGTCCGTCGATCATCCCCCGCCTACGCACAGCGACCGCATCCCCGACTCCGGCCTCCGCACGGATGTCGGCCAGCAGCTCACGAGGCGGTCCTGCGGCCAAGTGCGCCAATCCCGGGAGTCGGCGATCCATCGGAAACACTTGGCAGAGCATCCTGAGCTCCGGAATTCCGAACACGGGAAAGACAGGGCACTGATCTAGCATTTCGGCCGGAATCTGCTTGGACAGTTTCCGCACCAAATGGCGAGCGCGGTCACCGCGATACAGATTGGCGGTGATCACTGCTGCTTGGCCCACAGTGGCCTCCCACTGCAGCGAGTATTGAATGACGGCTCGCTGGTCTCCGCGTCGCCGCACCCGCGCGATCCGGCACTCGCGGACGGGCCCGTGTTGCAGCGTCTGTTCGAAGCGGCGGCGCATGTATCGCTCGTCCATCGCCTTCGCAAGCCGTTGCTCCCAAATCAGCGGCGCGTCCCAGTCGTAAATGATGCCGGTTTGCATGTTCGGTTCTCGCAGGGTCAAGCGTGGCGCAGCGCCATCACTGGCTCCATTCGCGCCGCGCGGCGGGCGGGATAGAGTCCGAACAATACGCCGATGCCCACGGAAATTGCCAGCGGGATCACCAGCGACCACCAGGTGACAACCGTCGTGACTCCGGCCAGCTGCGTCACGAGCATCGGCGCCAAGACTCCGATCAACAGCCCGAGCACGCCTCCGATCGTCGACAGAATCACGCTCTCCACCAAAAACTGCAACGTGATGTTCCGTCGCGTCGCTCCCAAGGCGCGACGAATGCCGATCTCCCGCGTGCGCTCGGTCACGGTCGCCATCATGATGTTCATGATGCCAATGCCGCCAACCAGCAACGAAATGCTGGCGATCGAGCCCAGCACAATGTTGAACACCTGCTTCGTGCGTTCGGCTTGCTGAAGCAACTCGTAGGGCACGACCATCTCGAAGTCGCGGCTCGAGTGCGCCGGCTCCAACAGCGTGCGAATCATGGCGACCGATTGCGGCAGCAGCGAGAGATCTTTGATGCGGAGCCCGATCTGGTGCACGTCCACTCGCTCGTATCGCTTCGCGCCGCCATCGACGTTTCGCACAATGTTCTCGAACCGCATTTTGGCGGTGGTATAGGGCAGGAACAAGCAATCATTGGGGCTGTGGCCGATGTTGCTCTGCTCCATCTTGCTCCGCAGCACGCCGACAATCGTGTAGTGCCCCGAGCTGTGCTTGATGGTTTGGCCAACGGGATCCAGCGGCCCGAACAGTTTCTCCGCCGCAGCGGCGCCCAGCACCGCTACCGGCAGGCAGCGGTCGACGTCGGACCAGCCCAGGAAGCGTCCGCGGACCGGCTCGAGCCGATGGATGTCACGGAAGTCGGGCGTGGTGCCGACCACATGCACATCGTGCTCGCGGTCGCCGGCCCAAAAGTCCTTATCGATCTCAAAGGTGTACGTGGCGGCGGCCACGCTGGGCACGAGCCGCTTCAGCCGCGACGCGTCCTGCAATGTCACGCCATAGTCCAAAATGCTGCCGGACTCGTTTGCCAGGCTCTCGGGAAGCACGCTGCGAATGATGATCCGGTCCGGTCCGAGCTGCATCAGTTGTTGTCGCACCTCGAAACTGGCGCCCTCCCCGACCGCCAGCATCGCCACGACGGATCCCACGCCGAATACGACGCCTAGAATGGTCAAGAACGACCGCAGCTTGTGGAGCAACAAGCTCTTGGCGCCAATGGCGAGCACTTGCATTCTCACGCTCATGGCACGCTCACCTGATTGTCCGCACTGGACTTGGCAGCGACGCGTTGTGCGTCGCGGCCAGAGGTTGGCAGTCGTCGGCTCTCGTCCGGCAACGGCGCCTGAACGTTCAGCTCGTTGGGGCTCAGCGCCACGAGCTCGCTGGGCCGCAACCCGTTCAAGACCTCCACGAATTCGTGGTTGGATCGCCCCAGGCGGATCGGCCGAGGCTCCGGCGTGCGGCCGCGCATCACCACGCAATAGGTCGAGTCCTCCTCGCGCACAACCGATTGCACGGGGATCGCCAACGCCTCGTCCACTTGATCGACAATCAGCGTGACTTTGGCGTTCATGCCGGGACGCAAACCCTCGATGTCGCCCTCCACCAGGATGTCCGCCGGGTAGAAGTTGACGGTGCTCTTTCTCCAGCTCTGCTGATCCGGCAGCATCGAGATCTCCCGACAGACTCCATCAAAGACCCGATCGGGCAGGGAGTCGACGACGATGCGTGTTCTCATCCCGGCCTTCACCAGATGGACGGATGCTTCATGAACACTGGCGCGCACCATCATTTCGTCGGTGTTGGGAATCGTGAACACGTGCTGCAACTGGCGGACATTGACGCCCTGTTTGATCACCGACTCTTCATCGTCCTCGGGCATCGGATAGAGCACGACACCATCCTGAGGAGCGCGCAACGTGCACTTGGCGATCTGGTCGTCGAGATGCTTCAACTTGGCAGCCTCGAGCTCCTCCGTGGCCACTTGCGCGGCCAGCTGGGTGCGCGCCTGTTCGGCGCGCGACGCCGCCAAGGTGCGCGCATACTCCAGGTTTCGGTCCGCCTCCTCCAGCTTCGACTGCATCTCTTGCAGCATGCGCACATGGGTGAACTGCTCCAGCACGCGAAATTTTTCTTTCGCCAGCGTGAGCGACTCTTGCGAACGCAGAACCTGCAAACGATCCGCATCCACTTGACCCTTGCTCAAATAGCCGAGCTTTTCGAGCTCCGCCGAGTGCTGAATGCGCTCCCGAGCCCGCTTCAGTTCCTCGTCCGCCAACGTGATCTCACTCTGCAACAGCAACTTCTGCTGCGGATAGTCGCCTTGCACATATTTGTTCAGGTCGAGCTTCGCGAAGTTCTGAGTGAGCACCGCGGCGCGAATCTCCATTTGCCCTTGGCTAGTCGCCGCCTGCTCGGCCTCCCGCGCCTTGGCGGTGGCGACCTTGGCCTGTTGCAATGCAACTTGTTGTTGCAGCCGCTGCGTCTTCAGCAAAGCGGAGTCGAGCTGCACGACAACCTCGCCCGCCTTGACCCGAGTGCCCCGTGACAAGACGCTGATGATCGCCACCTCGCCTTCCACCTCGGACATCACTTCCACGGAGCTGGCGCTGGACAACAGCCCGCTGGCAATCACGCTGATCTCCAGATCGCGCTGGTCCACCGCGTGCGTCAAGACGCGAGGCGCGTCATTCCCCAGCCAGCCTCTCGTCGTCTCCAGCATACTGGGGCCGGCCAGGATCGCGACGCTCGCCAACAACACAACAGGCAAGCCATAGACAGAGAGCCTGCCAAGAGACCAGCCCTTTTGTCGTTCTCGGCCCGGAGCCCGCAAAATGGTCCTCGTGCTCGAGTTCATGCCACGCTCCCGGGTAGTGGACCGTCAAGTTTGTGTTTTTGGGTTGGGAGGGCCGCTAAGTCGCGGTGAACCGCGAGTTTGGGGCGGCGTCCGACCAGTAATATCAACATTGGCGGGGAAGTAGTTTGGCTGACACCTGCACATTGCATGGCTCGTCGGCACGGAGCGTCGGCAGACCCGCGGGGGACGAACAGCTCGCGGAGCCGTGCGAGCCTTGCAACCGATCGGCCGACAGCACTTCGTGCGGCGGGCCGGCGGCGACCAGTCGGCCGTCGTCCAGAACAAGAGCCCAATCGGCCTGGAGCGCAGCCTCTCGATCGTGCGTGATCAACAAGCAGGTCTTGCAGTCAAGCAGTTGTCGCACTTGCTCGCTCACCTGCTGCTCGCTGGCTGAGTCCAGGCCCGTCATCGGCTCGTCCAGAATCAGGATGGATGCGTTGCGAACCAGGGCGCGGGCAATGGCGATGCGGCGTTGCTGGCCGCCGGACAACGTCGCCCCTTTCTCACCAACGATGGTGTCGTACCCATTGGGAAGTTTGGCAATGAACCGGTGCGCGTCGGCGGCCTGCGCGGCCGCCAGGACTTGCTCGGGCGTGGCATCGAGGTTTCCGTAGGCGATGTTCTCGTAGATCGACGCGCCACGCAGCACGGAGTCCTGCAGCACAACCGCCACCTGCCGCCGCAGCGACTCGCGCTGATAGTCGCGCAGGTCGACGCCGTCGATGGTGATCCGTCCCTGGTCGGGGTCGAACAATCGCAGCAGCGCGCTGACCAACGTCGACTTGCCCGCTCCCGACTTGCCGACGATCGCCACATGTTGTCCCGCTGCGATGCGGAAGCTGACATCCCGCAGCGCCGGCTCGTGCGAGCCGTACGCATAGGTGACGCCTTCGTAGACGATCTCGCCGCGGAGGTCAGACGCGACCAGCGCGTCGGGCCGGTCGGTCACTTGGGGCGCGGCCGCCAGAATCTCTCCAATGCGTGCGCCGCTTACCTGTAGGCGCGAGATGCGGATCACCAACTTGACCATGCGCCGGATCGGCCGATAGAGGCCGTGCAGGTAGGAGGAGAACACCAACACCATGCCGGGAGACATCTCGTTGCGCAGCACCAACAGCGAGCCGATGCAAATGACAGCGCAAGTGCCAGCCGCTGTGGTGATCTCGACGGCGCGCGCCGCCGCGCTCTCCAACTTGGCGTTCTCCAAGCTGTGGCTCAGCGCGTTGCCGCTATGTGTCTGGAAGCGATTGGCCTCATGTCGCTCGCGACCGAAGGCCTGCACCAAATGCATCGAGCTGAGCGTCTCATTGAGATGCGAGGCCATGCGATCCTCGTGCGAGCGTTGCCGCTTGGCGGCCACTTTCGCACGATGGTGCAGCAGGTAGATCGTCCACACCAGGACGGGGAACGTCAGCGCGACCACCAAGGCCAGCTTCCAGTTCATCAAGAACATCAGCGTGAACGAGCCGACGATGATCATCAGATGGGCGCCCAACGCGGAGGCGGAGTCTGACAGAAAGCTCTTCACCTGCCCCACGTCGCCTGCCAGCTTGGTCATCAGCTCTCCGGTCCGCTGCCGCGAGTGAAACGCCATCGACAGCTGCTGCAAGTGGCAGAATAGACGGTTGCGCAGCGAGTGCGAGACCATGCTGCCGATGCGCGCCGTCTGATAAGATTGCGCGTAGGCGAAGGCTCCTCGCAGCCCTGCCAAAACGACAATGCTCAGCGACACCAGCACGATCGCGGCGCCCTTGTGCTGCGACAGCAGGTCCTGCCAGCCAGCGAGCCAGCTCGGCAAGGAGCGGTCGAGCAGCACGTAATCGAAGATGAACTTCAGCGGCCAGGGGCGCAGCAGATCCGTGGCAGCCAGGGCGGCCATGGCAACCAGGGCGGCCACGACGTTGGAACGCAAAGGGCCCAGCTCTTCTCGCAGCACTCGCCAGATGCCCGAAGTTTTGCTCGACGTCCCGCTCGAAGTCCCGCCCGACGATTTGCTCATGAGCACGCCCCTTCGCGAATCATTGCCTCCAACTGCCGCTCGGTCTCCTCGAGAATCGCCTCCGTGAAGGCACGGCGAAGCGGAAACCGCGTGCTGAGGAAGATGTGGCGGGCGAGTGTCAGAGCGGTATAAGTTCGCACGGCTGGACCAGTCGCATCCTGGCTCCGTTCGATAAATCGCCTCTCCATGGCGTTCCGTGAGGCGTCCAGCCAGCCGTGCGTGTCCCCTTCTCGAAGCGATTGCTCGATGAGATGACCGGCGAAGTTGCCGATATCCAGAGCGGGGTCGCCATAACAGCACAAGTCGAAATCGAGCAGACACAGGCGCCGCAGCCGAGCGCTGTTGCTCTGTTGCTCACAAACGATCACTTGGTCCGCATAGAAGTCGCGATGAATCAAACGCGGCTGCGCGGGCGCCGGCAGCCGGCGCCCCACCGTCTCACAGGCCCGCATCACTTCTCCCACGCGATGCGCGAGATCCGGCCGCGTGCCGCAGACATGCCCGAGACAGCTTCGCAGAATCTCGAGCTCCTTGTCCATCGTGTGCTGCGCCTCAATGTCCAACTCCAACGTGTGCAACAGCGCCGCGGCCTCCGCAATACGCAGCGCCACCTCGGGGCCGTCCGGACCCTTGAGCACTTGCGTCGCCAGTTGTCCGGGCGTCTTGCGCTGCAGCCACATGCGAAAGCGGGGCACGGTGCCAAGTGGTTGCGAGACGAAGATGCCTCGCGGAGACTCGGCATCCAACCCGGCGTCCCACAGCGATTGCTGCCGACGATTGCCCTCATTGCCGAAACGCTTCGCCCGAACTTTCCCAATCACTGTCAGCGGCTGCCAGTGGCCGGCGTTCAAGCACCGTGCCTCGTATTCGATCACACACCGCCGCCCGGGCTTGTGGATCAGCACGGCAATCCGCGCCAGCGCAAATGACTCCATCGGCAGCTGCTTGCTCAGGCGCCGTCCGAGTTCCTCCTCGGCAAGCTCCGGATTCAGCGCCTCGGTTAGGCTCGGAAGCGACTCGTCCCGTTGCGCGTCGCCGACATTCTCGACCGCAATCCTGCTCATGCCATCTGCCTTTCACCAGCGATGCTCGCCTCCCAGACGGACGTTAGCGAGTCCACTTGGTGCTGAATGGAAAGCACCGACAAGGCTCGCAAGCGGGCGTTCCAAGACATTTCGGTCGCCAACTCGCGGCTGGTCCGGGTCTCACAAGGGTCGCCTGCGATGGAGGCCCGACTGGTCACCCGGGTCTCACAAGGGTCGCCTGCGATGGAGGCCCGACTTGTCACCCGGGTCTCACAAGGGTCGCCTGCGATGGAGGCCCGACTTGTCAGCACGCGTTCCAGCGCGTCGGCCATCGCGTTCACGTCGCCCGGAGGCACGACGAATCCCGTCTTGCCCTGCTCGACCAGTTCGGAGATGCCGCCGACATCGGTGGCCACCACCGGCACGCCGCAGGCGGCCGCCTCCATCAGGCTTACCGGCATGCCTTCGCTGTGGCTGCAGAGCACACCCACGTCCGCTTGTCGCCAGCAGCCAATCACTTCGCTCTGCGGCAACGCGCCCAGCAGCTGGAGTTCGCTTTCCAGGCCCAACTCCGCCCGCGCCTGCTCGATCTCACCGCGAGTGCGGCCGTCTCCCACAAGCAAGCAGCGAAACGGGAGGCCCCGATCACGCAGAACGCCGCACACTTGAACCAACATGGTGAGGTTCTTGACGGGCGAGAACCTTGCCACGCAGACGATCGTAGGCACCTCTTGCCTGGCGTCGCTGCCCGGGCTGAACCGCTTGACGTCAACGCCGCAAGGGATCACGGCCAGCTTGTCCGCCGGAACGTCGAATTGATGGCGAATGTGCGTTGCGTTGGCCTGTGACACCGTAATGACACGCTCCGCGTCGGCAGCCCGCTCGCCAAAGTCCGCCGGCGGCTTTCGATAAACGTCGTGACCGTGCGCCGTGAACGTGAACGGCAGCTCCAGCTCGCGCGCCAGTTCGCGCGCCACGCGAGTCGGCTCCGTGGCGAAATGGGCGTGGATCAGGTCGGGACGGAACGCCTCCAATGCGCCGCGAAACTGATCGGGGTCGCGAATCACCAAATCCAACAGGCCTGTCTCCGCCACCAGCGAGTGCACGTGCTCTTCTTGCGGATCCTTCAGAGCGCAAATCAGCAGCTCGACGCCGCGACGGCGAAGCTCCGCCAGCTCCTCGGCAATAAAGGTCTCGGAAAGTTTGGGGAAACTCTTCAGCACGTAAGCGATGCGTAGCGTCATGAATCTCGAACTCTTCATTCTTGCTTAATCTTGTGCAGCCCTCCGCCAGGCAGAAACGCGGCGGAGCTTTCACATCAGGTGGACATCAGGTGGCGGCCATTCCGTCGGCTGTGCAAAGCGTTGTCGGATCCGGCGAGTCGTCGCGGAGGTCTTGCGCAATCTCGAGCACCCGTCGGGCGTTGCCGTCCCAGGTATAGTTCCGCTGCACCACCTCGACGGCCCGTTTTGCCATTTCGCGACGCAGCGTCGCGTCCTTCAACAACAACCGGCAGCAGTCCGCCAATGCCGCCAAGTCGCCCGGCGGCGGCAGCAATCCTGTCTTGCCGTGCTCGATCACATCCGCGATCTGCCCGACACGCGAGGCGACGACCGGTTTTCCGCAAGCCAGATACTCGAACAACTTCAAGGGCGAAAAATAGAAGTCATGATCGAGCTCGGGGTAGGGCGCCAGCGCAATCGTGAACTGGTTGATTAGCTGCGGGATCTCGTCATGCGGCACCGCCCCTGTCATGACGACGTTGTCCATCAGCCCTCGTCGCTGGAATTCATCGTCCAATTCGCGACGCATGGGGCCGTCGCCGGCAATGACCAAGCGGAGCCCCGGGAACTCGCCCAGCAACTCGGACAACAACGCGGGCAGCACTTCGACTCCGTGCCAGGGACGCAGACCGCCCACGAAGCCCAAGACCGGCGATCTTCCAGCCGCGTCGTCCGCCTGGCCGCCGATGATCGGCCGGAACATGTCCAGGTCGACGCCGTTGGGAGTCACGAACACACGGCGAGGGTCCGCACCATTGTCGATCGCATACTGCCTCAGTGGCTCGGATACCGTGACCACCGCGCCGGCGTTGCGCAGCGTCCATTGCTCGGCACTGGCCACGAGATTGCACAGCGCCGCGGAGCGATACACGGATTGCTCCATGGCAAGCGGCGCATTCATTTCCAGAATGTGCGGGCAGCCCAAGGCCTGCGCGGCGTTCACCCCAGCCGTCCCGAACAACGATGCGCGCTCGTAGATCAAGTCGGGCGGGTGGCTGGCAAACTTACGAATCAGGCGATGCTCCAACCCTTGGTTGTAGAGAATCCGCCGCACCTCTCCCGATAGCGAAGCCGCCTCATTCCCCAACGAGGACGTGAACTGCTTGATGACTTGCGCCGCTGACTTCGTCTCGTCACTCGGCGGCAGATGCAGCAATTCGCCGTCCAGTGCCGCCGGGCTCTCCCATGGCGACTTGTTTGTGAGCGGCGCGGCGAGCAACACCTGGTGTCCGGCGCGACCAAATGCGGACACCATGCTGCGCACGTGAACCGCGGCGCCTTTGCCGCCGAGCACCGGGATGCCCAAGTCCGAATTGAGATACAAGATCTTCACGACTGATTGGGCCTCCAACGAAAACACTGATGAGCAACACTCGACTTGCCGCCCATTCGCGACGCCAAAGACAGCTCCGGGAACCGGGCCGGCGGAAGTGCGGCACTCTTTGCCAACTGACCAACTCGGCAGGCCACAGCGTCGAGCCCGCCCAGACGAATTCGTTCTTCCGCCGGCACGTGGTCAACTGGCTTTTGCAGCCACGACGTGATTGCCGCAGGGCACAACTTCGACGGATGCAACATCTGAAGCAATCCGAGCTGCTCCATTCTCTGAGCGCGAATCAACTGCTCCTGCCGAGGCGAAACGCGGGGAACAATCAGAGCCGGTTTTTGGTGTGTCAGAATCTCGCACACCGAGTTGTAGCCGCCCATCGCGACAACGCGTGACGCCCGCTCCAAGAGGGCCTGTGGCTGCGAGACGAAGTCGAGCACCTGGAGGTCGTTGCGGCCACGGGCAAAGTGCTGCAGTTGCTGCCGCACCTCGTCAGACATATAAGGACCGGTCAGCACGATGCCGGTGCTGCCGGCGGGGTAACGCGCTTGCGCGAATGCCAGGGCAACCTGCGCGCCGTCCTCTCCTCCGCCCACCATGCATAGCATGGGCGACTCAGCATCCGTCACGCTGGCAGGCAACTCGCCCGCCGACGATCCCTCGAGGCCATTGCGATCCAGATAGCCGAGATACTCGAGCTTGCGCGACACCGAGGGAGGCAGGTGATACTCCGAAGCGAAGTCGCAAACCCGCGGATCGCCATAAACCCAGACCGAGTCGTAAAACTGCTCAATCGCGTCGTCGAAATTGTCGCGACTCCATTCACGCGACACGGTCTCGGCATCATCCAAGATATCCCGGAAGCCCAGCACAATGCGAGCGCGACCGCTCTCGCGCAACATCCGCAGCGCGGGCTCCAACTCGCCGCAAACTCCGCGCGGCACTTTGTCGACAATCACCACGTGCGGATCAAAGGTGCGAGCGACGGTCAACAACACCTCGCTGCGCATCCACAAGGCGCACTCGGTGCTCAATGCGGAGTTGCGTGCAACGTACGACCCGTCCGTCGCCTTTCTGAGTCCCGGCATGGTGACGAATTCCACCGAACTGGGGATTTCGTACAGCATGCATTGGCGAGCGCCCGAAACCATCAATATGTTTGGATTGGGAACGGACCGTGACAGCTCACAGGCGATCGCCTGGTTGCGGCGAATATGGCCGAGCCCCACCGTATCATGGGAATACAACAGCACTCGTGTTTCGTTACTCACCATCGGCCTCACTCGCGGGCTGCGATCTTCATGACTTCTTAATGTGAAGCAGCATTGCGAGCCCGGATCCGCCGATGAATCTGAGCTTTTTCAGAATTTGCCCGTTGGGATAAGCCGTCGGCAGAGCAAATGATCCGACATGGCCTCCAACATCTCGGTCATCTGAGCCCGCCAATTCTGGTCTCGCAGCCGAAAACGACGACATGCGCGGCGCAGAAAGTTGAACCGCAGATAGAGCTCGATCCGTTCCATCAACGGCGTCTGATCCTGCGCGGGCCAGCGATTCGGCGCGCTGTCGAAATAGGCGCGCCAAAATTCAGAGCGCGCCTGCTCGGCGTCAGCCGTGGGGAGATGCGTGTGCAGGTACCCCAGAAAGTAGGCGAGATCCAACGCGGGGTCTCCATTGGCCGCCTGATCCCAGTCGAGCAGCCAGAGTGTCTGTCCCACAAGCAACATCTGCCGCAACTGGAAGTCGCGATGCACTACGGTGGCCGGCCAACGCCACACCTCCGCCGCGCCTTGGATTTGGTCCAACAGCCGAGTGATCGGCTCGCGATACTTTGGCGCCACTCGCGCCAACTCCATGGGATGCGGCGAAATCAGCTCAAACAGCTGGCGTTGCACGGGCAGGGTCGGGCCCGGCAGCAGCGGCAAGCGGTGTAGCTCCGACAGGGCCTTCCCTGCCAGCCGGCACGTGTTCAAACAGGCAGGTGTGTCGTGGGGCGAAGCTGGAGCGGCGTTGATGTATGGAAGAAACAGACACTGCAATCCCACGACGTAATACCACGGCTCGGGGACGGCCAATGTCGCTCGGGCCGATGGGCGATCGTCCCCCGAATCGCCTACGGCCGTGTCCACCGTGTCCCCCGCATCGACCGAATTCAGCGCGGCCCGGACGCGCTGCATGATCTGGTAACTACGTGCTCCGGCGCCGCTATCGTCGAACTTGCCAACGACCCAGCAAGTCTCCGCATTCTCTGCAATCTCCGCCTCGATCTCGACGCGGTAGCGCACCACGTATCGCTCCGGCGGGCTCTTGCTCAGCACCGTGGCGTCCGCAACCGACACACATTGTCCGCGGAGCGCGAAATGCGCACGCAGCGAGTCAGCTCCTGCCTGAATATTCGGTCGTTCCAAGTTCATCGGTCCCGCCGCGGCCGGGGCATGGGACGCTCACGCGCCGACGTGCTGGCGAGGAGCTCGCGCTGAATTATCTGCTTGACCAACGCGCAAACCAAGAAGCCAGTGTTTCTCAACGACCTCCAAGCGAGGCGCTGCACGATGCGCCACGCTGATCGCTGCAAGAAGAAGCCGGGGCAGAGCAAGCGTCTTTGATTAATTTCAGGATGTGTTCGGCCGCGACGCGGTTGCCCATCGCGAATGGTACCTCGCGGCAGCGGCGCGCCATGGCGGCCATGCGAGTCTTGCTGAGGCAGAGCTTGACGATCTCGCGTGGCGTGTCCTTTTCCGCCACATCGAACGATGCCGCCAGCCCTTCCCGGGCTAGCTCACTAACTCGCTCAAACTGGTCGTCGTAGCGGCGATAACTTGGCAAGTACGCGGCCGGCACGCGCGCCGCGCGAATCTCATTGACGGTGTTATAACCGCCAGCCGAGAGGGCCAAGCTGGCCAACCCCAGCAGGCTGGGCAGCTCCGGCTCCTGCTCAACGACCGTCAGGTGCTCGCCGCCCTCGAAATTGGCGGCGCACTTGGGCCCTTTGACCACAATGTGCCGGACATCCGCGTTACGATCCCGCAGCAGCCCCTCGACGCGCTGGACAACTTCCAAAAACTCCCGAGCCTCAGCTTCGAATCCGCCCCCGCCGGGCGTGGAGACCAACAAAAAGTCGCTTTCGCGGAGCTGATATTTTTCGCGGAGCGCCGCTTGAGTGCTTCGACAGGGGCGGCGGCAGATCGTGCCGACATAGATGGCACGTGGCTCCAGATTCGCCGGCAGCGCAGCGGCGAACTCTTGACGAGAATGCGGAATCAGCAACAGCTCGGCCGCACGCACCAAAGGGTGACCCAAGAGCTCGTCGCGCACCTGGTCGACGCACTTGCGCATCACAAACACAATCCGCGCGTCGCCACATGACTTGACATCGACGTGCTTGGGCGGCACCGTGTCGCAAACGACAACCCGGGGCCGCAGCTCGTCGCACACGGACTGCCAGTGGCCGGCGGTGTCTTCTTCCGGGGCGACGATGCCTCGAATGTCGTGAGGCAAGAGACCAACGGGCGGCCCGCCGCGCATGTAGAAGGTGATTTGCGCCCGCGAGTCGCGTTCACGGATTGCGTGCGCGATGTTCAATGCGCGCATCAGGTGCCCCAGCCCGCGCCGGTTGGAGGTCTGAAACACGATGTGCGGCGCACTTGTCATAGCATCAAGGGAGCAAAAGGTACTCGTCGTACCACACGTCCCAATCGAGCAGGATGACATCCATCTGCCAGTCGTAGGTGTCGACCCAGGCATCCACTGTGTTCTCGGTGGTGGTGTCCGGCGCCAGCTCCCACAGGTACATGTCAGTGGTCGTCGTGTCCGTCGGGTAGCAGTACGCGTCCAGCGTGTCCGCGCATGTGTAGAGCGGCGTTTCAGTGGGATCCGTGACGCCGGGCCCGATCGCATCCGAAACGACCTTGCCGAACAGTTCGTAGGACAGCGCGGGCAGGAGCTCACCCGAGGGGACTCCCGCCGCGATGCGAACGTCATACTCGCCCGGCGGCAACAGCACGCTCGGAGCCGTGCGGGTCTCGCCAGCCGCGGCCGCCACGCCATAGACCAAGGCGCCGCTCTGATCGAAGATCATCGCCCACACCGTGGCAGGAGCGCTTCCCGCAGGCGTTTCCGCCACTCGCAAGCCCAAATGGAACAACTGCGAGCGGGCGACATACAAATGGCGATGGTGCACCGGCTCGGCTTGATCGAGCGAGCCGGAAGCGAACGTGGGAGTGGCAATCGGGGTGTCCGAGAAGCGGATGGTCAGGCCATAGTTTCCGGCCACGAGCTCGACGCGGGCGTCGGCCGCCGAGGCCGAAATGAAATACGTGCGACCCGGCATCACGCCCTCGACCTGGATCGTGTACTCGCCGTTGCCGTTGACGACGACCGAGGACGCCATCAACTCCTCTGCGTCGTTGTAGACTTGAATCTCGGGTGGCACGTGAGCCGACCCCAACGATCGCGCTGTGATCACCATCGTCTGAGCCACGTCGGTTCGCGGCGCGCGAATCTGATAGAAGTCGACGTCGGTCGCGTCGGGCAGGCTCCCTTCGGCCTGGTAATAGCTGAACTCGTCGAATCCCAGCGAAGTCTTCAGCGTCGTCGCCAGAGCGATTGCATTGTTGGTGCCGAGGTCGTTGTTGATGAAGGCTTCGCCATCATTCAGGAAGATCTCCTGAAGATTCACTTGATCCAGAAAGCGATTCCCTTCCGCGAGCACCTTGTCGACGAGCTCCGGCGCGACTTGCAGATTGTCGTCGTAGGTCGCCACCAACGCGTAGCTGCCCACTTGCGGCCCCTGGTCGCTCGACTCGACGCGCACAAAGTACGTCTCGCCCTTCCGCGCCTCGGGGATCGTGAATCGCACTCGGTTGCCCTGCGCCACCGACGACTCGGTGACGCCAAGCACGCGGTACTTCTCATCCATCACCGTCATCTTCAGGCCGACCATGCTGAGCCCCTCGGAGCGAGCCTCAAACGTGATCGATCCGCGATACTTGGACAGTGGCGGCAGGGAGTAGTGATCGACGTCATCGGCCTGCGTGAGGTCGCCATACACCACAAACGGAATCTCACCGTTGAGCGAACCGGTGCTTCGAATCTTCGTCGCCCGCTTGAGCGTGTCGTTCGGCTGCGACTCCTCTTCATTCGCGTCCAGCCGCCGCGACCCGTAACGCCGCTGCAACTCGGCAATGTCCGCATCGGTGGGAAGCATGGCGTCGCCAAGCTGCGCGTACATCGGCGACGCGGGATCCTGGCTATGGCTCAATCCCAGCAAGTGCCCCACCTCGTGAAGCGCCGTTTTGTACACGGCGTCGAGCGAGTCGAAATTCGCCAGACTATTGAACAGCAGGTCGCCGGCCCAAGTGCCCGAGTTCAGC
>JAGQPF010000569.1 GCA_020426845.1 Planctomycetales bacterium
AAACGCAGCACCGGCGAGCGGTGCCAGCGGTTTGTAGGGGAAGTGCAGTGGATCCCTCCGCAGTAGGTATTGCCACGGCTTTCGTTGCCGGTGTCATCTCATTCCTATCTCCCTGCGTTTTGCCTCTTGTGCCGGGCTACGTCTCCTATGTCGCTGGGCGGACCATCGGCGAGGATGGGTTTGCCAGCCGAGTAGATCTAAAGGAGACTGTTCGGACACTCGGTTTGGGTCTCTGCTTCGTGCTCGGCTTCACGACTGTGTTCGTCCTCCTGGGAGCGAGCGCGACAGCGCTAAGCGGGCTTCTTCGCGCGTACCTCTATGAGGCCAACTTGATCGGCGGTGCGATCGTCATCGGCTTTGGCCTGTTCACGACCGGCCTCGTGCCAATGCCGTGGCTCGAGCGCGATGTGAGATTTCATTCGGGCCGGCATGTCGGCGGGCCGTGGGCAAACTATCTCTTGGGCCTCGTCTTCGCCTTTGGTTGGACGCCCTGCATCGGGCCGGTCCTCGGCGCGATACTGACGCTTTCGGCCGCAAACGCTACGGCCGGAAGCGGAACGGCCCTCTTGGCGGTCTATTCGCTCGGACTTGGTCTGCCCTTCATCCTTGCCGCCCTGTTCATGCGTGGTTTCATGGCGCGAATGACCGCTATGAGGCGAACCGGGCGCCTCCTTAAGATCTTCGCCGGCGGAACGATGGTAGTTATGGGTATTGCGATGATTACTGGTCAACTGAGCAGCTTCGCGAATTGGCTCCTGCAGACCTTTCCGGCTCTTGGCAAGATCGGTTAAGCCAAACAACGGAATAGTACAGGCATGCTGAAACTTGGGCTCCCCATCGCATTCATTGCCTTCACGGCCGATCAGGTATCGAAGTGGCTGATCCTCAACCACGTCATGGCCCCGCCCCGGGTGATCCCGGTCACCGGCTTCTTCAACTTGGTCCTCGGCCGCAACACGGGCGTGAGTTTCGGATTGTTTGGCGACGCCCCGCCTTGGGCACTGATGGCTCTCACGCTGGCGATTGTGGCCGGGCTCCTTTTTTGGATGCAGCGAGCCGATCACCGCCTGACGGCTCTTTCGCTCGGGCTCATCGCCGGGGGCGCGCTCGGCAACCTCGTCGACCGGCTGCGGCATGGCGCCGTGACTGACTTTCTAGATTTTTATTTCGCGACCTTTCACTGGCCGGCTTTCAATCTTGCTGACGTAGCGATCGTGAGCGGCGTTGGCCTACTATTGCTCGAAAGCAGCTTCCTTAGAGGCGAGGGGAAAGGTCCAAAGAAGCACACCGATGTCGGCCCGATGAGGGCACCTTGATTTAAATTTTCGCGACAACCGCCTCAACGCAACGCCTGCCCTCCATAGGGACCTAACTGGTTTTGTCACCCTGACCGTAAGCGCTTGCTCGCGAACAACACCTGCCGGCACCATTCTGCTGGTGTATTGTTCCCTTTAGTCATTTGCGACTGAGTTGTGAATCGATGTTCTCGGGATCAATGAAGGCCGAAACGACACGCCTGCCGTTCCTTCCGGCATGGGCCAGCACCTTCCTCATGAAGTAAACTTGCGCTAAAGTAACAGGCTGTGCGTTCTAACGGCTTCCTTTTCGACCAATTCGCGGCATTGACTGTCATGCGAACAGGCTTCTGGTATACGAGTCGAAGACTGCCGACGATCAACTGACCGCCTGCGTCGCTCACCGGCACAGTGAGGTGTCATCGCATGCGCGCGAACATTGCGGCTAAACTTTCACCCGATTGGCTGCCGGAGCTTAACGAGGAACAAGTCGTCGAGCTGGCGGAGCTGCTACGCCTCCTCGGAGAGCCAACACGTCTGCGAGTGCTGCTGGCATGTCTGGCGCAATCCGGATCTGTCGGTGAACTGCCTGAAGGCACTTCGATTGACGCGCTCGCTTGTCAGCCACCACCTGCGAATGCTCCGGGCGAGCCGCTTTTTTCGCGCCACCCGTAGCGGCAAGCAGGTTATCTACTCCCCCTTGGATGATCGAGTTCGCTGCATCCTGGAGGATCTGAGGGCGGGGCAATGTCAGAGCCTGTCGATCACCCGCTTGAGTTTCGCTCGGACCTGCTCGGCCGCGCGTTTCAGTTCGATGTTGCCGATAGCCTGCATCGAAGCGACGGGATCGATTGCGGCTATCTCCGTTTGTCCGTTGCCGACATCCTGAACTATGACATTGCAGG
>JAGQPF010000570.1 GCA_020426845.1 Planctomycetales bacterium
GCCATGCGCTTCAGGCGGCCCGGAAGGGCCGCCCTACGGGCCTTGCGGCGAGCGATGGATACGATGGATACGGAAATCGGTGATTTGGGGGGTAACGGCGATGGCGTTCAACTCGCCACTCAGCTGTTGGTAGATGCTGCGTTCGGCAGAAGTTATGCAGAGCACGCCCGACAGGATTCGAACCTGTAACCCTCGGTTCCGAAGACCGATGCGCTATCCAATTGCGCCACGGGCGCCGAACAGGGTAGAATACGACAACAGGTTGCGATTGACAACGAGGGCGGCGGGAATTTCCCGTCTCGAACTGGATTCTCTTGCTTTTCGCGTTTATGCTTTAGCATGCCTACGGACATGGCTGCGGATGATCTCGCAGTTCATGGGACGGATCCCCAAGCTTGGGTTGTCGGGCTTGGTCGCCTTTGGCGTGCCGTTGAATGCGGAACTCTCATCTTCGTACAGCATGTCCGGATCGCTCATCACACTTCAAATCCTGGATGGCGCGGACCGGGGTCGCGTCTTTAGCGATTTGCAGCCGCCGGTCACCATCGGCCGGGAAGAAGGCAACTCGATTCAGTTGAACGACGATCGAGTCAGCCGCTTTCACGTCAAGATCCAGGAAGACCACGATCACCTGGTGCTGACGGATCTGGAGAGCACCAACGGCACCAAGGTGAATGGCGAGGACATTCAGCTGAGGATTCTCCGTTTCGGCGACATGATCAACGTCGGCCGGTCGCTCCTGCTGTTTGGCAATCAAGATCAGATTGCCGAGCGGCTTCGCGATTTGCGCAGCGACCATCAACGGGTGACGATCGACCCCGATAAAGATCGTCAGGATTCCGGCAGCTTTTTTCTCAATCTGCCCAACGATCTCGGCAACTTCCCCATCGCGTCCACCAGCGACGAGGCGCCGGCGCTGCCCGAGCGGCTTTCGCCCGGGCAAGCGGCGCAGCTGGCCGAGGTGTTGGAGTTTCTGCATGGCCGCATCCGCCACCTGTTTCAGGCCGCGCACATCGACGACGAGTCCGGCCGGGTCGACGTCAGCATGGCCAGATGGCAAGCCGTCGCCGAATTGCAGCACCAATTGGCCGCCTACCTGCGAATGATCGGCGACCCGAGCTAGTTCGGGAAGGTAACCCGAAGCGTAAGAGCGTACGCGAGGGATCGGCATCAACGATTTGCACGGCGCTCGGAAGGGAACCCGAAGCGTAAGCGAGGGATCGGCATCAACAGACCTCGCTGCGCAGGCAATCCAGCGAGCACCAGCCGGCAGGGAGCGACTCCGTGGACGACATCATTTCCTACAACCGGCGCGCTTGGGATCAGCAGGTCGACCAAGGCAATCGCTGGACCGTGCCGGTGACCAGCGAGCAAACCGCCGCTGCGCGGCGTGGCGAGTGGCAGGTGTTGTTGACTCCTCGCAAGCCGGTTCCTGCTTCGTGGTTTCCCGAACTCGCCGGCCGGAAGGTGCTCGCGCTCGCGTCCGGCGGCGGTCAACAGGCGCCGATTCTGGCCGCCGCAGGAGCGCGCGTCACACTGCTGGACAACTCGCCGCGGCAGCTCGAGCAAGACCGGATGGTGGCGGAACGGGATGGACTGGAGATCGAGACGGTGCAGGGCGATATGCGTGACTTGTCCCGATTCCCGGAGGAGTCCTTCGATCTGGTTTTCAATCCCTGCTCGCTGCTGTTCGTTCCCGATGTGCAGCCTGTCTTCGAACATGCGGCCCGAGTCCTGCGCACCGGCGGGACGCTCATGTGCGGGTTCGTCAACCCTGTTCGTTTCTTGTTTGATGAGCAAAAACTTGAACGCCGCCAATTGTCGGTCCGGCACAAATTGCCCTATTCGGACCTGACGCATCTGGATGCCGACGAACTGCAACAGCTGCGCGACGAGGGGCAGCCCTACATGTTCAGCCACTCGTTAGAGGATATGATCGCCGGCCAGCTCAGGGCAGGGTTGGCCATGTTGGACCTGTTCGATGACAGCTCAGACAGCGAGATGATCTCCGAGTACCTGCCGGTTTTCTTTGCGACCCTGGCGAGCAAGGTGAGCCACGGATGAAACACCAATGAAACACCAATGAAACACGGATGGACAGAAATGTTGATGTTTGTGATTGGCCTGTACTTCATCCGCGCGGGATAGGTTTGGCTCGCTTCGGTGGCTAAATGCCGGGTAAACGGATAACTACCAGCGTTAGCCCGTTTCCAGTCCGGCGATGGCGAATTGCAGCTCCGGATTTCCGGCCGGCGACGGATGGCCGTACACCATGCGTGTCAGTTCGCGAATTGGTGCGAAGCCCAGGCGTCGCGCGAGCGGCTCGGCGTGTTGGTTGACGCGGGGCACGTCCCAAATGATGGCTCGCGCCGGCGCCGAATTCACCAACTCGCGCACCAATCGTTCTCCGGCCTGCTCGTCCCGAGCAACGACCGGCCCCAAGTAGTCGGCGAGTCGCCCGGGCCGCAGCATGCCAAAGCCCGACGGTGAACGGACGACGCGCGAGACAGCGGCGAGTTGCATCAGCCAGGCACTGCGGTCAACTCCAAACGCCTCGAGATCCAACGCCGGATCGAGTTGCTGCTCGCTGGTGATGCCGGTGTCGGCGGTCACATCCACTGCGGCGATGTGGCTCGCCGGACGGAGCCAGCGTTGGAAATTCCACTCATCCTCGAACCCCAACTGACGGTAGACGGCGCGGCCTGCGGGTGTGGCGTCGAGACGTATGCAGCTCACACGCTCGTCCAGGTATTGGATGCTCTGCTGCATCAGCCGCGTGGCCAGTCCTTGTCGCCGGCACGATTCGTGCACCAGCATCATTCCAATCCACCCGAGCTCATTGCCGTACGTGGTCGTGGTCACAGTGCCGACAACTCGGGCCTCACAAGGGTCGCCTGCGATGGAGGCCCGACCGGTCCCTCGGGCCTCACAAGGGTCGCCTGCGATGGAGGCCCGACCGGTCCCTCGGGCATCACAAGGGTCGCCTGCGATGGAGGTCCGACCGGTCCC
>JAGQPF010000571.1 GCA_020426845.1 Planctomycetales bacterium
AGCTTAATAACTTCAATCACAGATTCGTCCATATCTCGCCGCAGTATGTACGGGACTATGACCGGCTGCTGACCGGTGGCGTTTGGTCCCAGGTCGATATGCGACACGAATACGACGAGGAAACCAAGGGCAAGAATCCGTTTTGGATCAGCAAACTCCAGCCGATTCAAATCGCTTCGTTTGATATGGATGAATACCGCACGGGTCGTGCCGCCTTTTCATCCGAAGAATGGGTCGATGTCGTCCTGCGGACGATGGGTTACGAGCCTGATGTGATGGAGCGTCGCCTCAAGATGCTCTTTCTGACGCGTCTGATTCCGCTCACCGAACGAAATTTCAACCTGGTGGAGCTCGGACCGAGAGGAACCGGTAAAAGCTACGCAGTTCAGGAGCTGTCACCGTATGGCGCGTTACTTACCGGCCCGACGACCGTCGCCAATATGTTCGGCCACATGTCGGGCAAACAGAAGGGAATGGTGACGATCTGGGACGTTGTCGCCTTCGACGAAGTGGCCGATTTGCAGAAGATGCCCAAGGAAGTCATCACGACTATGAAGACTTACTGCGAATCGGGCCAGTTTCAACGAGGCAAAGAAGCCGATACCGGTGACGCCAGTATCGCGATGTTTGGCAACACCAACCAGCCGATTGACGTCATGGTCCAGCGGGGCCATCTGTTCGAACCCATGCCGGACGTCATCCGCGATGACATGGCGTTCATCGACCGACTGCACTACTACTTGCCCGGCTGGGAAGTTCCCAAGATGCGTCCGGATCTGTTCACCAGCCATTACGGGTTCGTCGTCGATTACTTCGCCGAGGCTCTCCGGGCACTGCGAAAGCACAACTTCACCGAGACACTGGATAAGCACTTCACGTTGGGAAGTCATCTCAACACCCGTGACCAGAAAGCCGTCCGCAAGACAGTGTCTGGCTTGATGAAGGTGATCTACCCGCACGGAGAAGTTACCAAGGAAGAGCTTGGCGAGTTGGTGGAATTCGCCGTCGAGGGACGTCGCCGCGTCAAAGAGCAACTCAAGAAGATGGGCTCTTTCGAGTATCACCAGACTTCATTCAGCTACAGCGACAAAGAGACCGGCGAAGAGAAATTTGTCGGCGTACCCGAGCAGGGCGGACGAGACCTGGTTGCCGCGGATCCTCTCGCCCCCGGGTCGGTTTATGCGGGGACGATTGGAGCCGACGGAACCGTCGGGCTTTTCCGGTTGGAAATCACACTGACCTCCGGCACTGGCAAATTCAAAGTGGCCGGTGGTGTCCGTGGCTCCATGAAGGAATCGATCAGCCGAGCCTTTAGCTATCTGTCGTCCAAGAAAGTCGAGTTCGGCATGGGAAAGGACATCGACACCTCCGATTTCCACGTCGAGTCAATCGACTTGCTCAACAACGGGGTGGAAGCCGAGGTTGGCATTGCATTCTTTGTTGCCGCATTCTCTGCACTACGCAGCACTCCAGTCACGGCGGCCACGTTAATCCTGGGCGACATGAGCATCCAGGGGAACATCAAGGAAGTCCGCTCCCTCACCGAGCCGCTGCAATTGGCTATGGACAACGGCGTCAAACGCGCCCTGGTTCCCATCGAGAACAAACGCCAATTCCTCGAAGTCAGCGGCGACATCATGGAGCACGTCGACCCCGTCTTCTACGGCGACCCAAAGGCCGCAGCGTTTAAGGCATTGGGGATGAACTGAGAGACATGAAGCGTTACGTCGATTAAATCTAGATGCGACGGAGGCGAGTAAGCAGTAACGAAAGAGATCAGCAAATGTTCAAATTCATTCATGCCGCAGACATCCATTTGGATAGTCCCTTACGCGGGCTAGAGCAATATGAAGGAGCTCCTGTTCAGGAGATCCGAAATGCCGCCCGACGCGCTCTGAGCAATCTCGTCGACTTGGCAATTGATCAGAAAGTCGCTTTCGTCCTTATCGCAGGCGATCTCTACGACGGCGATTGGCGAGACTACAACACGGGTCTCTTCTTCGTCGATCAGGTTCGACGACTCCGCGAAGCTGATATCCCGTTGTATCTAATCTCCGGCAATCACGACGCGGCCAACAAGATGACTCGGACACTCAGGATGCCCGAGAATGTGACGTTCTTCTCTGCGGACAGACCGGAAACGGCTCTACTTCCGGATCTTGATGTCGCAATCCATGGGCAGAGTTTTGCCACAGCTGCCGTCTACGACGATCTGTCTGAGGGTTACCCGCTCGCCGATTCTGGCCGTTTCAATATTGGTATGCTTCACACTTGTGCAGCCGGGCGAGAGGGGCACGACCGATACGCCCCTTGTTCAATCGAGGGCTTAAAGTCGAAAGGGTACGACTACTGGGCCCTAGGACATATTCATCTTCGGGAGGTGCTGTCCGAAAAGCCGTTTATCGCCTTTTCGGGCAACATCCAGGGGCGGCACATGCGAGAAACGGGGGCCAAGGGTTGCCTACTGGTCACGGTCAACGACGATCGCACCCTGCAGCCAGATTTCCAGCCTCTGGACGTCCTGAGGTGGGACAGGGCGACTGTGGATGTAGGAGATTGTCAGGGGATCGATGACGTACTTGAGCGTGTCGCATCGGAGATCGAGTTGCGTCATGGCCAGGCGGACGGGCGTCCCTTGGCAATGCGAATTGAGCTGGCAGGTGAAACAGCCGCCAATGGCCTGTTGCATGCGAAAAAACACCATTGGACAAACGAAATCAGGTCGATTGCCATAGACGTCGGCAAAGGTGAAGTGTGGATCGAAAAGGTCCGACTGTTGACGACTGATCCGGCTTCCAGGCCGATCCTGGGAAATGTCCCCGACGATGCCCTCAGTGAAGTGGCCTCCCTCTTTCAGCAAATCCGAGAGGACTCAAGTCGAGCCGGAACGCTCGGTTTCGATCTCGGAGATGTCGTGAAAAAGTTGCCTGCCGAGCTGAAAGAGTTGGCGCGTGTCGATGACGACGATTGGCTATCCGAAGTGCTGGCCGCCGCCGAACCGCTGTTGCACATCAGGTTGATGGGAACGGAGGTGGACGAATGAAGATTCTCCGCCTCCATTTGAAAGCCTACGGGCCATTTACCGACACCAAGCTGGATTTGTCAGGTGGACAGCACGGGCTGCACGTCATTTACGGCGTGAACGAAGCCGGCAAGAGCTCGTCATTACGGGCAATCGTGGATTTGCTTTACGGAATCCCCGGTCAAACACCGGACAACTTCGTTCACCCGTATCGAAAGCTGAGGATTGGCGCGGAACTACAGCACAGTGACGGTTCGATCTTGGAGATGGTGCGAAGGAAGGCGAATAAAAACTCCCTGTTTGACGCCGATGATTCCAAGCCTCTGGAAGACGCGTTACTCGACCGTTTTCTAGCTGATGTCGATCGCGATCTGTTCCACATGATGTTTGGAATTGACCACGAGCGATTGCGGCACGGTGGAGAGGAGATCGTCAAAGGTGGTGGGCGGATCGGCGAATTACTGTTCTCTGCCGGCGCGGGCATCTCCGACTTGCAGTCAGCACAGAAGCTCCTGAACGAGGAAATTGACCAGTTGTTGAAGGCCAGTGGTCGGAGTGGAGCGATTATTGATGACATCAAGGAATACAAGGATGCTCAAGACGAGGTGAAGGCCGCCCTCGTCACCGCTGATACCTGGAAACACCACGATGAGCAGTTGCAATCGGCACAGAGGCGAAAGGATTCACTTGACGAGAAGATCCGCGTGGCTCAAGGAGAACGCAATCGGTTAGTCCGAATTCGAGATGCAACCACCGCAATTGGACAGTGGAAAAAGGCAAAGAACGATCTGTCAGCAGTTGCTGACATTCCACTCTTGCCGGATGACTTTGAGAAAGAGAGTAATGACCTCCTGCTGGCTCTCCGAAATGCAGAACAGCAGACTACCGATGCGGAAAAAGCACTCAAGTCCCTCAACGAAGAGCTAGCGGAACTAACGATTCCCGAGGAGTTGCTTCAAGAGGCGGATGCAACTGAAGCCATTCGTGATCGGCTAGGTGGCCACCGGAAAGCGATGGCCGATCGTCCCAGACTGGAGACAAAATTCGAAGAGGCAGAAAACGAAGCAAAGGAGATTCTGCGAGAACTCGGCCGTGCGCCAGACTTGTCGAAGATCGAGGAACTCCGGCTTCCAAACGACAAGACGGTCCGCATTCAAAATCTCGGGAACCAACAGGAAGCACTGGTTGAGCGACTTCGTTCCTCACGCCGAGACTGTGACAAGATCCGAAGTGCAATTTCACGCATCGAGGAGGAAGTCGGCAATCTTCAGGTTCCTCCCGACGACGAGGGTTTGAAAGATGTCTTGGAGACCATTCAGAGTGGGGGTGATTGGGAAGGTCAGCTGAGGTCGCTCCAGGAGGAGATCGAGGAACTTCAAGGGACTGCGGCCATTGAATTGAGTCAGCTCGGTTTGTGGTCTGGTGAGCTTGAAGAGCTAGAGGAACTGGCCGTACCGTCGCTAGAAACGATCGAACAGTTTTCGGATGACATGAAAGCAAAAGAGGCGGAAGTTAGATCAGCCAGAACGAGAGTCAGGGAGAAGGTTGAAGAAAAATCCAGCTTGAATCAGCAACTTGCGAAGCTGGAACTTGGCCAGACGGTACCAACGGAGGAGAACCTGAATCAAGCTCGTGAATTGAGAAATGCAGGATGGCAATTGATTCTTGCGTCCTGGGATAGTCGACCCGACTTGGATAGCAGTGTCGATGACTTTCTTCAGAAGTTCCCAACAAGCTCATCACTCTTGGAAGCGTATCGACGAAGTGTCGATGACGCAGATCAAATCGGCGACCAGCTCCGGCAAGACGCGGACAGAGTCGCAGCGAAGTCCAGGATTCAATTTGAAATTGATCAGTGCGAACGCAACATCAAGAAGTTCGAAGAAGATCTTGAGAAGCTCGAAAAAGAGTCGTCGGGAATCGAAAGTCGTTGGATCGAGATCTGGGCGCCTCTCTCGATAAAACCGCTCAGTCCTGCCGAAATGCGTGACTGGCTTCGTCGTCAGCAGCAGCTCGTTGAAACGGCAGGCCAATTGCGAACAAAGCGATTGCAAGTGAAGAGACTCGCCACTCGCATCGACGAAATGATCGGTGATCTGGTGACAACTCTTCAAAAGGTTGACTCCGACTGTCAGGTCGACGGATGCTCGCTCAACGAATTGTTGCGTCTAGGGGCTGGCAAAATTGAAGAAATAAGGACGGCCCAAAATCGACGCGATCAGCAGATCAAAGATCTGGATACTAATCGCCAGGATCTCGTGGAGGCCGAATCTCGTTTTGAGGAAGCAGAGCAAGATTTGGGAAACTGGAGAGCCGACTGGGCGACCGAAATGGAAGCCCTCGGTTTGTCTGACGGCGCGTTGCCCTCTCAAGCCAATAGCGTGTTGCAAGATATTGGTCGGCTGTTCCAGAAGTTCCGAGACGCCGATCAACTGCGGATTCGCTTGGATGGGATTGACCGCGACGCCCGTGAGTTTGCTTCAGACGTCAAAAAGCTGGTGGGCAAAACGCTTCCAGAACTGGCGAAGAAATCTCCGGAAGACGCCGTCTCGTTGCTGTCTACCCGATTGAAGGAGGCCCGATTAGACCAAGAGAAACGAGATTCACTATCACGGCAAATCGAAAAGCAGGGAGAGAAACTAAAGGGGGCAGAGAGTGCCTCCAGCGAAGCTACCACCGCGCTCGACGAGATGTGTCGATTGGCATCTTGCGATTCCCATGACCAGTTATCCCAGGCCGCAATTCAATCACGTCGTCGCCGCGAGCTCGAGAGCACTGTCCGAGGTCTCGAAGAGTCGATCAGCGGTCAGAGTGGCGGAATGGACTTCGATACATTCTTGCAGGAGGTTGAATCGGAGCCCTTGGATATCGACTTGATACAGCCGCGAATTGATGAACTCGAAGGTCAGGTCAAGGAGCTCAATGGCGAGCGTGACACGGTCATCGGGCAAATCAAAGAAGAAAATATAGAGTTGGCCAAGATCGACGGCGGCTCGAAGGCGTCGGAGTTGAGTTTGAAACGCGAGAGCATTGCGTCCCGTTTAGAAGAGCGGGTTCAAGAGCTTGCCAGATTGAGATTGGCAGCGGCAGTTCTTCATGCGGCAATCGAGGAATATCGCGAAAAGAACCAGGGGCCAGTGCTTTCACGTGCAAGCGAAATATTTAGTCGAATTACGTTGGATGGTTTTTCCGGCCTGCAGGCAGATTTTGACGAACGTGGAGAACCGGTTCTCACTGGCGTGCGGAAGTCCAGCGGTGAAAAGATCACAGTTGCGGGAATGAGTGACGGAACTTGTGACCAGCTTTACCTCGCACTACGGTTGGCCAGCCTTGAAAACTGGTTGAGTCGCCATGAACCGTTGCCCCTTATTGTCGATGATGTTCTGTTGAATTTCGACGACAATCGAGCCATCGCCGGCCTGAAAGTTCTTGCGGAATTATCCCGCCACACTCAGGTCGTGTTTTTTACACATCACCAACATCTCGTCGATATGGCCAGAGATAATCTCTCTAGCGAAGACGTTTTCGTCACCACTCTCGGCGATGGAGCCGCGGCGCCATGACGCTATCCGAACGAATGGGCGACGAAATTCGTCAAACGAGATCCCACCGGGGAAACGGAATGAGTCGATGATTACCGAAGCACAACTCACAATTCGACTGACTCCGGGGACGGCTTTGCCTGAATGGAGGCGTGGCAGCGTCAACGATATTCGTGGTGGACCGGAAACCCTACTGGCGTGGCTCGAAACGCAGTTGGGACTGCCGGCTCCTCCTATTCACAAGGCAGATCGCATCACTGAATACGCGGCGGCTCTTGATACGGTTTCGGATTCCGTTATCACGGCCAGCATGACGGCTGATCGCTGGGCAACAGCATCCGAGTTACTTGCACGAAGAGACGAGTTGCTTTTGGCAGGATGGGACGAGGCTGATTCGGAGTCAGTTCCCGAGGTCGTCCGTGACCTTGCTCGTGCCGTCGCCGGGCGCACCATGACGTTTCCTGGGGAAGCCAGACGCTTGCAGCGAGTTCTCGACGCCCTGCAGGCAGGACAGGTTCTCCCGCCGCACAGTTGTGTTTTACACGATGCGACAGACAAATGGCCGCCAGTATGGCGCAAGGTTCTCGCTGAATTAACAGTCGTTGAGCCTCCGGAATTGTTATCTCACGCCGTCGAGGGCTCTGCCTTGCATGCGGCTCAAACCGTTGTGCGTGGTGAGACAGTTGCCGGCATCGAACAGGACTCGACGTTTCGGTATGTCCACACTCGCAGTGAATCCGCTTCGGTTGAGTTCGTTGTAGCGGTTTTGGTATCGGCTCCAGGGAAGTTGTCGAGCACGGTGATCTGCTGCGAAGACGACGATTTGGCGATCCGACTCGATGCGTGCCTGAATCGAGTCGGCTTGCCAACGACCGGAGCGTCGGCATGGTCACGTGCTCACCCGGTGCTTCAGGTCTTGCCACTGAGCCTTGCCCTTTGCTGGGAACCGGTTGATCCACAGGCATTGCTTGACTTCCTGGCACTCCCGATCCTGCCAGTTCCCCGGAAGGCAGCATCACGATTGGCGAAGGCTCTGACACAGGAACCTGGCCTGGGGAGCAGTCAATGGGAGCAAGCCGTCGATGAACTCTGCAACGAAGAAAATGATCCTGATGGCAAACTTCGCGAGCGATTGGACGCTTGGATTCACTGCGACCGGACTCCCCGAGGTACTGACATTCCGTCGCGCGTCGTGCGGGCAAGGGCGGCGCTGATTGCTCAGTGGGCGTCTGGTCGAGCCTCGCTGCTCGCAAAGGACGATGATGCCAATCCGGAGTTAATTCAGGCATTACAAATCGCGGCAGGTCAGGCTTCACTGCTTGGGGAATTGGCCGAAAGCCAGGGACCATCACTATCGGAGCCACAGCTGGCACGTCTGCTGGAAGAAGCTCTTGCAAACGGCGTTGAAACGACATCTTGCATCGAAGCCGAAGGCGGTCCGATTCGCGTACGCTCTCTGGCCGAAATCGATGGCCCTTGCGACCGGCTCGTCTGGCTTGGTCTAGGAACGGTTGACGCAGCTGGTTCACGCTGGTCAACCAATCAGCTTCGCGAACTGCGAAATGCGGGAATAGACATCGATGACGGCAGCAAGGCACTCTCCGCATTACGTTCAGCGGAAGTGCGCGGTTACAACTTCACTAGGGAAGCGTTTCTCGCGGTGCTGCTGCCTCAGGACCTTGATAAGCGATGGCACCCAATCTGGCTTGCGATTCGGGGGTTGCTCCCGAGACAAGATATTGAACAGCCGCTTGTATTCGAAGACCTGGTCGCGTCTGGCGAAACAACGGCCCTTTCGCCATTTACATTTGAATGTCAGGACGCGGACATTCAATTTCCGCAGCCACTCCGCCCTCTGTGGAATATTCCTCACGAGCTTTTGCGCGACCGCGAAACCGTGTCGGCAACCGAGCTGCAGGATCGACTCGCCTGCCCTCTAAAATGGACTCTAACCTACCAGGCAAAACTGCGACCTAGCCAAATTGCCGAACTACCTGCTGATTTTCAGCTCAAAGGAACTTTCTGTCACAGCGTTCTGGAGCGTGTTTTTGGCGAAGGAGGTGACCTGCCGACAGTCGAGAACGCGGTTGCCGCAGTTGCCAAGACATTCGATGAACGCCTTCCTCTCGACGCTGCTCCGCTTGCTCAGCCTGACAAATACTTCGAACGCCAACGACTTCGGAGCGAACTTGAAAACGCGACGCGTGTGCTTGTGGGAGCGTTGAAAAGCGGCGGGTATCGAATCGTTGGCATCGAGGTGGAGCTATCCGGCGAAGCCTTCGACAAGCCGCTTAATGGTTGGATTGATTGTGTTGCAGAACGAGAAGGTGGTGACGAAGCGGTCATCGATTTTAAGTACGGTGGTCGAGCCAAGTATCACTCGCTCATCGAAGAAGGGAAGGCCGTCCAGCTTGCCACCTATGCCTACGGTCGCTCGACTGTCCGTGGTCGATTTCCAGGAGTTGCCTATCTCGTGCTCTCTGACGGTCTGCTTTACACGCCGTCAGAAAGTCCGGTCGATGGAGATAGTAATCGCGCAGTCATCAACGCACCTGCCATTGAAACGGTGTGGCGGCAATTCTCGACTGCAATCGAAATCGCCGATACCTGGTTGACATCCGATGCCCCAATTCCAGCACGGCCACTGCAAGAGCCTTCCCAATGGCCTGATGGTGCTACGCTTGTGTTGGAGCCAAAGCTCAAAGCGGATCAGTCGCAAGCCGTCTGTAGATATTGCAATTTCAAGATCATCTGTGCGATTCAGGAGACAACGTAATGAAGTCACTTGAACTCGTTCGCGCCGGTGCGGGATCCGGCAAGACGACCGATCTTTGTCAAACTGTAGCCGATGCTGTGTCGAACGGTTTAGATCCGGCGCGAATTCTGGCGACAACGTTCACCAAGAAAGCCGCTGCTGAATTGAAAGGGAGAATTCAGGCGCAGTTGCTTTCTTCGACTGACGGTCAAGGCGAAGCGCACAGGAATGCTGATCGCCTTGAACTCGCGGCCATTGGCACGGTGCACAGTGTGGCTCATCAACTTCTCTCGCGGTATGCAATCGAGATGGGATTGTCGCCGCGGCTCGAAGTCATCACTGAACTCGCAGGCGATCGGGCACTGAGCGACCTGCTAGGCTCCATACCGCTTTCTGCATGGCAGCCTATGGCCGATTGCGCGGAGCGATTGGGGATCACTGACTTACATCGACGCATCCTAAACCTGCTCGCTGCAAAGCGAGGCAATGCGATCAATGACGACGACTTCAAGACGCACATGTCAGCCAGTGCCGACCGAGTCTGCGAGCTTCTTACTCCTTCCGGTGCCCTTGGAGTTGAGACACCGATCAGCCAATTGCATGACTTGGCTGAGGAGGCGTTGACGAACATCGACGCGTTGGTCAACGATACGCAAAAGAATACAAATGCGGCGCGCCAAAAGCTTCGGCAACTTAAATCCAAGCTGATTCCACTTTGGGGCAGCTACTTAGTTGCAAGCCGAATCACGGCCGGTAAGAAGTCGGGTGCGGACGGAATGCTGGATGCGTTGAGAAACCACGCCGCTCAGGTCCGGCAAAACCCAAAATTGCAGGAGGATATTCGGGAGTTCTCTTCGCACCTGGCCACCGAGACGATTCGCCTAGAGTCGCAATACACCGATTACAAGACGGAACGTGGCTTGGTCGATTTCACGGACCTCGAAATCCTCTTGTTGCAGCTTCTGCAGGATGAAGCTCTTGCCGCTCGCCTAGCGGAGGATTTCGACCTGGTCCTTGTTGACGAATTCCAGGACACGAATCCACTGCAACTCGCGATCTTCCAGCAGTTGCGCCGGTTCTCTCCTCGAAGTCGCTGGGTTGGTGATCCGAAGCAGGCAATTTATGGGTTTCGTGACACCGACCCGGAGCTGGTCGACGACATTTGGAAGAATGCGTCGGATGCCGCTCGTGCTGAATTACCGAATAACCACCGTAGTCAACGTGGTTTGGTTCAGCTGGTCGGAAAGCTATTCGAACCCATATTCGGAGACGACGCCAAACAGAAGCCGAAGAAGCCGCCAGCAGCCCGTGGAGTCGAACGATGGATTTTCGATACGAAAAACCAGACGGACGATGCCACAGCGCTCGCATGTGGCATCGCAAAGCTGAAGAACGAAGGAATTCGGTTCGGCGACATCGTGATTTTGGAACGAACAAACCGGTTACTGCCGCCCATTGCCGCCACTTTTGACAGCCTCGGGATCCCCTATCTTCTCGAAAGTCCGGGGCTACTGTCGACTCGCGAAGGCTCCATCGTGTTGTCGGGTCTGCGTATGGTTGCAGATCGCGCCGACTCACTCGCAGCCGCAACAATTCTGCACCTGTTGAGTAATCCGGAGCAAGACACGCCCGACTGGATTGTGCAACGTCTGCAGGATGTTCGTGCCGTTCAGGACGGCGATGACTCAGATCGGACATCCAACTCGTACGTCCCTTGGAGTGGCGATTCGCATTTTTCGCTTATCGAGCGAATTGATCACTCCCTACTGTCACCTACGGCGGTTGTTCAACGAGTCATTGAATCACTCAATTTGCCAACACTCGTCCAACGATGGGGTGATCCGGCACGGCGTTGCTCGAATCTGGATTCGATGCTCCGGCACGCCCGCGAGTACGAAGAGATTGCATTCGACAGTGGCCAGGCAGCGACTCTCAGTGGTTTCATTCTCTATCTCGAACAGCTTGTAGATGATGAGCTCGATCTGTGCTATCCACCGCAAGGACACGATGCGGTGACCTTGATGACGTACCATTCAGCCAAAGGGCTGGAATGGCCGGTTGTTGTCCTTAGCGGACTGAACGCGAATCGCTCAGCAAATATGTGGTCTCCGGTTGTTACGGGTGGTGGACAGAGTCACGAATCGCCGTTGGAAGGACGAATGTTGCGTTCGTGGACGTGGCCCTTTGGTACAACCGACGGTCCATTCGGTGGGCTCCGCACGGGAAGTGGCCTCGAAGACGATGCTCTACTCTCGCCCGAGGGGCAGGCACGTACTGTTCGCGAGACTGACGAGAATTTGCGGCTTCTTTACGTGGGATGCACGCGAGCCAGGCAAAAGCTGGTGTTCGCACATCGCGACGGTAAATACGCGTGGCTCGAACAACTCACGACAGTGGATTCGGTACTTGATTCCAGCCTCGACGAAGGTGAACACGAATTAGATGGAATTGACACGTCGTTTGTTCTACGGCGACTCAACGCAGACATGGTTGACGACTGCCGGTTTCCAGCCAAGCAGCAAGAACGCTGGCTGTCATTAGCTGGAGAGACGGAGCCGTCGGAATTCACTCCGCGTTTTCATTCTCCCAGCCAAGCAGTTGCACTATCGGAGGACGCTGAGTTTGCCATCGAGGAATTGCCGGGGCCTTCACACTTTCCGACAGGCGCAGAAGAAGATCAGTACGCAGCCATTGGAGACGCCGTGCATAGCTATCTTGCCGCTCTGCCGTCAATCACTTCACTCAGCGACAGCGAGAAAGAAAGTGTCGCGGAACGTTGTCTGGCTGCCTTCTCAGTAACTGGCATCCTTTCACCATCAGTTTTGGTTTCTTCCGGTGAGCGTTTTCGCCAATGGGTCGAGAAACACTTTCCCGGCTCTCATTGGCACGTCGAGACGGCGGTATGCGGACCACGCTCTGCCGGTGGCGACTGGAACGGCACGATCGATATTCTGCTTCAGCTACCGAGCGGAGAAGTCGTCGTAATCGACCACAAGAGTGCTCCAATACGCAGGGGCTACTGCGAAACCAAGGCAAAGGAATATGCCGGGCAACTTGCCGCATATAGTGAAGCGCTAACCTCAGCCGGAGAAGTCATCAAATCAACGTGGATTCATTTTCCACTTGCTGGCGTTCTTGCAAAGCGTCTATGACGCGGCGAATCTCGACAGAAGTCCGATTCCGCGCGTGTCACGCAACTCGTTCAAACTGTCTTGAGAAATGATAAAATTGCATCTGCAAATTGACCTCGGCATTTTGGCTGATACCGAATTTTTTGAAGCGTGTTTCGCTGGGTGGCAACACTAATGGGCCTATTCGACCGTTTGACAGCGAAGTTTTCGCCAAAGAAAAGCAACATCGGAAATACCCAACCCGTTTGCCCTTACTGCGGTCACCAATTAGAAAAAATGCCCGGCCGCAAGAAAAGGTGTCCCGGGTGTGATCAGCACATGCTTGTTCGGACGCGACCACGTGACCGAAAGAAGATTTTGATTAGGGAAGATCAGGCGATATTGATCGAAGAACAATGGTCTATTGCCAACGGAACACACGACCAATTTTTGGCCGCACGACGGGAGTACGAAGCAGAACGAAACCGCTTGCAAAAGCAACTTGGCCGGGAACCGACTGCGTCCGAAATTGAGTGGGCAAAACTTACCAAAGAACTTGGCGTTCACGCGAAGCAGTATCAGTGGGGGCTTTATCGCAACGCACGGCTTTCGATGGGAGACATTCTCAAGAAAGACAAAAAGTACAAAGATGCGCTAGATGTATATTTGGAGGTTTGCTACCTGGACCTAAACGGCCCGAATAACTGTGGTTCCACGGACGCCCAAATGCTGCGTGAGTTTCCTCCGTTCAATCCAAAAGACGGGTTTTTGGCACCTGGCGTCCTTGGTTATGTCGACAACTTGCTTCATCGTCAAAAACTATCGAAGAACGACATAAAGGTCAGGTTCCTTGCGATCTCGGCGAATGTGCAAAACTCTTTGGGTCTACCGGTCGCCCCCGAGAAAGCATGGCGCAAACTGTCCAAAGAACTAAATTGAGTGCATTGACATTCCTCAGCCCCGTTACGGAGTCCTTGTGGCCGCCTCCAGGCACAGAGTGATTAACACCGCTTTCGTGTTCGGTCCGCCTACCGAGCCCGACTCATACATTCCGACTCCCTCAACCGAGACCAACAACGAAATAACCCGAGCTGGGTTATCCTGCAGAGACAACAGAGACTTTGGGCCAGAACTGGCCGAGATGGGCCACGGGCGGCCACCTGTGGGTGTCTCGCGCGACACGGGCGAAGAGACGGAGCCGAGACCAGGCAGCTCGCAAGTTGTTGCCAGAACTGGCGTTTCCACGAAAAAAGCCGACGGGGTTAGCGTCGGCTTTGTTTCTTAACCCTGGGGTAGCTTTTGTTCGCTTTCCAGGATTCAAGTTGCGGGGACAGGATTCGAACCTGCGACCTCGAGGTTATGAGCCTCGCGAGCTACCGGGCTGCTCCACCCCGCGTCATTGATGGGTTGATTATAGATCAATCGGCGATGCGGGGAAGGGGGGCCACGATTTTTGACTCCCGGTGGCGAGGTGGGACGTGCGAACCTCGCGTTGGAGGTGGGACGGATTGGTTTGAGCCGGCTGAAACGATTCTGCAGCCGCGTCGCAATCGCTCGGGTGGACACGTAGCGGATACGTTGGTTGCGCCGTCGGCGCCGCAGGCCCCAAGTGGTTGTGGCAAAGGGACTTCTTGCTTGGCGCTTAATTTCGAGGCTGATAAACTCAAAGAAGCCGAGTCGTGTTGCCGGAACCTCTGATTTCCTTGTTCTCGGGTCGCGGGGACGTTGGCCGTTCGGAATTTCGTGTGACATTCGTGTGACATTATTCACTGATTTGGTCTCTAACACATGGCACTTGTCTCACGGCACTTGTCGCCATCATTCGGCGACGACGCTAGTGTTTGGCCAAGCTGAAATCGCTCGGCCATGTTGGCCGAACGCTTGGCGAACATCCTTTTCAACGGCCGGGAGGCCTGCATGACCTCGCCGAATCCCAATCAGCCTCCGCAACCGTTGCCACCTCATCTGGCCAACGCTGCCAGTTCGCCGCCACAGCCTCTACCTCCGGCTCATCCCCAGGCTCAGCCGGCGCCGCCTCAGGCCGCACCCGCCCAGCCTGTATTCGCTCAGCCTGTATTCGCTCAGCCAATGGCGGCTCAGCCCGCCCAGCCCGCTTCCATACAACCGATGCCCGTGCAGGCGATGCCCGCGCAGCCGATGCCTGTGCAGCCGATGCCTGTGCAACAACCCGGAGGAGCACTGCCGCTGCCGCCGCATTTGGCTCAGCCGACCCCGGGATTCACGGGCCAAGCGGGCCAGCCGTTGCCGCAACCCTACGCTGCCCCCGCTGCATCGCAGCCTTATCCCGGGCCGACTAGTACACCAACCGGGACGCAGCCGTTGCCTGCCCAGTGGGTCGCGCCTCCGGCGCCAGCCGCTCAACTTCAACATCAACCCCAATATCAACCTCAACCGGTTGTTGCTCCGGCTCCCATCCATCCCGGCGCCGTGCAACCGCAGCAACCGCAGCCCATCCCGTTGCAGCAACCGGCATTTCCCCCGGCGGCGCCGCAGCCGATGCCACCGAGCCCGGTCGCTCCTGTTGCCGCTCCCCGGCCTGGCGTTGCTCCCGCGCCACCATCCGCTCCGCGACCCGTTCCCGTTCCCGCCCCTCCCACAACTCCGGCCGCGTCGGTGCCCCAACCTGCGCCGGCGAATCGTCCCGTGCCCGTGCCGGCCAACCGTCCCCTGCCGGCGCCCGCCAATCGGCCGTTGCCCGCGGGCCAGCCGATTCCCGTTAGCGACCGGCAGCCGATCATTCGAGGCGAGGCCGAGGACGAGGATGCCGAAGAAGGCGAGGAGGAGAATCTCACCGGCGATGTGCTGCGGGCCGCGCCGCCCTGGCTCGTCAGCCTCGTGGTGCACATGGGCCTGCTGATCGTGCTCGCGCTGATCGCGCTCACCACGCAGATGGACAAGTCGATTGAGGTCGAGGTGGTCTATTCGGACCGCGAAGGCGAGCAGTTGGAGGACGACTCGCTCGACATGTTTTCGCTCGACCCGCTGGAAAACCTGAGCGAACCGATCTTCTCCAAGGACTTGATGGAGGTCAGCGATCCGCTGGCGGCGCCGCCCGACTTGCCGACCGTCAGCGACGCGGCGTTCAACACCTCGACCATTACGGCGCCGTCGATCGGCATGGCGCTGACGGGCCGGGAAAAGGGCGCCAAAAGTGC
This sequence comes from Planctomycetales bacterium, assembly GCA_020426845.1. Taxonomy (GTDB): domain Bacteria; phylum Planctomycetota; class Planctomycetia; order Pirellulales; family Pirellulaceae; genus JAGQPF01. The sequence goes on from JAGQPF010000571.1 coordinate 15,606, forward strand.
GCTGTTGGCCGCCTACGGCGGCACGAAACGCACGGAAGCCGCCGTCGCCAATGCGCTGAAGTGGCTGAAGAAACAGCAGCGGCCCGACGGCAGCTGGAGCCTCAAAGGGCCCTACGCCGACGCCGCCATCAACGAGAACCGGCCCTCCGCCACCGCCATGGCGTTGCTTGCGTTTCAAGGCGCCGGCAACACGCATTTGCAGGGCGAATACAAATTGGAGGTCAGCAAAGGCAAGGACGCGTTGCTCAAAATGATGGACGCCGATGGCTCCTTCTATCAGCCCGGCGAGTCGCCCCGGAACCATCGCCTCTACACTCAGGCCCAGTGCACCATCGCGCTGTGCGAGCTGTTCGGCATGACCAAAGATCCCGAACTGAAAGCCAAGGCGCAGCTCGCGCTCGACTACGCCGCACGCATTCAATCTCCCGAGGGCGGCTGGCGGTACACGCCCGGCTCGGACGCCGACACCTCCGTGACCGGATGGTTCGTGATGGCATTGCAAAGTGGCTTGATGGCCTCGGAGCTTGCCGTCAAGCAAGAGACGCTCGGCAATATCACCCGCTACCTGGACACGGTCCAGCATGAGAGCGGCGCCAAGTATGCCTACTTGCCGCAAGAGGGCCCGACCTTGGCCATGTCCGCCGAGGGGCTGCTGTGCCGCCAGTATCTCGGTTGGCCAAAAACCAACTCCAGCCTGCGCCGCGGCGTCGACTACCTGCTCGAAAACTTGATGGCCTCAACCCAGCGAGACGTCTATTACTGGTACTACGCCACCCAAGTGCTGCACCACATGGGCGGCGAGGACTGGGACAAGTGGAACGACGTGATGCGCGAGTACCTGCCCTCCACGCAAGTCGATAAAGGCCCCGAGGCCGGCAGCTGGGATCCCGCTCGCGACGCTTGGGGCCACCACGGCGGACGACTCTATGTCACTTGTTTGAGCGTGTTTATGCTCGAGGTCTACTACCGGCACTTGCCGATCTACAAACACTTTTAGTGGCTCGCGTGCGTGGCGGTTGCAGGCGAGTTAGCGCGGCATTGCAGGTTGGTTCGAATTCACTGAAGAGAACATTGGGAGGCTGACATGGCTCGCTCGCGACAAGTCGCAAAAATTGCCGCGATCACGTTTATCGTGGTGATGGTGGCTTCGGTCGGCCAGGCTCAGCTGACCTTCACCGTGCCCGTTCCCGTTCCGGTCTATCCTCCCGTCATCGGCGCCACGCCTCCGCCGCCCGGCTTGCACTGGAGTTGGAGAGACCGGCTACGCGCTCGCCACCAGGCACACATGGAAATGGCGGGGCGGATGGGCTGGCCGACGTTGGATCTCGCGCTGGAATTTCCCTCGCCGTTCGGCTCCGGCAGCTCCGATGCCCGGAGGTTCGGAGCACCTTCTCCGGGCGCGTCGAGCGCCCCGCCGGCGCCCGCCGTGGCGCCGCCACCTCCGCGTCCCGTGCTGCAGCTCGCTCCCGAGTTGCCTGCGCCGCCGCTGCCCGAGGAGTTGCCGCCCGTGACACCACAAGCGGCCGGGAACGGACCACGCAGCTTCTAGTTTCTGTGGCCGGGGCTGGGTTGTGGGGTTGCGCCGCGATTCCATGGGCTTGCGCCCATGGCTAATGTCTGTCGCCCCTGTCGGGGCTGGGATGTGGGGTTGCGCCGCGATTCCATGGGCTCGCGCCCATGGCTAATGTCTGTCGCCCCTGTCGGGGCTGGGATGTGGGGTTGCGCCGCGTTTCCATGCGCCCATGGCTAACGTCTGTCGCCCCTGTCGGG
>JAGQPF010000572.1 GCA_020426845.1 Planctomycetales bacterium
CGCAAGCCCGTGGAAACGCGCGAACTCATAGAGTGGCGACAAAAAACGCGCGCAACAGCCCCGACAGGGGCGACAGATGTTAGCCACGGGCGCGAGCCCGTGGAATCGCGCGAACGCAAAGAGCGGCAAGAAAAGACGCGCGCAACAGCCCCGACAGGGCGCCAGACATTGGCCCTGGGCGCAAGCCCAGGGAACCAGCAGCGCGCTAACCTAAAGGCGCGTTTGAGGATTGTCCGCGTGTCAGCTGACAATCGGGCGCCTCTTGGGGAGGCAAGTGGGCGAACGCCTTCGACTCTTCCTCCATCCGCTTCGCCGCGTCGTGTTGCTCAAGCTGCTGGTAGGCGGAGATCAGCAAGCGGTAGTGCTTGCGAAGCACATCTTTGGCGACAAACTTGTTGTGGCGAGCGGTGAACTGCTCGTGCATTTGCTTCGACACGGCGAGCGAGCTTTCCAGCACGTTCACGGCGTCCTTGAGCTCTCCGTCCTCCAGCAGCTGTTCTCCCAATTCGCGGCTCGCGATCGCCAGAAACAACCGATAGAGGGGCTGATCGGCGTACCGCTCCACCTGCGTCCGCTGCAAGTCAACCGACTTTCGGTAGTGCTCCAATGCCAGTTGACGGTTGTCGCGACGAATCAGGACGCCGGCCAGTTTGTAGTGCGCGTAAGCGCGCCGCGAGGAGTACTCGGGGATGGAGGGATGGTCGGCCTCCAGCTCCTCACAGAGCCGCAGGGCGCGTCGCAGCCGCTGCTCGCCCAACTCCAGATCCTCCGACCAGTAACGGGAGTCGCGTCGAGCCAACATCCGCATGAGCTCATATTTGTAGATCGGCACTTGCGGATGCTCCTTGACAAGCCGCTCGAGCAGATCGATCGCCTTGTCCGATGCTTCGATCGCGTCGCTGGTCCGGCGTCGATGCAGCAAAACCGCGGCGATATCGCGGTAACTGCGAGCCAGCACCAGATCGTGCTCCGGGCTGGGGTCTCGCTCGGAGAGGCGTTGGAGCACCGCCATGGCGCTGCGATGGCTCTGCTCGACCGCCGTCAGCAGCTTGGGGGAGTCGTCTTTATGGCAGCAGGTTCCCCAGATTGCGTAGCCGAGGAAGTTGTGCGTTCGCACCAACTCGAGATTGACTTCCAGATCCTCCGGCGACAGGGCCAGCTGTTTGTGCAGCGTGCCGAGCGCGCTGAGGTGTCGTTGTTTCGCCTCGTCGTCCTGCCCCAACATTTTGTGCATCAGGCCGAGCTCATTGTTCAGGGCGGCTTCGTGAGTGTGCAGCGGATCGCTGATGTCCAGATCGGCGCCGAGATGATTGACCAAGTCGAGTGCCCGCTGGTAGGCCAGCTGTGCCTCGGCGAACCGGCCAACTCGCTGCTGAATGTCGCCCACTCGCTGGTACGCGGTCGCAGCGGCGCGTCGTAGTTGAGCATCGTCGTGGTTATTGACCGTGAACTGGTCGTAGAAACTGAGCATCGCCCTCAGCAGTTCGAAGTCCTGCTCCGAGATGGCCGTGTTGTAGATCGGCTCAAAGTCATCGTCTTCGGACTCCGGCACATGTAGCGGCCCCGGCGCGAAGCGGCGGAACACTTGGTCCAAGGCTTGCATCGACAATTGCAGGTTCGCTTGCGCACGCTGCCGCTCTCGTTCGACATCCTCCAGCGTTTGGCTGGCGAGCTGTCTCTGCTGACCGGCCAACTGCAGATTCCGCTCCGCGCGATGATATTGTGACGACACTTGCATGTAGGCGCCGCCGGACACTAAGGCAAGCGACACCAACAACAGCGCCGCCACAGCGGAGGGAAGTGCGGCTGCCGGATTGCGACGGCCCCAACGGTAGAGCCGCTGCGGCAGACTGATGCGACGCGAAAGGATCGGGCGTTCCGCGAGAAACCGGTCCAACTCGTCCGTCAATTCGCGGGCGGTCTGGAAGCGGTCGTCCGGGGACGCGGCGACCGCCTTGAGGATGATCGTCTCCAAGTCACGGGGCATCGCGGGGCACAAAGAACGCGGCGAGACGACGCGGTGCTCCATCACCTCCCGGAACATCTCCGAACGGCTTTGCCCGGAGAACATCGGTTGCCCGGTTGCCAACTCATAGAGGGTTGCGCCTAACCCGTAGATGTCGCTTCGCGCATCGCAGACGCCGTCAAGCCGCTCGGGGGCCATGTACCGCAGTGTGCCCGGCGCATCTCCTGCCGAGGTGATGTTCTCATCGTTGACCATCGTCGCCAAGCCGAAATCGGTGACCCACACCATTCCGCTGTGGTCCAACATCAGGTTGGCGGGCTTGATGTCGCGATGCAGGATGCCGTGCGAATGGGCGTGCTCCAGCGCGTCGCCCACTTGGCGAGCGGCTCGAGCGATTTCTTTCCAACGCCCAGGAGCCGACATGAGAAATGAGGCGGCATTGACCGGTGAAGTTGGTGCGCAGACCGATCCTGCCGTGATGTCCGGCCGCGACGTTGCGTCTTCGTCCAACACGAGCGTCGAATCTTCGCAACTCACAAAGGTCGCCACCGATTCGCACCCGTCCGGGTTGCTGTTGACGACTCGGATCAGTCGCGTCAGGGGAATGCCGTGAATCAGTGGCATGGCGTAAAAGCGGACATCGTGCTCCCGTCCGAAGGCGAAGATCGGCACGATATTCGTGTGGTGTAACTTCGCGGCCGCTCGCGCCTCGCGTTGGAAACGGAGTTCGTCGTTGCTGTGGTGAATTCCACGGTTCAGCAGCACTTTGACCGCCACGACGCGCCGCAAGGACTGCTGAGTCGCCTCGAAGACGACGCCCATTCCGCCACGGCCGATTTCACGATGCAAGCAAAAGTCGCCCAATTGATCGTTTGGCTTGGGCGTTTTGAACAGCCCGACCTTCCGATCGCGCAACTCCTCCATCATGACCATGGTGGGAAGGAGTTCCCGCAATTGAGAGGCATGTTCTGGAAACCGGTCAGCGAATTCCTCCACCGTGGGAACGTGACCGCTCCGCAGCGAATCCAAGAATTCCTCGGCGATCTGTTCGATTTCCACCGTCATTGAACCGACCTGTTCGATTGGGAGAAGGAGTGCCGCAATGTCTCCATGATCAGCCGCACTCGCTCCAAGGCGCGAACGTAGCGATTGCAAGCTGCGGACGGCGAAAGTCCAAAGTATTCGGCGACCTCTTGGTTCGAGCGGCCTTCAAAGTGCCTCATCCGGAGCACGTCTTGGTCCGACTCACGCAACAGTTCCAACGCGACGAGCAGCAACTCATGCTCCTCGGCCCGCACCGCTCTCTGGCTGGGCGTCGTGTCGGGACTGATGGGCATTGTCCCGATGACGCTCGACTCGTCCGACGACTGCTGCAACGACCGCTCTCGCCGCACGTCTCGCTTCATCGAAGTGTGCTTGCGCTGCAGGTCGATCAAACTTTGCGTCGCGATCTGCCTCAGCCACACCGAGAACGGCACGGCAGGCTCGGCGTTCAAGAAGTGGTGGATGCGCTTGGCTGCATCAAGGTAGACCACTTGCAGCACGTCGGACGGATCGAGGCGAGACTGGACTCGCATGCCGATTCGCTGATCGATCAGCCGGCGCAACGACTTTCGATTTTGCTCCAGCAGGTCGCCCAGCACGGACGCGTTCCCGGCGCGCAGGGCCTCAATCAGTTGCTGTTCCAATTCGCCGCCGGACATCATCACGGGGTCCCCGAAGGCCTGGTCATGGGAGTGCGCACCCCCCTCGAGTAGCGGGCAGCGGTGGGCCGTGCGGCAGACATGCCTTAGTTTATTGAACGCGACGCACGCCCCGAATTCACCCGAGGTTCCCCTCGCGGCCAAAATCATCGAGCGCCGGAGGTTTTCTTGATACACTATCGCGAGTATCCCCAACTACGTCCTTGCTGCTCGCCAACTGCCTGTCCACTAACCGCCTGTTCACTACTGGAGTTCCGCGATGTCGTTTCTCAACCGTCGGCAAATGATGACTCGCGCTGGCGGCGCCGCGGCACTGGTGGCAGCGGCGCCCATGCTGTCGACCACCGAGGCCGAAGAGGCTCGCAGCGACTCCTTGCCGATGCAGCTGTACAAGAGCTTGTCGGACGAGCAGCGGGAAAAGATCTGTTTGCCGGCCGACCACGCTCGCCGGCAGTTTATCAGCAACTGGTGGTACGTCGCGCCCGAGTATCGGCTCAATCATTTCAAGCCGGAACAGCAGGAGTTGATCACCAAGATCTTCGACTCGTTGCACCATCCGGAGTACCGAGAGGCCGTCAACAAGCAGGTCAAGCACGATCAATACGGCAAGGAGAAGAATATCCCCTCGGTCGCCTTTTTCGGCACCCCCGACGACAGCAACTTCGAGTTCATCTATACCGGACACCATGTGACTCGGCGGTGCGATGCGCATACCGACGAAGGGCGTGGACTAAACGGGGCGCCGCTGTTCTATGGGCACTTTTTCAATACGTTCAACGAGTCGCCCGAGCACGTCGGCAATCCCTACTGGTACCAGGGAAAGTTGTTCAACGAGTTCGTCCAATCACTGGATGAGCAGCAACAGCAGCGAGGTTTGGCGACGGTCGAGCCGCGCGCGGAGCGATCCCCCGATGTCGTCAAGAGCCGTGAGCAGGCGCCCGGACTCGCCATCGCCGACCTGCAGGACGACCAACGCGCAAAATTGCTGGAGACGATCGGCAAGATGTTGGTGATGTTCCGAGAGTCGGACGTCGCCGCCACACTCAAGGCGATCCGCGACCACAACGTGCTGGAGAAACTTCACGTTTCGTGGTACGGCGGCAAGTACGACATCGGGGATGACAAGGTTTGGGACACCTGGACCATGGAAGGCCCCACGTTTGTCTGGTACTTCCGTGGCCAACCGCACATCCACAGTTACTTCGACTTGAAGGTTTAGCTGCGGTTTTGATTCGGTCAGCGATAGCGAGTTGGATCCGGCACTCCGGCTTCGGCAAAGCCGCGTTGGCGCAACAGGCACGAGTCACAATGCCCGCAGGCGGCGCCGTTCGCATCGGCGTCGTAACAGCTGATCGTGGCTGCATAATCCACGCCCAGCGCGGCGCCACGCTGGATGATCTGGCTCTTGGACAGTGAGATCAGCGGCGTATGGATCGTCAGTCGCTGGCCTTCCACCGCTGCCTTGGTGGCTAGATTCGCCATGGTTTCAAAAGCGGCGATGTATTCGGGACGGCAATCGGGGTACCCGCTGTAGTCCAGCGCATTGACGCCGATGAAAATGTCCGCTGCTCCCAACACTTCGCTCCAAGCAAGGGCGTAGGAGAGAAAGATCGTGTTGCGAGCGGGGACGTAAGTGATCGGAATCTCGTCGGTCAACTCCTCGACGGACGCATGCTTGGGCACGTCCAACTCGGAGGTCAAGGCGGACCCGCCAAACTGTCTCAAGTCGATCTCGATCGTCCGGTGCTCTGTCACGTCCATTTGTCGCGCCACACGCGCCGCCGCCGACAACTCCGCCGCGTGACGCTGGCCGTATCGAAAGCTGAGAGCGAAGAGACGGTGATTTCGTTCGCGGGCGATCGCCAGCACGGTGGCGGAGTCGAGTCCTCCGCTGAGCAACACAACGGCGGGCAACTCAGATTTCGACATACGCAATTTCCATCAAACTGGCTCTCAACCGTCAACGTCCTTTTGGCGCATTGGGGCAAGGTCTCCTTGCGGCCATTTGAGCACCGGCCTGGACGCTCAGCCACCCAGCGCGGCGCTCAACTCCTGTCGCAACCGGTCCGCTGCGGCGCGGTCCGTCATCGCAATGTAGGCGATGTATCCGGCGAGGGTATCCACCGTCTCACCGTCATGCAACGGCTTGCCCTGTCCCAGATTGTGGATGGCGGCGCGAATCTGGCGGCGGTTGCGGCGAGGCACTCGGGGCGGCAAGTCTCCGTTGGTGACCAATCCAGTGACGGTCTGCCGGGCCCCGCGACGCGCCACATGCGTCTTATCCGGATGCACCCGGAATCCTTCGTCCATCACGATCTGTCGCGCCCGGCTCCTCAGCGTGGCGAAATTCGGAGGTCCTTTGGCGCCGCGAGGACGGCTAAAGGTCATGTCATCCGCATAGCGAGAGTATCGCCAGCCCAGCTTTTCGGCCAGCCCCGTTAATCGCCGATCCAGCTTGAGGCACACCACATTGGTCAGCGCGGGACTGGTCGGCGCACCTTGCGGCAGGCAGCGCGGGCCCAGTGAGACAAACCACCGCTTGCCGTCCTCCTCGACGATCTCTCGCGGCGCCTCGGTGCAGATCAGAGCGAGCAGCGTCGCAATCTGCTCCCGGTATCCGGCTTTTCTGAACACGCCGCGCACTCGCGGAAAGGTCACCGAGGGAAAGAAGTCCTTGATGTCCATCTTCAGCACGATGGATGCGTCGCGATGAATTCTCGCGTTGGTGTGTATGCCACGGCCCGGCACGAAGCCGTGCGCGGCGCCGTGAATCAGTAGCCGCTCGACAATTGCACGGAGCACCCAGCGTTGGACGCCCTTCAGTCGCGGGAGCGGCGCCCAAATCGCCCGCTCGCCGCCATTGCGTTTGGGAATCGTGAATCGCCGGTAGTGCACCATTTCGGCGCAATCCCGATGGTATGCGAGGTGACGCAACTGGGGCACCGTGATCCCCAGGGCGTCCGCCAACTGCACCGGCTTGTCCAGCGCGGGCAGTTCATTCTCGGCCGCGCGCTCCTCGGCGTCCTCAAGATCCCACTTGTCGTAATCGTAGGCGTCGTTCCAGAAAACGCCCTCGCCCAGATACACGATGTGCTGAGTCTCGTAGGCCTCGCGGGCCTCCTTGCGCAGCTTTCGCCGTTCGGCCGCCTCGTCCTTCAGCTCCTTCTTGTAACGGGCCAATTCGCGCTGGGACATGTTGTCCGTCGGCTTGCGCTGCACCAGAAATCCGTGCTCGCGCAGCTGAGCATCCACGTACGCGTCGATGCCGCCCGCTTGCTCAATGCCACGCAGCAACGTGGCGATGTCCGTTCGTTGTCGTGCCATGTATCTTCGTCAATGTGGTTCGCTAAGATTCACAGAGAGGCGTCCAGGTATCCCGCTTCCTCCAGCTTGGAGATTCGCTCGAAATACTCGTTGCGGGCTGCCTCGACGGAGGTGAATTGCAGCTGCTGCGATCGCTGTGGCTGATCGGTGGGCCCCCACCGGAGCCGCAACCGGTTGCGATTCAGCGACAGTTGCACGACCTCCTCTCGCTCGCCGCGCCGACGGCTAAAGCTGCGCGTCTCGATCATCACGGTGTTTCTGGCACGGCCGCTCGCTTGCCGCTCTCGCTCTCGCATTGCGAACGAAAGCCGCAGCGCGATCAGGCACGTGCACGGTCCCGACTTCAAGCCTTGCTGACGAAACGTGTTGCAGGTGCATTCGGCGCGGCTGACAAACCCTTCATCGTTCAGCAACAGTTGTGGCCGATACTCGCGTTTGTCCTCGGCGACGTCGGCCTTTCCGGTCAGCTCGAGCCCGACGCCGTGAATGCGGTTTTCGGTCACGATCGAGACAGCCCCTTTGCGATGCACCAGATCGTATGCGAGGCGTTGGCGGGGCCCGCGAAACTCCAGTCGATCCAATTCCAACGGCTCCGCCGTCAATGGCCGCAGCCGATATCGCTCGCCCGCCAGATCGTACATCAGCTGGCCATGTTGACAGCCTGTTTGTAGCGACGCGGTCAGTGCTTCTCCCTCGAGTTTGGTCGCCTTTGCCAGCGACTCGCGGTCGTCCGCCCAACGCTTCGCCAAATGTTTGACGACCTTCTCCACCGAGGCGTCGACTGCCGTCGCCTCGCTGGCTTTCTTTGCCTTGGCCTTGCTCTTTGTGGCGGTCTCCGAGCTGGCGGTCTCCGCCGAATCCTCGTGGACGCGCGGCAGCAGCAGATCGAAGTTGACCGATTGCGCCCAGTTCGAGGCGGTGAAGCCGGTAAGGCCCAGAGTGAACGTCATCGGGCCGGCTCGCAACACCCAAAAACTTGGCAGGCCGCTGCCCATCAAGTGGATCTCGACGTCATCGACATAGGGCAGCAGCCGCCTCAGCATCATCAGCCGGCGTCGTCCCCAGATTCGCACCACCTTGGGCTGTCGGCCCGAATAGGGCGCCGCCGATGACGGGAGCACCGTCTCCCAAGGCTCCAGCACGATGCGAGGCAGTTCGCCCGGAATAAGCTCGAACCGCATGCCACGGCGTTTGCCTTTCTGGTCACCGTTCATTCGCAGATGGCGCAGCGCGTTGTACATGTCCATCGCCGAAACGCGCAGGGTGTCGGCCGGCAACATGGTGGCGGACTGCACCTGCAGAAATCCGCGCAGCCAGGAGTCCGGAATCTTGATGTGCTTTTCCAGCACGTCCGGCTGGCCCTCGGTCGCGACCTTCACGGCCTGCTGGCCGATCGTGATCCGAGTCTCGCGGTAGCTGCGAAATCTCTGCACACTTTCATATAACGACTCGCTGAAGTCGATATTGGTCGTCCCGCAAACCGGTTCCGATTGAAGATCAAAAGCGTCCATGCCAATCGAGAGATTGGCGTAACTGCCCTCGTCTTTGCTGAACACCTCGAAGAACACGGCGTCCGGGTGCACGGTGATCACGGGGTCGAGAATGCAGAACGCCAGCGGGTCGTTGCGGCTCAGCCAATCGTAGTAGGCTTGCTGAGCCTGCCAAGCGTTTAGGTTCGCGGACTCTCGCCGCATGCGTCGAAATGCGTGGTAAGCAGCCCGGTCCTTCGGCACGTACCGGTAGTCGCTGCCGACCACGGCGTACATCGCCGACAGTGCCTCGCGCAGCGCGAGCGGGTCGCGAATCACGCCGTCCAGATGAACCGGGTCTCGGCGCAGATTCCCATACAGTGTCAGCCGAGCGCCGCCGTCCTCGCTCCGCAGTCCACTTGGCGCCGCGTAGGCCAGCGGCACTTCGGTGTGGTCCGGCAGGCGTTCGTCTTTATTTTCATCAACCATGTCGGTTCGCTCTCATCAACGGTTTCCCGCTTGCTCCCGGCGGCGTTTCGACCTGCGCAGTCCCCGCCAAGCTGCCTTCCGCAACTCTTCGTCTAGTTTTTCGTTGCCGCCGATCGCCGCCAATTGCTGTTCGGCCTCGGTGCGTGAGATCCAGGCCAGCCCCTCAATCGCCCCCAGCCGTGTGTGCTCGGGCAACTGATCATCGACGGCGACCGCAGCCAGGGTCTTGGTGTCCGCGGCGCGAACGAGCAGGGGCAAGGCGATGGCCTGGTAGTGCGCATGTCCCGCGCCTGCCGCCGCCGTCTTGGCCAAATCCACCTGGCTGTGGTCCGACAGTTGGCGAAATGTCTCGCGGTCAGACAGTAGGGTGTCGGCGACCGCTTCCACTCGCCCTCGATCGTCCGCCAACAGCTCGGCCGCCAGCGAGCGGATCTGCTGATCGGGATCGCGGATCAAGGATGCGATCACGTCCAAATCTTTTTTAGCGAGCTTGCAACTCCCCAACGCGGCCGCGGCGGCGCGGCGCACGGGCAGGAACATGCTGTCTTCGCGATGCGTCTCCACCAGCATCAGCAACTCGGATTTCGCCCCCTTCAACCTTCCCGCGGCCCAGGCCAGCCGCCGCAGGGCGGTCGTCAGCAAACGCAAGTCGCTGGATGTCCGTCCGCGCCGCGCCGACTCGTGAGCCGATGACCAAGCTTGCAGCCAACGCGACAGCGCGCCAGCGACTGCCGGTTCGTGTTTCGACTCCGCAGCCAGGCCGACAAGCTGTGCGGATAGCTCGACAACCGGCGCCCGCGAGTCGTCCTGGCGACCTTCCGCGTCTGCTGCCAGCTGCGTTGCCGCCGCCGCCACCGGCAGCGGTTGCAATTGCAGCAAGTGCGATCGCAATTGTTCCCGAGCGTCCCCATCCGCGTCGCCATAGATCGACAGTATTTGCTCGGCCGTGGCGAGTTTGCGCAGTCGCGACAGGCACTGGAATTGCGGCTCGTTGCTTGGCGAGTAACAGCCCGACGAGACGATCGCCAAGTCCGGCTCCACGTTTTCATTGCCGAACAGCCTGCGAGCGGCGAGCAGGGTTCCATCGTACAGCTCGCCATTGCGAAGCAGCTCCAGCAGCAGCGATCGCGTTGCCGGATCGTCGTTGTAGCCGAGCTGTTCAACGAGCACGTTTTGATAGTAGGTCCTGCTCCGCGCCTGCTCGCGAATCAGGTCCCAAGCCAGTGGTGTGTTCAGCCAGCGAAGGCCTACCACCGCCGAGGTCGCCACAGGCCGGTTCGATTCCACGAGACGTTTTAGCAGCTCGAAAATCTCCTTCGCGCGATCCGATTGGCCGAGGTGTCCGATCGCCTCAGAGGCGACGGCCTGTAGCGCGTGCAGGTCATCACTGGCGAGTCCCACCAGCAGCTCGATGGCCCGCTGATCACCGAGCTCGCCGAGCGCCTCGACGGCCAGCACTCTCTGACGGAGATCCGTCATAAGTTCAACCGCTGACAGCAGAATGGACAGCCCTTCCGCACGGCCGGCCTTGGCAAGGCCCACCGCTGCCAGGAACCTGGTCTCGACGTCCCGGTGCTCCAATAACTCCACCAATTTGTCGGCAAGTCGGGCTGCCGTCGCCGCCGCCCCTTGTGAACGCTTTCGCAAACGCCAGCCAAGCGCCTCCACGGCTCCACGGCGAAGGTTGTCGTCCGCGTGCGTGGCCAGGGCCGCCAGTGGTTCATCCACCGCGTCCGACAAGGCCCATCGCAATGACGGCAGCAGCAGCGGCTGGGACAGGCGGTTCGTCAACCCCAGATCGAGGCACGTCTGCACATAGGCTGCCAACACATCGTCACGGCGCTCGCGCTGTTTCTCGAGCCAAGTACGATCGGTCAATTCATCGTTGGGATCCAAGATTGGCTGGTTGTGTCCGCTCAGCTCCATCACCGCAGTGGCCGCCGGGACGCCCAGCAAGTCGTGCCCGCACCACTTTAGCAGTCGCTTGGTGACCGACGGGTCGCCCAACGAGCCCGTGGCAACGAGGATCTGAGCACCGTCGGCAGCGGTGACGTGCCCGTCCTCCATCAAGTCAAGCAAGGCGTCGCTGCTGCCGGGAGCGGCGAGTCCCACGATGGCCGCCAGCAGTTGTTGTTTGTCACGTGGCTCGCGCGCTGTTTTGAGTTGATCCATCAGCGCCGGGAACGCGTGCTTGTCGCGTTTGGCGGCGAGCGCCACGGCGGCCGCCAGACGCACTTCCGCATGGCGGCACTCGAGCGCCTCCACGAGGACCTTTCGCGCCCGAGCGTCGTCGTCGTACGCGCCGCTCAGCCAAGCCACGCCCGCGCGGCGGGTGCGTTCTCGCGCCGACTCGATCGCCGCTGCCCCTGCATCGGCCGCCCCGGCGGACTTCAACAACAGCTGCGCCGCGGCATCGGCGAGCTCATCGGCGCGGGTGCGCACGACATGCTCCAACGTCGCCCGTCCCTGCTTGCCTGCGGACTCGGTCAACAATTTCAATCCGTCTGTCGCCAGGTCTTGTTGGCCTGATTCAATCGCCGCTTCCGCCCGCAACTCGTCGGACATGCCGACTTTGGCCAGACTCTCGAACGCCAGCGTGCGGACGTAACGGTTGGTGTCGGAAAGCGATTGGTTGACGACCGGCAAAACCGCGCTGCGGACAGCAGTGTCCGTTTCGGAAAGCTCCACGAGCCGGCGAATTGCAGCCATTCGCACCGACGCCGCCGGCGCCGACGCGTCGCCCTGCTCGCGCACCAACGCCACGTAGGTTCCGAAGGCCAACTGCTGAAGCTCCGTCCCGTTGGCCGAGTGACTCGGTGATTCTGACGCCTCGGCGCGACTCTTGGTGAGCTGCCAATCAGCGTCAAACCTCAGCTGGTGCACCTTCCAGTGCAGATCCCATTCCTCTTGTCGTTCGGCGCGGAGGCCCTTGACGACGGCGGCCACCGTGCGCGCCTGACACGGGGGATCGGCAAAGACGATCAATTGGGCCAGCTTCTCGACGTCCTCGGCAGGAATGGACCAAGTCGGTTCGTCGCTTCGGTCGTTGGGGCGATCCAGCGCGCGGTCATTCAAACATCGCACCAAGAACTCGCGAAACCGATCGCCGTCGCCCATGGCTTCGAGAGCACGTGCGGCCATCAAACGCACGCGTGGCGGGCGCGAGGATAGGGCCAAGAGCACTCGCTGCGGCCCGGCATCGCCTGCGCCGGAAGCCGTTAGCAACCAGTCGCGAAACAGCAGTGTCAGCAGCGCCGCCATGGCAACCGACTGCAGTCGAGAGTCCATCGCCTCGGCAAGCAGCGTCTCCGCTTGCTCGCCATACGCCACGGCTGCCATCAAGCGGTCGATATCGTCGAGCACTTTCAGCGAATCGTCGGAGAACACGATCGGCAACGCACGCCGCTCGCCGCTCAGCGCCAATGCCAGCGCAATTCGCAGCCGCACATCGCGATCGTCGTGTTGCAGGTAGGGCAACAGAAATTCGCCATTTGCCGATGACGCGCACATCCCAATCGCATCTGCCGCGGCCACGCGGATCTTTTCCTCCTTGCTATTGAGCAGCGGCAACAGCTGCGAGGCGATCGAGGGCATGGACGAATCGGCGGACTCGCCTAGCATCCCCAAGCCGCGAACGGCCTGCACGACGCTATCGAGCCACGTGGAATGCTGATAGTTCTTCTCCGGCGCAGGCGCCAGCGCGGCCTGCAACAGTGGCTCGCGAGCTCGCGGGTCGCGAAACAGCGCGCGGGCGCTGGCCGCCCCGAGCCGGACATCCGCATGCCGACTCTCCATCGCTTGATGCAGCACGTCGACTGCGTTGGAGTTGATCATCGCCTGCAGGGCCTGCAAGCGAACCTCGCGATCGGCATCGTCAATTGCGGCGACGAGGGCCTCCTGCGCCTCCTCGCTTTGTCGCCGAATCAAGCTCTGAGTCGCCTTGAGCCGCAGATCCGCGTGTTGGCTGTGCAGAGCCGCCTTCATCGGCTCGATGTCCCGGCCCTTGGAAGGTTTCAGCAAGTGTTCGTATGCGTCGTTGCGCACTTGCGCTGATGGGTCGTTCAGCAACTCGACGAGCAGCGAGTGGGCCCAGGGCTGCTTGTCATTCGCCATCGCCTCGGTGAGCACTTCGGCTCGCACGCTTTCGTGGGCGCTGTTGAGCACAAACCGCAAGGTCTCGGGCTCCGAGCCGCCGACATTCTGGCTCAGCGCCGCCTTGAACGCTTCGCTGCGAACCGCGTCCTCCCCATCGTTCAACGCCTGAAGCAGCAGCTCAACGGCACGTTGCGGAAGGGATTTCGCCTTGGACTTTCGCAGCGTCGCGACGAGCGTCTGCAGGCCTCGCCGCCGCACGTCGGCATGCCGCGACGCCAGGCCCGCCTCGGCGGCATGCAGCGGCTCCGCTTGATAGATCGACACCATGGCGGTGTAAGCTTCGTCCCGCACTCCCGCTGATTCGTCGTGGATCATCGCGGCGAGCCGCTGTGCGGCGCGAGGGTCGTTCAACGCGGCCAGCGATGCGCACACTTGAATGCGCACCACGGCGCTGCTCTCACGGCTCAATTGCAGCAAGGCGCCAAATGCCCTGGCGTCTCCGATTGCCGCAAGGCATCGCGCACCCGCCAGGCAGGTGTCAACGACGCGCGAAGCCATCGCCGACAAGGCGGGGTCAAAGTCGGCATCGTCCAAGGCGATCTTGCCGGACTTCGGCTTGGGGGGCTCGACCGGTTTTTCAGCCGCCGGCTTGGCATCGCTGTCCGACTTCTTGCTGCCTCGGCCCGGTGTTTCCTCCAGATCGATTTCCTCGGGCTCCGTCTCCAATTCAAACAGCTGCCGATGCAAGTCCGCATCGTGCTGTCTCACGGCCCCGGCCAACTTGGGCCGCGAAAGCAGGCTGACCAGAAACGCCGTGCGGCGAACGCCCGGATCGGGATCCTCGGTCGCCCGGCGCACCGCAGCCCCAATTCGCGAGTCGCCCAGCAGTTCGCGTTGGAAACAACGGAGCATGGCCATGCGCCGCGTCTCGGGCTGGCCGGAACGGGCGGCGATCAGCGTCGGTTCGGGAGACTTCTTGGGAAACACTTGCTCCAACGCCAGCACGGCGGATTGCCTTACCGGGCGGCAGGTGTTCTCCATCGCGCCCACCAACATCTGATGGGCCAGATCATTCTTGCTTGCCAGCTTGGCCAGCACGCCGACCGCGGCCACGCCCACGTTCGCCAGTGACGTCTCGAGCGCCAGTCGCAAGCGGCGAAGCGGATCTTCGGAGCGACTTTCGAGCCCGTCGAATGCGACCATCCGCACGTCGGCGTCGCGATGACTCAAGAGCGGCTCGATGAGCGAGGTCGCATGCGGATGGGTGGCTTGCACCAGCAACTCGGCCGCGCGGCGCCGCAACGCATGGTCGGAGTCCGCATCCACATGCGCTGCAAGCATCTCGATTGCGCGGCGATCATCGAACTCGGCAAGCGAGTGCAGCGCCTCGCCGCGGCGAGCGATATCGCCTTCCTTGAGCCAAGCCGCAGCGCGGTCGTAGGCGTCATGCAATTTGTGGTTCAACGCGCCGAAGCGTCCGCCAGCGTCCAAGACAATGAACCGCAAGGCGTTGTCCTTGCCGGCCATCACCAAGTGAGGGCGATTGTGAATCTCGATCAGAGAGCCGGCCACCACGGTTGGCACGCCCTCGGTCAACGTCGCAGGACGAGTCGCGCCAACGCGGGCCCATGTCTTGCAGCTCTTGTCGCGACTGACGGTAATGAAGCGATCGCCGGGCGCTAGCAGGATGCCCGTCACTTGATCCGAGTGGCCGGCGCCGCGCGCCCGGTCCTCGGGCTCCAACTTGCCGCGAGCGTGTGTGAGCAACAACTTCAGATCCGCCCCGGCGGAAAAAAATCGCAACTCCTCGGGCTCGAAGCACAAGGCGGTAACGGCGCCATCGTGGAGCTTTTCCGACTCCGACAACGCAAACTCCGGTTGGCCTTCTGCTTCGTAAACAGCAACGACGCCCTTGGAGTTGCCCAACGCTAGCCACTCGCCATCGGGCGAGACGGCCAGAGAGGTCAGCCGGCAGTCCTCCCAAGGGAACAACTGCAGCGGCTCTTTCCTCTTGGGATCAACAATGGCCAGAGTGTCGCCACAAGCCGCCGCAAGCCTTCCACCGGACAGGGCAACAAGGTGCTCGGCCGGCGACGGAAGGTCGGTCTTGGCGAGCGAAGCGGACTTGCCGCCGGCGTCCAATTGATAGAGTTTTCCGTCGTCGCCGCCGACAAACAACTGTTCATCCACCACGCAGAGGCACTGCCCACCGGCGGGCAGCTGGCACTCGGCAAGCTCCATCTTCTCCACTTGCAGCCGCCAGATAGCTGTAGGGCGTTTCTCCGGGTGCACCGTCACGAACGCCAAATCGCCCGAGAACGGACACAGCTGGCGAATCGCGCCGCGGTAGTTCAGATATTTGGGAGTCATCATCTAACTTGCGGTGGACGGGTTTGACGGGCCGTTGATGGAGATTGGAGCAGAAGGAGATGCAGGCTCTTGGAAAACGCTTCGTCCGGCAATCGACGCTGAGTTGATTCGCACAGTGACGTCGGTTTCGCCTGCCGGTGAAGCGATTAGCTAGGTCAGCGCGGGATGCGAATGCTCAATTCGAGTGACAGCAACGCGACACGCGGCCTGCTCGCTCACTCCCCTGGACTGCTTGAACTCACGCAACAACGGCAAAACGATCGGCGCAAACTCGACCTCTTCCACGGCAAGGTCGCGCAGCGTCTCAATCAACTTCAACTTCCCTTGCCTCGCCGGCAGTGCCGGCAGACGCAACATCTGCGTTGTGGCTGCGTTGGGGTCTCGCGGTGGCCGGCCGGGTGGCAGCTCAAACAGCATCCGTCGCAGCAGTGCCCGCAGCGCCTCCGGACCCGCCGGCGGCTGGCTCGGCCGTTCCGGCACGCCAAGCCCAATCTTGTCTTCGACGGTTTGCCCCGCCCGTGGGTCCTTGCGTTTCTTCATCTGTCGCTCGGCAGGCGGTGTCGGTTTCCAGTCCGCCTTAACGCCACGGTCGCGGTACAGCGACCAGAAAGTTCGAATCACAAACGCGCGGACGCGAGCGTCCGGGCTCTCGGTCAAGCGGAACAATTCCTCCGGCACTCGCAGGCGAGCGTGGCGCCGAATCAACTCCATGCCAAGTCGCCGCGTCTCTTCAATGCGAGATTCACAAAAGGTGTACACCGCGTCCGCCGTCAACACGTCGGGGTCGATGCGATAACGTCGGTGTTCGGCGGCCTCGTCCGCCGTTAACGCCAACGTGATGAATTCTCGCACCGCCGGGTAGGACGAGTCACACAGGGCCACAATGCCATCGATGGGAGGTTGCCAGCGAGCCAGCTCCCAATGCGCCATTTCCAATGCGAATTCCCGCAGCACGGCATGACGGGACGAGAACAGCGGCAGGAAGCGGTCGAAGCTGAGAAACTCGGGTGGAATCTCGGCCCCCGGGTCGACGGGGCGATCGGTCTCCGCCAGGCAGATCTCGGGATGGTGTTGCCGGATGTAGGAGCGCGCGAACCTCGCGAGCGGCGTCTCCGGATGCTTGGCGTCCACCATCATCGACCACAACCGCTCGCAGCCGGCCTCCACATCGTCAGCCGAGAAGTCGCGCTGCTCGCCGGCCAGCATCTGCAGGAAGGCGGTTTCCGAGATGATGCGAATGCCGGCGCCGTCTTCGTTCAGGCTCTCGGCCTTCAACTGCTTGCTGCCTTTGCGGCCTTGCCCGTAAAGCGGCGATCCATCATCGCCGATCACCAAGTAGTCAAGTTTCTTGTTAACGCTGCTGCTATTGGCGCCTCCGGCCGAAGTGACTTTGCCTTGCGCTTCGCCTCGCGACATCGTGTTCAGTTTGCCGGTAAAGACAAACGATGCGCCGCCGAGGTCGACCGCGACCGGCTCGGCAGCTGCCTTGGCGGCCTGCGGCGCGGGCGCCGAATCGGTGTCCGCGGTGCGAGCAAAGTCGGCGGGCAGGAACAGCTTGTTCAGCGTCTTCACCGCGAAGTCATGGTAGAGCGGCTCGGAACGCTGGACGAGCTCCAGCAGCCACTCGAAGCCCAGGTCGTCCGGCATAAACTGTCGCGTGTCCTGCAGCCATCGCAAAATCGATGCGGCGGTCGATTCCGAAAAGTGCAACTGCTTGCCCCAACGCTTGCCGAGCGCCGACTGCACTTGCGGAGCTTGCTCGAAGGTCGGCGCGTACGCAATCGCCTTGAGATACTCCGCCTCGAATAGCTTGGGCTGGATCTTGCCTTCGTCCACCCACACTTGGCACCGCCAAGTGGCCAAGGGACTCAGCAGCATCTGCTGAAGCTTGGCGACAGAGATCTCGCCCGGTTTCTGAATCTTGTCGAGCAGCAACTCGGCCGCTGCATGATGCTCGTAGTTGTCGGCATCCAGTCCATCCAGCAAGTCGGCGAAGAACTCGTCCCCCACCTGCTTTCTCGAGTGGACTTTGAAGAGTTGATCGTGGGCGAAGTCGCGCGTGAGCGAATTGTCGCTCACCAACATTTGGGCAAACCAATCGATCGTCAGCTCGCGACTGCCGAAGTGCTTCAGCAACGCGGTCTTTGCCAAATCGTGTCCGTTCGGCGTGTTCAACAGCTCGCACCACACTTCCAGCCCGACCTCTTTCCGCGGGTCGCGGGAAGTGATCAGATCGCTGGCCAGCTTCGCGACGTCCTTGTTGCGGCTGTTGATTAGCACGATTAACTGCGAGTTCGGCAAGTCGCGGGCATGTGTGCGCGCATACACGGCGGCATACTTTTGTGCCTTCGGCGAGGAGGACTCAAACAGCCGCAGCACCGACTCGTGCAGCCCCAGCTCGCGAAACTTGGCTTGCTCGAACTTCGGGACGTTGTCCAGGATCCAGACAACGAACTCATCCGTCTCACGGCGTCCCGCGTTGATCAGCCTCGCGACCCACTCGGGCTCAACGTCGCGCAACGATGCGCGAAAATCGGACTTCAGGGCATCGACGGCGAATCGCAACACATCGGGGTGTCGCCCTCGCTCCAACAGCGAGAACAGCGGCCGGGGCGACCGGCGCCAAAGCTCATCGTAAGCGCGGTATTTCTGCAAGCTGGTTGGGCGCTTCCTGGTGGTGGGCCCGTCCCAGCGAGCGAGGCGAAACTTGGTTCTCGTGTAGGCCCCGTCCAACTCGTGGTAGAAGAGATGGTTGAGGATCCAACTGCGGTCGAGACGCGCGCGCTCGCCGTATCCGGCCAAAAAATCAGTGGCCACATCCGGAAAGATCGCCGGCTTGGATTCGGCCGTGCGTCGCAAGTACCGCCAAGCGCGTCGCACCAGGTAGCCAAGCGTGCGGCGGCTGATCCGGGTGTCCGAACCGGCAAAGGCCGTGTCGAATGCGGCGGCAATCGCCCCCAGCAACTCGGTGTCATCGGCCGCCTCGGCCGCCTTGAAGATGCGTTTAAGCCCTTTGAAGGGGCCGTGCACCAGCGGGGTGGTCGCGGTGATCTCGAGCAGCGCGCGGCGGCTGAATAGGTCGCCCGCCTCCCACAATTCCCAAAGAAACTGGTGGCTCGCCAGCACCGGGGGCAGCGGGTTCTCCGCATCGACGGCCTCCAGCGCCGCGAGCTGCTGCTGCCGAAACGCCGCTTGTTCCTCAGGTGGCTTGCGGCGAAAGGCGCGAGTCTTCGTCTCGGCGAGAAACCGATTGAAGGTCAACGATCCCGAACGTGGCTCAGGCCCCTCGGGCTCGGGTTGCTGCGTCATTCGCAGAAACAGATTGGCGAGGTCCGGATCCCGAGCCGCATGTGCCTCGCGCAGGTATTCCAGTGTGATCTGCATGAAGGTGGGGGGGAAAGAGGATGTCGCAGCGACAACGTTCTGTCAGGCGAGCTTCACCGTCGCGTGAATGTGGCTCATGTGCCCCAACTGGACTGTCCCGCTCGTGCAGAGATGGACCGACCGCGGGCAAGCAACTGCAACCCGAATCACCGCCGAGGACCCACAAGTGTTGGGAAGTGGTTGGTTGCGGACACGTTCCCTGCAATCCATGGGAGTCACGAATCGCTAAATCGGCATGCTTCAAAAAGGAAACCCGAAGCGTCAGCGAGGAATCGGAATCACAAATTCGGCATGCTTCAAAAAGGAAACCCGAAGCGTCAGCGAGGGATCGGAATCACAAATTCGGCATGCTTCCAAAAGGTAACCCGAAGCGTCAGCGAGGGATCGGAATCACAAATCGGGTGAACAGTGGATGAGTGAAAAAGAACGACCGGCCCGGGGCAATCTACTTCACGACCTGGTACATGGAAGGCTCACTGACTCGCCGTCCCCTCGGACTACTAATTCACGGCGTAACCGCGAATGGCGAGGTTGCTCCAGTCTCGCTGGGAATTAGTAGTCCGAGGGGACGATCAGCGAGTCTGAAACAGCCTTCCTTGTGACGCAATGCGTGGGAAACCTCTCGGACGGCGCAACGCCGCCCACGGTGCAGAACACCAAGCTAGACCTGTGCCGCCAGGCCGGTCGCATTGAGCCCCGTGCGCCTGCCCGCTCGGGACTCTCAAGCAATCAGTCGACGTTTGTAGCAGACTCACTAACGCAATGCAATAATCCGCCACGCAATCGACAAAACACCGGTTCGAACACGGCGAGACCGCCTGATTCACATCAACACTCGCGTCGGGAATTGGTATTCTGAACGGTTTATCCAACGCTTCCGAACTCCGCGTCGGCCCCCGGCGACTGCTCCCAACCTAGAAAGCGGCGACATGGCCAAGTCTCACTATCTCACCAAGCCCGAGGAGACGTCGGGACTGCCGCGAGGCGTCAAGTACATCATTGGCAACGAGGCGGCCGAGCGATTCAGCTTCTACGGCATGCGCACGATCCTCGTCGTGTTCATGACTCGCTATCTGCACTACATGGTGGACGGCCAAGTGGGCGCCGAAATGAGCAAGGCGGAGGCGAACGAGTACTATCACAACTTTGTGGCTGCCACGTATTTCTTTCCCGTATTGGGATCGATCCTCTCGGACATCTTTGTCGGCAAATACCGCACCATTCTCTGGCTCTCGATCGTCTATTGCGGCGGGCACTTGGCGCTGGCGCTGATGGGCGGAGCGGGCATCGCTCCCGCGACTTGGCTCGTGCTCGGGCTGTTTCTGATTGCCTTCGGCAGCGGCGGCATCAAGCCCTGTGTTTCGGCCCATGTCGGCGATCAGTTCGGCAAGAAGAACAGCCACCTGATGAGCAAGGTGTTTCAGTGGTTTTACTTCTCCATCAATTTCGGCTCCACGGTCTCCACCGCCCTGACGCCCTGGCTGTTGAAATGGTACGGCCCGCATGTTGCCTTCGGCATTCCGGGCATCCTGATGGCGCTCGCCACGTTATTGTTTTGGATGGGACGCAATGTGTTCATCCACGTGCCTCCCGGCGGCGCCGGTTTCTTCCGCGAGACGTTCAGCCGTGAGGGCGTCAGCGCTCTGCTGAAACTCAGCCTGATCTACGCCTTTGTGGCGGTGTTCTGGGGGCTGTTCGACCAAACCGGCTCGTCCTGGGTGCTGCAGGCCGAGAACATGGACCGCCGATTTCTCGGCGTCAACTGGCTGGAGGCGCAGATCCAGGTCATCAACCCCATTCTGGTGTTGGTGCTGATTCCGCTGTTTCAATTCGTCGTATATCCGGGTGTCAATCGATTCTTCACGCTGACGGCAATCCGCAAGATGTCGATCGGCTTTTTCCTGACCACCGGCAGCTTCGCGCTGATTATGCTCGCCCAAGAGCTGATTGACCGCGGCGAAACGCCGTCCATCGCTTGGCAGTTGTGGGCCTATGTCCTGCTGACCGCGGGTGAAGTGATGATCTCGATCACGGGGCTGGAGTTCTCGTACACGCAGGCGCCGAAGACGATGAAGTCGGTGATCATGGCGGTTTGGCTGCTTTCGGTCTCGCTGGGAAACATCTTCACTAGCTACGTCAACCATCAGATCCAAACACCCGGCGTCAATCAGGTGGCAGCGGTAGTCAAGGACGTCCAAGGGGACGGCGAGCACGTGGAGGGCAGCTGGACCTTTCGAGTCGAGGAAGCCAAAGCTGAAGCTGAAGCCGAGAAGCCAGGCCGGCTAGCCCGCATCAGCGGATACGACGGCAAGTTCGGCACTTCCGATGACATTACACTGTCATTTAACGCCTTCCACCAGTTGGAGTCCGTCGAAACGAGCGAGAACGAGGCGATGAACGCGGCCGCCGAGCTGATTGACAAGGCATTTTTCGACTCTTCCGCCGCCGATCCACAGCTGCCCAGCGACGACGAGGGCGCCCGGCTGCTCGCGGGACTCGGGGAGGCGAATGGCGCGCAATACGTGTACAAACTGTTGTCCAAAAACAACTACCGGATCCTCGTCGCCGGCCCCGACCAACAACTGCAAACCCAATGGGATGTCGTGCTGCTGGGATCCGTCAGCCGCGCCGCCAGCGCCGACAACCGCGCCGCCGCCGAGGCGCCCTACGACTGGCTGGAGCAACGGATCATCGAGATACGTGGCGACGAAGGCAAGGCCGAGGTCGACGCAGCTCGCGGCGCCATTCCCGAGACGGTCGTCAACCACGATATCACCGTCGGCGGACAGGACACGCTCGAGGGCGCCGCCTACTTCCGCTTCTGGACGATTGCCATCCTCATCACCGCGCTGCTGTTCGTGCCGGTTGGCTTTCTCTATCAAGAACGGTCCTACATCCAATCGGATGAGGACGCCGAGGCCTCAGCCGTGGAGACCACCTAGTGCACTCAGTGATCTTGCCTCTCGTTTCATCACGCCGATCCGTGGGCGTTTGCCTGTTATTGTTGCTCGCCATCCCCTGGGCTGGCCACGCGCAAGCCGGCGGCGGCGGACACAACGTCGTGGTCGTGGTGAACCAGCGCAGCTGGGCGTCGCTGACCGTGGCCAACGAGTATGTGCAGCTGCGCAACATCCCGGCCCGCAACGTGATTCATCTCACTGGCGTGCCCACTCACGAGCAGATCTCGATTGGCTCGTTCCGCGAGACGATTCTCAAGCCCGTGCTGGAGGAGATCCGCCGCCGCCAGCTGGCGCATGTCGACGTCATCGCTTACAGCGTGGATTTCCCCTGGGCCGTCGATGTTCGGGAAGACTTCAAGAACGTGTCACTGCCCAAAGTGCTCACCGCGGTCGCAGCGCCCAACGGACTGACCTTTCAATATCAGCAGGTGCTTGCCGTTGAGCACGGCGAGCCCGCCACGTATCTCGCTTTGAATTCCAATCGCTACGTGCGCGTGCCGCGCGGCGCGCGGACGCCGAGCATCTCGTTGGCCACGGCGGAGCAGGTGAACCAGGGCTTGGCGCTGATGAAGAAACAAGAGTGGGAGCAGGCCCGCAAGGCGTTCGAGCAGGCCGTCGCGGCCTCCCCGCTCCATCCCCATCTTCGCTACAACTTGGCTTGCTGCCTGGCTCGGCTCGGCAAACCGGAGGCGGCTCTGGCACAGCTGACGATCGCTGTCGACAACGGCTGGTCGCGTCGCGAATGGATGCAGCAAGATGAAGATTTGACCGCAGTGCGAGACCACCGGGAATTTCGCCGCCTGTTGGAGCGAACGCCTAGCGAACTGTCCTGCCCGCCTTCGATTGCCTTTCGGCATGCCCAGCGTTGGGATGGAAGAGGCGAACGGGCGGTGGATCTGCCCCCATGGGAGACGGCGCAGAGTTTTGCCGCGGAGCGCGGTTCGGTCGGCGCGCAGTACTACCTTTCCACGATGCTGGGCGTCGCGTCAGGGCGAGGCAACAGCGTCGAAGAGGTGCTGGAGTGCCTCCGCCGCGCGACGGCCGCGGACGGCACGGCGCCCGGCGGCACGATCTACTTTCCCACCAATGCGAATGTCCGCTCGAAGACGCGAGAGCCGCTGTACGCGGCCGCGGTCGAGGCGTTGAAGCAGCTCGGTGTCGACGCCGAAAGCTCGCCCGGAACGTTGCCCGACAAGAAGGACGATGTCGCTGGGGCGATGATTGGAACCGCGACATTCGATTGGCAGAAGAGCGGCAGTCGCATGTTGCCCGGCGCCATTTGCGAGCACCTGACCAGCTTCGGCGGCGTGATGCGCGAGAACGCTGGCCAAACACCCTTGACCGAGTTCATTCGGCACGGCGCCGCGGGCAGCAGCGGCACCGTGACGGAGCCCTACGCTATCCAGGCCAAATTCCCGCTCGCCTTCCTCCATGCCCACTACGCGCGCGGATGTTCGCTGGCGGAGGCTTTCTATCAATCGGTGGCGGGCCCCTATCAGCTGTTGATTGTCGGCGACCCGCTCTGTCAGCCGTGGGCCCGTGCTCCGCGTTTCACGTTGGAGTCGGTGAATTCGGCGCCCTTCGCGCAAGGGCGCGAAGTGGTTGTCGGCGATGTCGCCGAAGTGCGCGTCGTGGCAAACCTGAATTCGCCCCCCTTCGCTCGACTCGAGGCCTATGTGGACGGCATGCCGGTCGGCGCCAGTGACGACGCGCGGACCGTTCGGGCCGACTTGCGAGGTCTCCCCGGGGGAAGCCATCTGCTTCGCGTGGTCGGTATCGCCGGCGACGATGTCGCGGCGCAGTTCGCACGCGAGTTCTCGATCCGCCGCATGCCAACCGTCGAGAGCGCGAGCACCGATTGCCGGATTCGAATCGACCGCAGTCAATGCGACTGGAGCGACACGGTTCAAGTGGTGCTGTCTTCGCCGGGCGCAGACAAACTAATCCTCTACCACGACTTTCAGCGGTTGGCAGAAGTCGCTGGCGATCGAGGAACGCTTGACCTGGCAGCCAATCGACTCGGACTCGGATCCAATCGCCTTCGCTGTGTGGCACAGGGAAAACAGGGTGATGTGTGCAGCGAGTGGGTGGATGTCCATGTTTCGCTCACCGAGATCGCGCCGTTGGCGAACGACGAGGCGCCAGGCGGGGTGGAGCCCGGTGTTCAACTCCGTTGGCAGCATGAAGGTGAGACGGAGGCCAATGTCTGGCAGGCCACCCACGACGCCAATTGGCTAGAGTCTGCCAAAATGCCCCGTGGCGCCGAATTCTCGGGCACCAATTACCTGACGGTGGCAACGGCGGACTCGGGCGTCTACCAGCTCCAGGTGCAGGCCAATGATCAGCTTGCGATTGCGGTGAACGATCGCCTTGTGGTCGAGATTCCGGCCGCCGGCGACCACGGCTGGCGATACGTGCCGCTGCGATTGTCGGCGGGCACTTACGCGTTTCACATTCGTGGCGTCGCGGCGGCGAAGCCCCGAGTGGCCATTCGAATTGGCTTGCGCGGCGCCCCGAGCGTCGACCAACGCTTCGGTCATGTGGCGAACTGAAACTTGACTTTGCGCTCACGACTCGAGGGTGTTGTGGCACGCGCAAGTGAGAAGGAAACCCGCAGCGTAAGCGAGGGATCGAGCCGCCAATCACCAGGAATCCCTTGAGTCGCCGCCACTTGGATGCCGCTGAAGGTAGTTGTCGGGAGGCCGTGGAAGACGCCACTTAGGGCGATCATGGCTCCCTTAGCCGGCGGCGGAGCGTGGCGTTCCGGTCGTGAAAATACGGATGGGAACCCCGAAAATCCCTTGATTTTCAAGGTGGATCATTCGCATAATTCACGTACTTCTCTCACCTGCGAGCGTTCGCCTCGCAACCGGAACAGACAATTTGAAGAGGCACTTCAATGAGCAAGCAAAAGCGCATGCGCACTGACCCTGCGCCTGCGGAAATCAAGCGCCTATGCGCTGAGATCCGCACCATGTGGAGCGACATGACGTACAAGGTTCGCGCCGGCTACGGCAAGAACTTCGACGCCGTCGCGAAATTCGAGGCGTGGCTCCCGCCAACGGTCTCGACGCTCGAGCTCGATGAGCTCCGCGAAGCGAGCTAGCAGCCCGTCGAACAGCGCAACCGAATGAATCCGAACCGCGGCATGATGTTTGTCATGTCGCGGTTTTCATTTGGTTCCTACTCGAGGTTCCTACTCGAGGTCGCTACTCGAGGTCGCTACTCGAGCTCGCTACTCGAGGTCGCTACTCGAGGTCGTCTTCGTGAAGATAGCCCACCGACGATTGGAAGTAGCGGTTCTTCCTTACCTCGTCGGCATCCGTCGCTTGCCGAGCTCGCTCCAGATCGCGAAGGTTCGCGATCGTCAGCGGACATTTCAGCACCCGGACGCGGAACTCGATGTACTGTGCGTGTTCGGGCGAGAGCACGCCGAGCAAAAAACTGCCAAGCTCCTCGCGGGTTGGCACGCCGATGCGGTGCCGGCGCCAGATTTCGCCCATCGTGTGCACGCCGGAGTTCCGACGCCCATTGATGCGCGCCAAGCGGTCCTGCAGCTCCGGCTCACATCGCACTGCCTCTTCCAGCTCGGAAGCCCGCTCGCTGTCCAACTCCTCATCGATGTACGCCTCGAGTTCGGCGTCCGTGAATGGCTTGTTGCTCATGGTGTTGGAAGCGTGAAGGAGTAGAGAAGAAGGCGGCCGGCGAGCGTCAATTCTAAGTCGAAAAACACTCTTCTGGCAATTGAGCCGTGTTGCGGGGCAGAGTGGACAACCTGCCCCTCGCCGTTGGCTTGGCGATCAGGGAAGGGGCGAATCGGTGGCTGGCTCCCGTTCTTCCCCCTCGCTTGACGTCCGTGTGGCGCTGTTGGCTGCTTGGACGCGAGCTTTGGCCGCCTCCCGCCTCCGGCGAATCAGATGAAAGCCGATCATCAGATAGATGGTCGACACAACGGCGAACCCGATGGCCCAACGCAACATGCGACGAACGGCAATTTCGAGCTGGCCCAACAGCAAGGCGGAGAGCAAATGGGTGGTCATCGCCAGATTCCTCGACAGCAGTCAGTCGACTTTCTCGGGAGCCGGACAGCGGCGGTCAAGGGGACTCGGCGACGCAGGCAAAGCAAGCAACGCGGCATGCAGCAGTAACGCGGATCACGGGCACTGATAGGTCCGGATCCGAATCAGTTGGGGCTGCCCTGAAGGACCTCGAGTGATGGCGGCTGCCTGTCCGCAAACCGTGAACGGCCGGAACGGCAGCCCGAAGAAGTCGGCGCAGATCGGAGTCACCGTCATGGTGCGACTGGTTCGCACGCCATAATCCCCCGTCGAGATCTCCTCATTGACGAAGTTGTAGACGGCCCAATGCTCATCGAACGGGTCCAGCGGCCCGAGCACGGCCGTCAGGCTGCCAATGATGTTGTTGTTGAGGCGAAACGTAACCGTGACCGTCGCTCCGATCAATTCGGAGCCGATGTCGGCGGCCACATTGTCACCGTTGCCCGGATCCGGCCCCGAATAGTCGGTGTCCACGCCGAAGTCGAACCGATCGCCGACATTGGCGTTGAACCCGTCGACGCCGGTGTCGGGGAAGGTCAGCGTATAGGTCGGCGACTGCAGGTCGGACGCCCAGACGGGGCTAGCGGTGAAGTTGTTGATCCCGGTTGGCAAGAAAATCGGCTCGATGCCCGATCGCCTGTCGGTGCCCACGCCGTTTCCGTTCTGGTCGCGGAAGTCAAAGTAAGCTGGCTCGTCGTCGGCGGCCGGGACCGTCGCGAGATTGAATGTCACCGCGGCAATTTCGAGGTTGGCGTCGTTCGACGTAAAGTTGAAAATCTGAAAGTCGTAGTGGTCGTTGGTCGGGTCGTTGTCCGAGTTATTGGTCTGAATGTCGTTCTTGGTGTCGGTAATGGTATTGACGACAATCGATAGACTCGCGAACAAGCCCGATCCGCCGCCCGAGGGTGGGTCGTTGGGATCGAATATGAACTGAGTACAGTCGTCGCCCGAGACGCCGTCGGGCACGGTGACCGACCCGAGCACGATGTCGCCATTGCAGGACAAGTTGTCGTTGGCGCCACCGCCGCCATCATTGCGGTCCAGAATCACTTCCTCGCCGCTTACCTTGTTTGCTCGGGCGTAGGAGACCGCATAATCGCGGGCCGCAGCCGTGCTGTTGGTGTCCTGCCACTCCTGAACCGCTGCCAAGGCCGCGGATTCGAGCGCGTTGACCAGCTGCACTTTGGCGAGCAACACATTTCCGACCTCGACGGTCAGGACGATGCAAGCCAGGAAGATCGGCGACCAAATCAACAGCCAGCCCGTCGCCAAGCCGCGACGCGCGCGACGCGCGCGGCGCACGGCAACCACGCTGCCTGATGCGGGGCACGAGGACCAATCATCATGCGGCACGTGCGGCATTCTCAAAACTCCTGGCGCATGACGGTGGAGCAGCCAACCACATTGGAAGGGTCGCTGATGTCATAGCCGAACGGGACGAGCAAGTTCGGCATCAACTGTAGTTGCGGCGCACAAACCGTCACTCGCACATAGCTGGGCAGCGGCGCGGTGAAACTCGAGGGCGTGCAATCGCAGGCGCCGGAATCGTTGAGCCCGCCGCTATGTTCAATGATGATGCGGCACTGTGTGATGCCGTTGGCCGCCAAGTGCTGCTCGACCACGTTGCTCACTGCGACAGGCACCGGGCCGGTGGTGTTCAGCGGACCCACCTCGGAGGCCGCGATCGCGCCAACACGCGAAGCGAAGTTGAGTGTCTGCAAGCTCATAAAGAACATGCCGAACTGAACCACGGCGAGCAACAGGATCATCAAGACCGGCATCACCAAGATCAGCTCGGCGAAATAGATCGCTCCACGGCGCTCCCGATATCGGCAGTGACGCATCACCCGGAAGGCGGATGCTGGCGAATGATTGCGCTGCATAGGGTAAGCGACGGGTGAAGGGAGAGCGAGAAGACGTGAAAAAGGCGTGAGAGTGGCAAGCCGAGACTGCGGGACCGCCGTTTGAGGCCTGCTGGGAGTGCCAGCCAACCTCTACTTTAATCGCGGAGCCGCGTGAGCGGAAAACCTTTCCTGACAAGGTGATATTTCGTAGACAACCTTGTTTCATGCGAATATACTCGACCGAAAACACCTGTCAATCTTCCGGCGAGTGCCCCATTGGAGGGGCGGAATGCGATCTCCCCTTTTACCCACACAACCCAAACCAGCTGCGAGTAGGGTCGCAGGTCGGTCGGGTTCGCGCCGCCGCAAGAGTGGGCATTTGACGGCCGAGGCGCTGATCATCATTCCCCTGCTGCTGTTAATCTCGATTGCGATTGTGGAGTTCGGCTTGCTGTTGTCTCTGCGTCAGTCGGTGGCCCACGCCGCCATTGAAGGCGCGCGAGAGGCGAGCAAGGGCGTGACGACCGCGGATCTCAATGGAATTGTGGAGACAGCTTTGGGGGGATTTGACGTCGCGTTGGCGACCAACGCCGGATACTTGTTCGAAGACCCCGCAAATCTGGTGTTCGCCCAGGTCGGCGCCATCACTTGCGATCAGCCTTCGACCCCGCTGACGCTTGGCAATGTCCGCATGACGGTTTGCGTGAATTCGTCCGGATCGCCCGTGTCCGGGCTCATTGCCAAATTCGGCGGCGCCAATTTGTTGGATAAGATCATGAGCGCCACCGCCGTGGCCAAAACCGAATGCCCGTAGCGAACTTCAAATCTTGACGACGGCCCTTTCTAGTGGCAGTCAACCACGAGACGACTTCATGACACGCCTCAAGCGATTTTGGAACGACGAGTGCGGCGGCTTGCTCTCCGCCGAGTATCTTTTGTTGGGCACACTGCTGGCGATCGGCCTCATCGTCAGCGTCAAATCGGTGCAACATGCGCTGATCCAAAAGATCGCCATGATTGCCTCTGTCGTCTGTCAGTAGTTTTGGTTTGAGGGATCGGGTTGCAGGCTGGCAGCCTGCACTACGACGACAAGTTTTATAGTCCAGCGAGTCCCTTCTTCACGGCCTCACTGACGAGTCCGTTCTTGCCGCCTGCCCTTCTTTTTCCGCCTCAGTGACAGACTGTTGGCTGATCTCTCCTACTCCGCGGCTTGACCGACGCTCACGATCGGGAAAGATTCGACAGAAGCCCCGTATCTGGCGTTCGCTGAGGCGGGTTTCCTCAATAAACACTTCGCTTTTCACCGCCTTGAGGCGGCCTGGGCGACGAAGTGGGGTTGACAGCGCAAACGCCGGTTGCACAGAACCTTTGGGCAGGATGGTCCGGTCGCGCCGCCAAATCCGTTGGCAAGGGTCGTGCCGATTGAGACCGCTGGCGCGCCGATTTTAGGGCCTGTCACCGTTTCCCGCGGCCCGGTCGGAACGAGTTTGCGCGTTAGGCTGCCCGGCGTGGAGAGGGTGACGAAACCGAGGTCATCGTACAGATATTACTGACAACCGACGTTCTGCCTCCCCCAAGGGGCGGCGGGACATTCCCATTTGCAACTCCCACGGTGCGCGTTGCGGCCGATTCCACCAGCGTTCGAGAGCCAATGTCCAAGACACTGATCATCGCCGAGAAGCCCAGCGTGGCGACGGACTTAGCGCGCGTGCTCGGCAAGCTGCCCGAATTCGGCAAATTCGAACGTAAGAAGGACTATTTCGAGTCGGACACGGGGCTCATCTCGTCGGCCGTCGGCCACCTGGTCGAGCTGAAAATGCCCGAGGGCCCCAACGGCAAGAAGCTGCCCTGGGGATTGAAGCATCTGCCGGTGATCCCGAATCGCTTCGAATTGCAGCCCATCGAGAGGAGCGAAGCCCGCTACAAATTGCTGCTGAAGCTGCTCAAACGCAAAGATGTCAATGTCGTTGTCAACGCCTGCGACGCCGGCCGCGAGGGCGAGCTGATCTTTCGCTATCTGCTGCAACTGGCGGATCTGAACAAGGACCTCACGATCAAGCGGATGTGGATGCAGTCGATGACGGACAACTCCATCATCGACGCCTGGCAGCACTTGCGCACCGATGAAGAAATGCAGCCGCTGGCAGCGGCGGCCATGTGCCGCTCGGAAGGCGACTGGCTGATCGGATTGAACGGGACGCGCGCGTTGACGGCTTACAACTCCCGCAATGGCGGCTTCAACGTGACCTCCGCCGGCCGGGTCCAAACGCCCACCCTGGTGATCCTTGCCGAGCGAGAGCGCGAAATCAAAGAGTTCAGGCCTCGCACCTATTATGAAGTCCATGGCGAGTTTCAAGTCGCCGCCGGAGCCTACCAGGGCCGCTGGTTTGACGAGCAGTTTGCCAAGGACGAGGCCGACCCTCATCGCCGCGCCGAACGCATTTGGGACAAGGCCGAGGCCGAACGCATTCTGCATCGTTGCGAGCAGGCCGGCTCCGGCGTTGTCGAGGAGACCAAGAAGCCACGCACCAAGTCCTGCGAGCGACTTTTCGATTTGACGAGCTTGCAGCGTGAATGCAGCGGCAAACACGGCTTCAGCGCGAGCCGCACCCTGCAATTCGCGCAACAGCTTTACGATCGCTACAAGCTCACGACTTATCCACGTACCGATTCGCGGTATCTTCCCGAGGACTACGTCCAAACGGTGCGGGACACCGTCGGCGCGCTGGCCAAATCGAAGCCGAACTCCGCCTTTGGCGAGGAGTTCATTCGCTATTCGGCTTGGGTTGCGAGTAACAACCGCGTGACGCCGACGAAGCGGATCTTCGACACCTCGAAAGTAAGCGACCACTTCGCCATTATTCCCACGGGCAAGACACCTCCGGCAAGCATCGACGACGCGGTGCGCAAGGTGTATGAGGTGATCCTGCGCCGTTTTCTGGCGGTGTTTTACCCGCCCGCCGAATACGAGGACACGACTCGCATCACGCGACTGGGCGGCGATGCATTCCTCACCAAGGGCAGTGTGCTCGTTAAGCCCGGTTACCTTGAGGTCTACGGACGCCGCGCAGGCGTCGCCAGCGAAAAGGGCGAGCTGGTGGCCGCGGTCAGCGGTGAAACCGCCGCCGTTGATTCGATTGAGCTCAAAGAAGACGCCACGCGCCCGCCAGCCCGATACAACGACAGCACGCTGCTGTCGGCCATGGAGACGGCCGGCAAGCGAGTTGACAACGAGGAGCTGCGTGAGGCGATGAGCGAACGGGGGCTCGGCACGCCCGCTACGCGCGCCTCGATCATCGAGTCGCTGATTTCGAAAAAGTTCGTCCTCCGGCACAAGGACAACCCGCGCGAGTTTGTCTGCTCCAACAAGGGAATTGCCCTGGTCGATCTGCTCGAGGAAATCGGGATCACCACCTTGGGCTCTCCCGAAATGACGGGCGAGTGGGAGCACAAGCTCAAGGAGATGGAGCACGGCCGCTTGAAGCGCTCCGAGTTCATGCGGGAGATCAACGACCTGACGAAAAAGATCGTTGATCAGACGCGGGAGTTCACCGAGGCCGCCATTAACCGCCCGTACCCAGATCTGGAGGCGACTTGCCCCGAGTGCGGCAACACCAGCTTTCGCCAAACGGACGGTCTATTCGAGTGCAAAACTCCGGATTGCGATTTTCGCGTCAAAAAGCACATCGCCAGTCATGAACTGACGGGGCAGGAGGCCAAGGACCTGCTCGCGCATCATCGGATCGGCCCGATTTCCAACTTCAAAAACCGTTTCGGCCAGCCGTTTGCGGCTGACCTCACCTTGGTCAAGGAAAAGAAGAAGTGGAAGGTCAACTTCGTCTTTGAGGGAGACGATGAACGTCAGTCGGAATTGGACAACCTCTCGGACGAGCAGGTGATTTGCGAGGCGCCGATTCTCGACGGGTCCGATCAGCGAGTGAAGGTTTACGAGACCGACAAGGCGTACCTGGCGCCCGATATGGCGAAGGCGGCGGATGACCGGGGAGTGCGAATCAGCAAGACCATCCTGCAACGCGAGATCCCTCGCGATCAGGCCGAAAAGCTGTTTGTCGAAGGCAAGACCGACCTGATGCCGGGCTTTGTTTCCAAACGCGGCCGGCGATTCGCCGCTCACCTGACGCTGGACCGCACCACCGGCAAGTTGGGCTGGGAGTTTGCCCCGCGCAAGGGCAAGGAAGATAAAGACGCGGAAGGCGCCGAGGCGAATGGCGGCGAGGCGGAATCCGCCGCGCCTCCCAAGAAAAAGGCCGTCGCCAAGAAAAAGAGCGTCCCGAATAAAGCACCCGGCAAGAAAAAGAAGTCCGCCAAGTAGCAGGCGGCCTATGCCGCGTAGAGCCTGTCTGCATTGGCGCGTCAATCACAGGCTGGCAGCCTGCGCCACGTCGATCCACGGGCCACAGATCGGCGCAGGCCACTCCGCCGTCTCGGCGCCGCCCCCGGGGCTCGCCCCTTAACTTGGAACTCTGACTGGGGTTGTGCTGTCTGCCCCGGGCTCTACAATTCGGGGTTTGCCGCCGAGAGGGGGAAATTCTCTTCACTCCCGGCCCCGAATCCGTATGATTCGAACGTCGTCCGCTTGCGATGCCGCCAGGATGTGCGCGCTGAGTGGACTCGTTGACCCACCTCTGGTCGAGATTTGACGGGAACTTTCGATGGCCAGTCCGTTTTCGTATTTCCGCAAGTACCAATATCTGATGCTGGTCGGCTTCGGCGTCATGCTGATGTTTGCCTTCGTCGTCTTGCCGCCGTTG
Source organism: Planctomycetales bacterium (assembly GCA_020426845.1). Classification (GTDB taxonomy): domain Bacteria; phylum Planctomycetota; class Planctomycetia; order Pirellulales; family Pirellulaceae; genus JAGQPF01. The sequence goes on from JAGQPF010000572.1 coordinate 32,435, forward strand.
CAACAGTGGCTGCAGTCCATGCAGCAGTCCGTTCACGATCCGGTGGTGGTCAAGTGGGATTACGGACGGCTGCGCCAAAGCGATATTCAGCGGATGCAGTACGAGCACAATGTGCTCCACAATTTCCTCAATGCTGTCCGGCAGAAGACGGTTGAAAAGCAAGGCGCACCAACCCGGCCCAAGGTTGAGGCGTTGGAACGCGGGGGAGAGCAACGCGTGCTGGCAAACTTGTTGCTGGCGAAGAAGGCCTCGCTGCAGGGCATCCGGGTGAATGATGCCGCTATCACCCACTATCTCGATGAATTCTCCGATGGCGTGCTCACCAAATCGGAGTACCGCGAGCTGTTTGAAAAGAGCCAGCTTTCTCAAGGCGCTCTCTACAAGCAGTTGCGCACCGAGCTGCTCGCGCAGAACATGCGTCGACTCTTGATGTCGGCGCTGCCGAAACCGACGCCCGCCGATGTCTGGAAGGCCCACGATCGATTGGCGCGTCATGTCGAACTTGAAGTGCTCGCCATCCCCGTCGAGGAGTTTGTATCCAGCGTCAAGGACGAGCCTTCCACTGCCGAGCTCAAAGAACTGTTTGAGGCAGGCAAGACGCGGGCACCCCTGGAAATGTCGCCGGAGCCGGGCTTCTACATCCTCCCGAAAGCCAAGTTTCAGTATCTCAAGGGCGACTTCGCCAAGTACTTGGCAGAAGCGAAAGAGTCCGTCACCGAGGAAGAGATCAAGGCTCGATACGAATCGGGGATCAAGCTCCGTGAGTTCCGCAAGGAGCCTGGGGCCGACAACCCGCCCGCCGACAACACGCCATCCGACAACCCGCCGGCTGACAACACGCCGGCGGACAACAAACCGGCTGACAACAAACCGGCTGACAACAAGCCGGCCGACAACAAGCCGGCTGACAACCCGCCGGCGGACAACACGCCGGCGGACAACACGCCGGCGGACAACACGCCGGCGGACAACACGCCGGC
>JAGQPF010000573.1 GCA_020426845.1 Planctomycetales bacterium
AGTTCGCGGTTCGCACTCAACGCCGTGTCGTGTTGGTGATGGGAATGCCGCAGATGCTCGCCATGTCGGTGGCCGAGGTGCAGGTGATTCTGGCGCACGAGCTGGCCCACTTTCGCAGCGGCGACACGACGCTGACCGTCTTTCTGTTTCGACTTGCCGAGACAGCTCGACAGAACGCCGCCGAGTTGCGTCGGACTCGCTACTGGTGGCTTGACCCGGTGTATTGGTACTTCGTCCTCTATCAACAGCTGTTTCAGTGGACCTCGGCTCCGTGGCGCCGCAGCCACGAATTGATTGCGGACCAGGCCAGCGCAGCGGCGTTCGGCGGCGAATTGGCAGCCGACACGCTGTTGAAGGACTGGTTCATCGAGTGCCAGTTCGACGAATCGCTCGACGAGTTCATCCGCCGCGGCATTCGCGACCAAAGCGTCTATGAGTTCTTCATGTCGCGGCTGCAGGACTTTACCCCCGAGTCGCACGCTTATTTGGAACGGCGACTGGCGGACCTCGAGCGTTCCGCGTGGTGGGCCGACCAGCCGACGATGAAGCAGCGGCTGAAGTGCATGAGATCGTTCCCCGAGCTGACTCCCGTCGACACTCGGGCCGCCATCGACCTGATTTCCGAATCGCAGCTGATGCGAATTGAACGAGAGCTGAGCGAGAAGCTGCTCGCTCAACGCCGCCATGCCAATCCATTGCCGTCGGAGTAGAGGCTGGATTTTTACGCTTCAGCGTCTTCCGGAAGATCCTCTGCGCGCCACCAAGCCGGCATCGGCGCCGTCACATCCACTGGCTCGCGCGTCATCGGATGGCGAAACGCGAGGCGACGCGCGTGCAACGCAATCCAGCGATCGCGGGGCTCGTCGGTCCGAGGGCCAAACGGCAGCGTTGCGCCGTATAGCGAGTCACCGACGATCGGATGGCCCCGGTGGGCGGCTTGCAGCCGGATCTGGTGGGTTCTTCCCGTCTCCAGTTCGATCTCCAAGAGAGTTCGTCCCTCCCGCCGCTGAATCACGCGGAACCGCAGTGATGCGAATTTCGCTTCCGCATGGCTCTCCTCAACGACTTGGGCTTGCGCGACGTCGGGGATCTTTCGCACCCAATCGTGCCATTGGCCTTCAGTTTCCGGAATGCTTCCTTCCACCAGCGCCCAGTACAGCTTGAGCACTTGTCGGGTCTCGAACTGCTCGCAAAGTCGCCGAGCGGCTCGCACATGGCGGGCGACGACCAGCGCGCCCGAGGCGGGGCGGTCGAGCCGGTGGGGCATGCCGAGATAGACATTGCCCGTCTTGTCTTCCGCGTCTTTGAGGTATGACTTGATCCGCCGCTCCATGCTGTCAATGTGCGGGGGCGCCTGGGTCAACACGCCGCCGGGCTTGGCGACGACGATACAGGGCCCCTCCCGATAAAGAATCTCGGGAGGCTGGAGGGCAGCATGCTCCGGGCTCATGAGCTGAGCGGCGCACGCGCCGGCGCCGGCAAGTCGTCCTCGATCGCACCATCTCGCATCCGGACGATCCGCGCCGCGCGATGGCCGAGCTCGGGGTCGTGCGTGATGAGCACAATCGTCATCCCCTCGTCGTGCAGCTTGTCAAGCAAATTGAAGATCTCCGCGGCAGTGCGAGAGTCAAGATTCCCGGTGGGCTCGTCGGCAAGCAACAGTTCGGGATCGTTGGCCAGCGCGCGCGCGATCGCCACTCGCTGCCGTTCACCGACCGACAGCTGCAACGGCCGGTGGTTGGCTCGATGCGACATTCCCACGCGCCCCAGCAACTCGCGTGCGACGCGATCACGCTCGGCGCGCGGCCGGCGAGTCTCGAACATCGGCACCTGCACATTGCCGACGGCCGTGAGCACCGAGAGCAGGTGAAACGACTGAAAGACGAAGCCGAGCTTCTCGGAGCGAAAGCGGTCCAGGCTGCCCATCTTCGAGAGCGGCTCGCCGTTGAAGTAGACCTCGCCGGACGTTGGCACGTCGAGCGCACCAAGCATGTTCAGCATGGTTGACTTGCCGCTGCCACTGGGGCCCATGATCGCCACATACTCACCGCGCCGAATGCTCAGCGACACGTCGCGCAGCGCCTGGACGTCGCCATCGTCATAGGTTTTGACAAGATGTTCGCAGCGCAGCAGCGGTGGCTCGTGATTAGGCGAATCGCCGCGAGTCGAATCCTTTGAGGGCGTGTCAGTCATGTCGCAGGCCCTCCACGGGCAACAGCCGCGCTGCGCGAATCGCCGGGTACACACCTCCCAGCAGTCCAACCACTACGGCCAGCACAAAGCCCCACACGAAAACCTCGCTCGAAATGTCTCCGGAGACCATCCCGTTGGCCGCCGGCAGACTGCTGAGCGACCGCGTCAACACCGCGGCCCCCAGGCATCCCAGCAGCGCCCCGACAACTGCCAGCACAACGGACTCGCTGAGGATCATTTGCACGATTCGCCAGCGGCGCCAGCCGATGGCGCGCAGCATCGCGATCTCGCGCGTGCGCTCAAAGACTGCCATCAGCATCGTGTTGAGCATGCCGATGCTGCCGACAATCAACGCAATGGAAGACGTTAGCCAAGCCACCGACTCGGTCATCTTCATCTCGGGAAGATTCTCGGCAAATTCGCGTGTCGCGTTGGCGTTGACCGACGGCCCGAGGCCTTCGATCGCTTGCTTGACGAGATCGACGTCGGCCGTCTCATGTTTCTTCGTCACCACCGCAATGGCGGTGACTTCCTCCTCACGCAACATCAGGCTTTGCAACGCCGCCATCGGCATGATGATTGAGCCATTTTCGAACACGTTGTATGAGTCGAACACACCGACCACCTCGAACGGCGACCCCTCCAGCACCTCAATGGAGTCGCCGATCGATTTGTGCGTGGCTCGGGACAGCGAGGCGCCGATCATGATGCCTCCCAAGCGGCCTTCGGTTGGCTCCTGGTCGCGTGTTTCCAGCCGGCGACCCGCCGCGATTTTCAGCTCGTCAATTAAAAAGGAGTCGATGAGCCAGCCTTGCACGGGCACCGCCACCAAATCCTCCGAGTCCAGCGACACGACATCCGACAGCGCCGGCGCCACTCGCTCGACGCCCTGCAACGCGGCAATCTTGTCGGCCAAGGTCATCGGCAAAACGGACGACGTCTGCTGCACTTTGCCCGCTTGCAGCACGAGCAGATCGATGCCGCGCTCGTCGTAGAGCTCCTTCAAGGATTGCTTGAATCCTCTCGCGATGCCCACCAGGGCGACGACGGCGCAGATGGCGACGGCCATGCCCGAGATGGTCAGCAGGGACCGGGTGAAGCGTCCGAAAATATTGGCGAGGATCAAGGAGTAGAAGCCCATGCCACGTTCCCTGTTGCATGTCGCAGGTTCAAGGTCGGAAATCGTTGCCAGGCTCCCGCTGGACGTCCAACGTGCGGACAGTGTACCGAATCGCCTCGCCAGTCGCCACGCCAGACGGCCCTGAGGTGCACCGGGCGCCCCTCGCGCCGGGGCGTTCTCGCCGGCAAGGACCAAGATTGCTCGCGAACCGACGAATGTCACGGGATAGAATGTCGCGGTCGGCGGCTCGTTGCTATTTGCCCCGCCCCGCCGGCGACCACCGTTTCGCCGTCTGTCCGCCGTCCACCTGTCCTCCCCCAGCAGCCGTGCCGCACAACGCCACTCCGATCCGTACCGTGCGATTCACCTGGTGGCGAGCGGTTTTGGCAACATTGATTGTCGCTGGCTTGGCGGCATCGACGTGGAGCACTCGACGATTGGCGGCTCTGCAGCAAGAACACCGCTCCTTGCAGGCCCGCTCGGGGAGGTTCGAAGTCCGTGATCCGAACCGCGTCTGGGTCGCAGCCGTTCCCCA
>JAGQPF010000574.1 GCA_020426845.1 Planctomycetales bacterium
CAAGCCCGAGCCCAAGGCTGACAACAAGCCTGAGCCGAAGGCCGACGACAAGCCCGAGCCGAAGGCTGATGACAAGCCCGAGCCGAAGGCTGACGACAAGCCCGAGCCCAAGGCTGATGAGAAGCCCGAGCCCAAGGCTGACGACGCTTGATGGCTTTCGAAGCGGCTGGATGGGCTGCCATCCAGCGCTGGACGCAATCCTCGATTCACCACGTCACCGAACTGCGGCACGCAGCGGCCGACCTGCCTTGAAGTGAGAACTCTCCAATGGATTCACAGGAACGTGAAAAACGCCAGCAGGAGCTCGCTGAGCTGAAACAGCGAGTCGCGCAACTGGAGCAAGAGTTGGCGGATTCGCCGCCCCACTGGGAGGCGACTGAATTCTATACCGGCTACTACGCGACGGCGGGCTTCGTGCTCGGCATGTTCGCGGCGATGACAAGCCTGCTGTTCAACGTCATTGGCGCAGCGGGCATGGGTGAGCACCCATTGAAGCTGATTCAGGTTTATCTGACCTTTCCGCTCGGCGAGACCGCGCTGACGCTGGATGGGGGCATGACGCTGATTTTCGGCTGCTGCCTCTACATTGCCACGGGCATGCTGTTTGGCGCCATCTTCCACACCATGCTGGCGTGGTTTGCCCGTGAAGCCTCGACGTCGACTCGCATGGTGTTGGCCACCTTCATGGCGCTTGGGATGTGGATCGTCCACTTCTACGGCGTGTTGAACTGGCTGCAGCCGATGTTGTTCGGCGGCGACTGGATTGTGAAACAGATTCCCTGGTGGGTCGCGATGCTGACGCACCTCGTCTACGGCTGGACGATGGCCGTGATGTTCCCCTTTGGACAGTACGTTCCCTATCGACGACAAACGGAGCAAGCATGAGCGCGGCAACCGAGGCGGCCACCCAGCCGCTGCCCGAGAACTTAGTCAACGAAAAGCTCGTGCGTTGGTGGTTTCTCGCCGCATTGACGTACTTGGCCATCTCCATGCTGGGCGGCATCTTGATGGCGCTGCAGCTGATCCATTGGAATCCGTTCACGAAGATCGAGCTGCTGTCGGCGGGCCGGTGGCGCATGATCCACACCAACGCGGTCGCCTACGGCTTTATCGCCTCGGCGTTTCTCGGCATGCTCGAATGGACCGTGCCGCGCTTGACGATGCAGCGAGTGCTGAGCGACAAGCTGTCTTACTTCATCTTCTTCGCCTGGCAGGTCGTCGTCTGCAGCACCGCGGCGGGGATCATCATCGGCCCGTCCCTGCAGGATCAAGAGTGGGTCGCGAATCTGTCGGCCAGCCTGCATTTGCCGATGAACCTCGGCGCCCAGGGGCTGGAATGGGGCGAGACGCCGTTCTGGATCGACCCGCTGGCCCTGGCCGGACTGGCCTTGGTCGGCGCCAACTACATGACTCCCATCGCCCGCGCCAAGGGACCGATGTATGTCACTCTGTGGTATTTCATGGCCGCGTTCGTCTGGACTTTCTTGACCTATGCGATGGGCAACTTCCTGCCCGAGTACTCGCTGCAAGGCACCAGCGCCGGCGCGGTTAGCGGCCTGTTCATCCACGATCTCGTGGGTTTGTTCGTGACGCCGCTGGGCTGGGGCATGATGTACTACATCGTCCCGATCCTGCTGAAGAAGCCGATCTGGAGCCATGGCCTGTCGTTGGTCGGCTTCTGGGGCCTGGCCTTCTTCTACCCGCTGCAAGGCATCCACCACTTCCTTTACACGCCGATCCCGATGTTTCTTCAATACGGCGCCATCATCTCGACGATCGCGGTCGAGTTCGTGGTCGCGACCGTGGTGATCAACTTCGTCGGCACCATCTGGGGTGACGGCCGCAAGATCGTCAAAGACATTCCGCTGCGTTGGTTCTACACCGGAATGATCTTTTACTTCATCACCTGCTTCCAATGCGCGTTGCAGGTGACGCTCACCTTCCAGAAGCTGATTCACTTCACGGACTGGGTCGTCGGACACGCTCACTTGGTGATGTTCGGCGTCTTCAGCATGTGGATCTTCGGCATGATGACCTACCTGTTCCCGCGTCTGCTCGGACGGCAGTGGGCGAGCCGCAGGCTGTGCGAGTGGCACTACTGGCTGTCGGCCTTCGGCGTCTTCATCATGTTCCTCGACCTGACCCTGGCCGGCGTTTTCCAAGGCTATTACTGGTCTTCGCTGCAGCCCTGGGATGCGTCGGTGTACGGCTCGCAGCCGTTCTGGATCACTCGCTTGTTCGCGGGACTGATGATCTTCAGCGGCTACTGTTGCTTCATCACCAACCTTTATTACACCTGGAGGAGCCCGGTCGCCGAGACGGCGCCGGCCACCAATCCGGAGCTGTCGCCCGCGTAGGGATGTGGCCGCTTCCAGCCACTGCGACGTGCCAAACCAGTCATTCATTCAGGAGCTTGCTGATCAATGTTTGAGAGCAAAGCTGGCATCTTTTTCATCGCCGGCGTGGGCTTCTTCGCTTTCGCCTTCCTCTCCAACGCCGCCGTGCCGGTGGCGATGTATCGGGACCAACCCGAGAAGACGGTCGAGGAGCTGGTGAATCCGCGCATCCTCTATCAGTTCAAGGAGCTGAGCCGCCGTTTTCCCGAGGCCTTCGAGGACCATGTTGGCGAGGCGAGCGAGGAGAACTGCGTCAAGGCGTTGCGATTGGGCCGACAGGTCTATGTCGGCGAGGGCTGCTGGCACTGCCACAGCCAGTTCGTGCGGCCCGTCTCCAACGACTCGCGCCGGTTCGGCGCCGTCTCGGAGACATGGGAGTACCAGAACGAGCTGCAACGCCCGGTGATGTTCGGCACGCGACGCGTCGGACCCGACCTGACTCGCGAAGGCGGCCGTCGCGGCAGCGATTGGCACGCCGTGCACTTCTTCCGCCCGAAGATCGTCTCCACCGACTCCCCGATGCCCGAGTACCCCTGGCTTTTTGACGGGGCCCCCGACAAGCCGAACAAGCGGGGGATCGCCCTGATCACTTACATTCAGTGGCTTGGCTCGTGGCACGACACCTATCCCTACTACGAGGAGCTCACGGAGATGCAGCTCAACGAGTAGCAACGGCTCGCAGCCAGCAGGCAGCTTCGCCCCGCCTGCCTCGTCCGCCTCAACCGCCTCAACTCATTGGAATTCTGACTGGAATTCACCATGGCCACCAAGCAAACTCCTTCGCCTCGTCGTGAGGCGCCGAATCGCTTCAAGAACGGCGTGATCATCGCCATGTCGGTGTTGATCCTTGTTCCCAGCATGCTCGGCTTTGTCAACAAGTTCCTCGAGTTCATGCACACGTTTCGAGCTTCACCGGACGGCAAGTTCGCCATCACTCCGATGCTCAACTACTTGCTGGCCAGCCTCGGCTTTTTCTGCCTGCTAGTCTGGGCCGCTTTCAACGGCATGTTCCACGACATCGAACGGCCGAAGCACCACATGCTGGAATTGCACGAGATGCTCGAGAATCAACATCAGGGCAAGCAGAGACTGTAGAGAAGACAGACAAGAGGAACGCCAGCATCTTGCGATGTGGCAACACGTGCGCGGCAACACGCCTCATCGTCGCGTCTCCATTTTTATCGCACAAATCATCCGGATCATTCGCGAAAGGAACAGCCATGGCGGACCGAGAAGAGCAGTCGGCGGAAGTCGAACATCAGTACCACCACTATCGCGGCAATGTGATCCCCTGGTTTGTCCGGTTGATGTGGCTGGGCTTCTGGGTGTTCGCCATCGCCTACACCGTGATTTACCTGTTCCCGTCCTTGCAGACGGAATTCTTCGGCCGGCAATAACTAGGGAACTAGGGAACGGCTCCGAAACAGAACCATTCTTCCCGTCATCGTTAAGACGGCAGGCTCGAATGAGCCGCCGCCAGTCACGGCAGGATGTCCCACGCCTCCGAACGATCCGCGACCCGCATTGAGGCGCAGTGCGACTACTGCGGGCTGCCGGCCGATCCGCAGCCGTCGGGAGCGAGCTACTGCTGTTACGGCTGCCGCGTCGCGGCCTCCATCACCCGGCGGGAAGGCGAGTCGGTCGATTTCCACGAGGCCGGCGCCCGCTGGCAGCTGACGCGGCTCGGGCTGGCCTTGTTCTTCTCCATGAATGTCATGGTGATGTCACTCGCACAATGGTCGTGGGACATCTACGACGACCAGGCCCTGGCGACGGATCGAGCGCAGGTGTTGTTCAGCCTGCTGCGGCACGCCTCGCTGATGCTCTCCACCTTCGTGGTGCTGCTGCTCGGCGTCTCGATGCTCGAAAATGCCCTGGAGCACCTGCGCCGCGGGCGAGTCACCACGGACCTGCTGGTCGTGCTCGGCGTCGTCGGCGCCCTGGCCTACTCCGCGGTCTCGGTCTTCAGCGGCGGCCGTCACACCTACTTCGAAGTCGCCTGCATGGTGCTCGTCGCCATGACCCTCGGCCGCTGGCTCGAGGCGGCGGGCAAGCTCAAGACGACCAGCGCCCTGCGGACACTCGAGCGTCTGCTGCCCGATTCCGCGCGGCGCGTGCGACTCCGCCAGGCCGACCACGACGAGATGCTAAGCGAAGAGTCCGTGCCGCTCGATGATATCGCAGTGGGCGACACCGTCCGCGTGCTGGCTGGCGAGCGGCTGCCGGCCGATGGCGTGATTGTTCGCGGCATGGCGGCGATCGATGAGATGATCATGACCGGCGAGAGCTGTCCCGCGACCAAGTCGCCCGGCGACTCGGTTTTCGCGGGAACCCGCAACGAAGATGGCGACCTGTTGATTGAGGTCATCGCGCCGCCGCACGGCGGCGCTTTGCAAAGAATGGTCGACGCGGTCGCCGAGGCGGCGGTCACCAAGACCCGCATTCAGGCGGCAGCCGATCGCGTTGCCGCCTGGATGGTGCCGCTCGTCGTTACTCTCGCGCTGATCACCTTCGCCACCCACGGCTATTACGATCTCGGCCGCGGCTTGATGGCGTCGCTGTCCGTGCTGCTCATCGCCTGTCCCTGTGCGCTGGGGATCGCCACGCCGCTGGCAACCTGGGCCGCGATGGGACGGGCCTCCGAGGCGGGCGTGCTGTTTCGCAACGGCGATGCCCTGCAGCAGTTGGCCAAAGCCAAACAGATTTGCTTCGACAAAACCGGCACGTTGACGACCGGCGCCCCGCGCGTCGAAGCGTTCGTCGTCGCTTCCGAAGATCGAGAGATTTGCGGCGCTGTCGCCGCCGGCATCGCGTCTGCATCCTCGCATCTGCTCGCGCAGGCTATCGCGGACTACTTTCGCGAACACCACGACTCCGCGTCGCGACAAGAGCACACGGATGTGCGGCACGCGCACGGAGAGGTCGGCGTGCCAACTCAAACTCGCAATGTCCCGGGCCATGGTGTGGAAGCCGAGTGGCAACCGCATGGCCTCATCCGTTTTGGTCGAGTGGATTGGCTGACCGAGGACGACTGGATCTTGCCCGACGCACTGCAGACAGCGAGACAACAGGCGTTGTCCGTTGGTCAACCGCTGGTCGCCGTGGGCTGGGGCGGCCGCGTCGTTGGATTGTTCGTGCTCAGCGAGCAAGAGCGGCCGGAAATCCTCGCGGCATTCACGGATCTGCAGGAATTGGGCGCCCGCCTTGCCGTGCTGACGGGCGACCCCTCCCCCAACGGCCCCAGCGGGCGGCGCGATCCAGCCGCCGCTCCGCTGATGCGCTGGGGGGTGCCGATGCTGGCGGGCCTGCTGCCCGAGCAAAAGCTGCGGGAGATTCAACAGCGAGCGGCGGAGGACATCACCGTGATGGTCGGTGACGGGATCAACGATGCGCCGGCGCTCGCGGCGGCGGACGTGGGAGTCGCCATGGGGTGCGGCGCCGACATCACGCGGGAGGCTGCCGACGTCTGCCTGCTGGGCAACCATTTGCGCCGCGTGCCCTGGTCGATTCGCCTGGCCCGGCGGACCATGCGCACGGTTCGCCAGAATCTCTGGTGGTCGTTCACGTACAATGGAATCGGCATCGCACTGGCGATGCTAGGTCGGCTGAATCCCATTTGGGCGGCCACGGCGATGGTCGGCAGCAGCTTGCTGGTGGTCAGCAACTCGCTGCGGCTCAGCGCAACCCCGCTGGAACTGGACGAGGCGCCCGCGTCTCCGAAAACCGACAGCGGCCAAAGGGTGGGCCTGGAGCCTGGCGTCGATACCCGGTCGAGCCGCACGCCCTATGACAACTCCATGTCATCGACAGCCACACCCGGAGCCGCCTCATGAACACCACTCTGCCCTTGGTGCTGCTCGGCGGCCTGCTCGGCTCGTCGCACTGCATCGGCATGTGCGGCCCGTTTGCGCTGATGATCAGCGGCGGCGCCACTTCGTGGACGCGCAGCTTGCTGCGTCAGACGACATTTACGGCGGGACGCATCTTCACCTACGCCGTGTTCGGCGCGGTCGCCGGCAGCGCTGGATTGTATCTGGAGCGACAGCTGCCGACACTGGTCAATGTCGCGTCGGTGCTCGCCATGGCAGCGGGGCTGTTTCTGATCTACCAAGGGCTCGTCGCGGCCCGCGTGCTGAGGCCTCGGGGAGTGGGCGGCGAAGGCAGCTGCCTGATGTTCGGCCCGCAGCTGGCCAGTCTGTTTCGCTCGCCGCGAGCCACGCATCTGTTTCTCGCCGGCATGCTCACCGGGATGCTGCCATGCGGCTTGGTCTATGGATTCGTCGCGTTGGCGGCCAGCACTCGCGATCTGGCATACGGCGCGGCCCTGATGGCCTGCTTCGGCCTCGGCACGGCGCCGGTGATGATGGCCACCGGATGCGGCGCGTCGCTGCTGAGCGCGGGTGTTCGGCGTCGCCTGTTCGCGGTCGCCGCCTGGTGCGTCGTGCTGACTGGCGCCCTTTCCATTGCTCGCGGCGCGGGGTTTCTGCAACTGACGCCGGAGGCCGACCCCGCCGCCTGCCCGTTCTGCCGCTCCGAGTCGTAGTGACAGGGAGGGCGCGACCCCGTGCTCGAGAACCTGCGGCAGCGGCTCCGGCAACTCTTGTGTCCGCCCACGGCCGGCTCAACGGGCTCAACGGGCTCAACGGGCTCAACCGGCTCGGCGGACGACTGGACCGCCGACCCGATCGCCGAGCTGCTGCGCGATGAGGCCGAGGCGTTCGTTAGCCACCAGCTCGTTTCCATGGTGCGGGAGTTCATCGCCCGGGGGCCGCATGCGACGGCGGACGATGGTGTCGAGCGGCGAGTCTGGCAGGGCTTGCACGCCTTGCTGCAACGCCTGGACCAACGGACGGAACACACCATCCTGCCGGCTGGCGGAACGCTGGATGGCGAGCTGCATTGGCCTGGCCGAGACCAGCACTTTGCGGGCGGGCAACAAACGGGAGGCAGCAACCAACGCGGCGAGCTGATCCACCACGACTTGGAAACGGAACTGCGGCGCGAGCTCGACCAATGCCTGCACCACGAGCTATTGCCACTGGCTCATGCCGAGAACGCCTCGGTCAATGTCGCCCCGGCTTTGACCGCCATCTCCGCCCTCCAAGCCGTTGGCGAGCAGCTCATTCGACGGCTGGCGCGCGCCGAACGTTGCCGTCGGACATTGTGGCGAAAGCGGCGGTTTGTGCTCGCTGCGGGGTACTGCGTCACGCTGGATCGCGTGCCCCGGGAGCTCTATGAAGAAGTTGCCGCCAATGCTCCGCAGCGCGCCGAGTGGAACCGCCTGTTTGCGATGCACCAGCTGGACGTCGAGCAGGCTGGACACGCGGCGATCTGTCAGGAGGCTGACGTGCCTCTGTCAGTCGAATTCCTGGAGTCGCGGCAAGCGTTGGTGATCGACACACGCCACTTCCCTCCGCAATTTGTCGACGCTTGGCTCGCCGAACAGCAAGCGATTGACCGTCAGGTGACGGGGCGTTTGATCCACGGCGAGAATTTTGACGCGCTGCAGCACCTGGCATCCCGAGCACCGGCGTCATTCGATTGCGTCTATATCGATCCGCCGTACAACACCGGCGGCGACGGATTCTGCTACCACGACAATTATCGCCGCTCCAGCTGGCTGAGCATGCTGCAGGAACGTCTGCGAGCCTTGCGGCTACTCATGGGCCCCGAAGCCAACTTCTTCTGCAGCATCGACGACAACGAAGCCTGCCGCTTGCGGCTGCTGTTGGATGAGGTGTTCGGCGAGTCGGCATTCGAAGCACAAGTCGTCGTGCAATCCAACAAGCGAGGGCAGACCTACAAACCGCTGGCCAAGACACACGAGTACCTGTTCACCTACCGCGTCGGCCCCGAGGCGAGATTGCGGGAGCTGCCGCGCGACACACACGAGTCCAGCCATGACGCGGCCGGCCCGTATGAACTCTGGGAGCTGCGGAATCGCAACCCGAAGTTTGGACGCTTCAATCGCCCGAACCTGTACTTTCCGATTTATGTCGCACCCGATCGGTGCGGCGAAGATGGTCTCGCGGAAGTCTCCCTGGAGCCGTCCGCCGAGTTCACCGTGGAGGTGCTGCCTCGCAACAGCCGCGGTGAGGACTCGTGCTGGCGCTGGGGCGTCGAAAAAGTCGCCGCAGCGCTGGCCGGCCCCGTCGGTGAAGTGCTCGTCGGACGACAGAAATCCAATGGCCAGTGGGGCATCTATCAGAAGGCGCGAAAGGAAGGCACCAAGGCCAAGACGATTTGGACCGACCCCGCGTTCATCAGCGAGCGAGGCACGGTGGAGGCCGGCAAACTGGGGCTCACCGAGTTCGGGTTTCCCAAGCCACTTGGCCTCGTGCAACAAGTCATTGCCATCGGCTGCTCGCCCAGCGGACACGTGCTCGACTTCTTCGCCGGCTCCGGCACGACCGGGCACGCCGTCATCGAGCTCAATCGGACCGACGGTGGCCGTCGCCGATTCACGCTGATTGAAGCCGGCAACCACTTTTACACGGTCACCAAGCCGCGGATTCTCAAGGCCATTCACTCGCGCCAGTGGGAGGCTGGCCTGCCGATCGATCGTGATGGCGTCTCGTCCTGCATCCACTGGCTACAACTGGAGTCGTTCGCAAACACCCTGGACGCTGTCGAGCGAAACGACATCGAGCACTGCGCCGACGAGGACCATCGCCAACAGCTGCTGTGCTATCGATTTGACCCGTCGGCCGAGCCGGAGCGCGCTTGGCGCCTTGGCGGCGGGCCATTCTGGAAAGCAGAAGGATGGCGGCTGCGCATCGCCGACTCGCAACCGCTCGCCGTCGACTTGGTCGAAACATTCAACTGGCTGCTCGGCCTGACTGTGGCACAAGTGCGAGTCGTTGGCGGCATCCGTGCAATCCAAGGCGAGACTCGGGACGGACGACGGGTGCTGGTGTTGTGGCGCAACACCGATGAGATGGATGACGATGCGCTTAAATGTTGGCTCACGGAGCAAGCGAGCGATCCATCGAGTCCCACATTCGATGTCGACATCATCTACGTCAATGGCGGGGAAACGGTCGAACAGCTTGCCGGCGCGCCGCCTTTGCGCGCCATTGAGCCCGAATTTCAACGGCTGATGTTCGCCGACAGCTAGCAGTGCAGCATGTGGCACAGGCTGCCAGCCTGTAATGATCGCCGTGTTGGCCGCTGGATGCAGCAGGTTGCAGGCTAGCAGCCTGCACTACGACAAGGGCAGGCGTATGCGAACTCGCATCGGCAAACCGTCGAGCACTTCGATGGAGCCGCCGTGTTGCCGAACCACGGACCAGGACTTGGCAAGGCCGAAGCCGAGTCCTCGTCCGGCCTCGCGCCCCGAAAAGAAGGGATCGAACAGATGTTGCTGTTCGCGAGGCGACAGACCGGGGCCGTCGTCCCGCACTTCGATTTCGACTCGGTTTGCAGTCGCGTTGATGCGAATTTGAATCCGCCCCTTGCCAGCGGTCGCCTCGAGCGAGTTGCGGCACAGCGCGCGCAGCGCCGTGGCGAGGTGGCGCGGGTCCGCGTCGATCTGAAGTTGCTCGTCGGGGCTCACGACCTCCAGCGTCGCTCCATCCCACTCGGGCTCGCGACGCACCTCCTCGCAGACTTGCTCGGCAAGCGTCGTGAGATTGACGCGTTCCAGCTCGAGGTTCGGCGGCTTCGCAAACAACATCATGTCCGAGATCATCTCGTGAGCGCGAAAGCCCTGTGCCACGATCGCCTCGAGCTTGTCGCGCCGTTCCGGCTCCTGCTCATCACGAAGCAACGACTGGGCGCGAGTGGTGATGTTCGCCAGTGGATTGTTCAGTTCGTGACTGGCGCCATAGGCCAGCTCCCGCAGTGACTCCAGACGCTCCTGTCGCAGTTGCTCGGCGAAGCGAGTTTCGAGGCGTTGCAAGCGGTCGCGCATGGAGGCGATCCGTCCCAAGGGCGCCGTATCCGCGACGGCCCAACGCTGGCTTCCCAGGGCCTGGATGTTCATCCACGCAGCCCCACCTTCCGAGACGTTTCGCCAAACCTCGGCGAGCAGCAGCGGAGTTGCGGAACCAGCCACATCTCCAGAGAGTGGCGTCCGATCGGGACGCCCCTCGGACAAACGGTCAGCCGCATCGAACAATCTCGCCAGGGCGGGCTTGTGGCGTTCCTTGCCGCTCGTCGAGGAAGTCACCGCCGTTGGCGCAGCCGATCCCCATACGCTGTTCAGCCAGGCGGGCCGGTCGGGGGTCGCGAACGGCATGAACAGCGCCGCCACCATGGCTTGCTCGTCACCACCGCGATGAGCGACTAATTGAGAGACGGCGACGGCCTCGAGCATTCGCGGCAACCACTGCGCATGCTCGGCAGGCGTCATCGGCGCCTGGTCATCGTGGACAGCCTGCAACGTCGAGCCAGCCTGCTCACTCAGCCATTGGGCCAGCTCGAGCAGCCGAGGCGGCTCCGACAGCCGCCACCGCAGACCGGCCGCAGACCATAACACCAACCCCGGCTCCCACAACAATAGCGCTCGCCAAGATTCCGCATCTCTCGCCCGCGGCTCCACGAGCCACTGCGACAGCGTGGCGGCAGCCGCCGTCGACAGCCAGCATTCTCCCTGACACCAGTGCTCAAGGTCGGGCAAACGGTACATGGCACATTCGGCGGGCTGACAGCCTGTTGAAAAAACAAAAAAATAACGCGTGCCCGAAAGCACGCGTCGTCTCTACTCCATTGTTTTCCGCGGCTCGTGGCCGACCCGCATCAAGCGTTCGAGGCGGCTCGCTCCATCTCCAGCAAGTCGCACGATCGCTCCATGAGCTTGTCGACGTCGAACGGCTTGGCCAAGAAGTCGTTGGCCCCGGCGTCCTTGAGGTCGGCGATCTTGTCCTGCTCGACCATGCCGCTGATGCAGATGATCCGAACCGACTCCAACGTGCTGTCGCTGCGGACCCGTTGGCAAACCTCCTTGCCGTTGATGTCGGGCAGCATGACATCCAGCACGACCAAGTCGGGCTTGATCTCTTTGACCAACATGCCGGCGTCGAAGCCGTTGTTCGCGGTGCGAATCTCGAATCGCCCGTCACGCTCGAACGCCTCGACCATCAGGTCCACCAGCGTCTCGTCGTCATCGACGACCAGGACCTTTTTCTTGCTGCTCTCCAACGCATCGGTGGGGATGTTGTTCTCCTTCATGAAGGCGTACAACTGCTCCCACGGAATTCGCCGGAACCGGCTCCCGGGCACCCGAAACCCTTTCAAGGTGCCGTTGTCGAAGCAGCGGATAATGGTCTGCTGGCTCACCTTGCAGATCTTGGCCGCTTCTCCGGTCGTAAACACACTCTTTGTGGACATGGCTGTGGACCATCCTTCCTGGTTGATGGCTGGACTAGCGCTGAAGTTCGAGCCACGGCATCACGCCAATATTGCCCGAACCCCCAAACCTCCGTGACTTGCCACGTCGATTCTAGTCCCACTCCCTCATCAAACTAATTCCGTGGCATACGTGGCATACGTAACCCGCATACTCTTCGGCATCCGTGTATTCGGCGGCTTCGTCCAGCTTTTGTCCGAATTGCCGATCTTGCCAACGCCCCGATTATAGCGAGGTCCAGGGGTGAGTCAAGATCGATCCATTGGACGCAAGATATTGCCAACAAATAAGTTACGCCAACCAAGAGGGTTTGGTCGCATTCGATGGCCAATTTCTTTTTCGAGGACTAACGGGCAGTTTGCGGCAACTGGAGCGACCGGGCACGGGGCAAATTCGCCACGGGTGAAACCGCAATTCATCGCTGGAGGTGAGCCAAAAGCAGCGCCAGATCGGCGGGCGTGATCCCACTAATCCGGCTGGCCTGATCCAAACTGTGCGGGCGGATCTTGTCCAGCTTCTCCCGAGCCTCGGTGCGAAGATGGGTGATCCGCGTGTAGTCGAAATCCACCGGGATGCGTTTCTCGGCCAGTCGTCGCTGCCGTTCGATCTGTTCGTCCTGCCGGTGGACGTAGCCCGCATACTTCAGGTCCCAGGTGACCTGCTCCGCCACTTCCTCTTCAACATTCCCAAGCAGCTCGGGGTGGTCCTCGCAAAGCTGCTCCCAGGTCACGCCCGGGCGAAGCAGCCGTTTGGCGAGCGTCTCCTGATCGCGTTGCACACTGCGAAGCAGCAGCCCAACCCGTTCGATCTCTGCCTCCTTCACTGTCAGTCGCTGCAGGCGATCCGCGTCGATCAGGCCGAGCTCGGCGCCGAGGCGCGTCAGCCGCCGATCGGCGTTGTCCTGCCGCAGTCGCAATCGATACTCGGCACGGCTGGTGAACATCCGATAGGGCTCGTCGACACCCCGAGTGACGAGGTCGTCGACCAGCACGCCGATGTAGGCTTCGTCGCGGGAGAGCACGAGCGGGTCGCGCTGCTGAAGTCGCAACGCGGCGTTGGCGCCGGCGATCAGGCCTTGGGCGGCGGCCTCCTCGTATCCCGTGGTCCCATTCAACTGGCCCGCGAAATAAAGCCCCTCCACCCGCTTGGTCTCGAGCGTGGGATGCAGCTGATCGGGCGGGCAGTAGTCGTACTCGACCGCGTAGCCGTACCGCATGATCTCAGCCTGCTCGAGTCCCGGGATCAGGCGGAACATGCGATCCTGCACATCGCGGGGCAAGCTGGTGGAGATCCCGTTGACGTAGACTTCGCGCGTCGTTCGCCCCTCGGGCTCGAGGAACAACTGATGCTGCTCCTTGTCGGCGAAGCGAACGATCTTGTCTTCGATGGAGGGGCAGTAGCGCGGGCCACTGGAGCCGATCTGCCCGGTGTACATCGGCGCCCGGTGGAGGTTGTCGCGGATCAGTTGGTGCACGGCGGTATTGGTATACGTGATCCAGCAACTCAGCTGCGGCTGCTCCAGCGACTTGGTCAAAAAGGAAAACGGCCGGGGCGGAGTGTCGCCGGGTTGCTCCTCCAGTTGCTCGGTCCGGATCGTGCGGCCGTTAAGCCGAGGGGGCGTGCCGGTTTTAAAGCGATCCAGCCGAAATCCGCATTCGTTTAGTGAGCCACTAATGCCGCGCGTCGTCCCCTCCCCCGCGCGACCTCCGTCGGTTTGACTTTCGCCGGTATGCATCACTGCGGCCAGAAACGTGCCGGTCGTCAGCACGACGCTGGCGGCGCGGTAGGACGCGTCGCCGCGCACGGCGACGCCGACGACGCGTTGGCGATCACCTTGCCGTTCGACCAACAATCCCTCCACGGTCTCTTGTCGCAGCGACAGGTTGTCGTGGTTTTCGACGTAGCACTTGACCCAGTGTTGGTAGGCGCGTTTGTCGGCCTGCGCCCTAGGCCCGTGCATGGCGGGCCCTTTGCGTCGATTCAGCATGCGGAACTGAATTCCGGTGGCGTCGATCGCGAGCCCCATCACGCCGCCCAGGGCATCGATTTCGCGGACCATGTGCCCCTTGGCCACGCCGCCGATCGCCGGATTGCAGCTCATCTGCGCCACGGTGTCGACGTTGGTGGTCAGCAGCGCCGTCCGCGCACCGATTCTTGCGGCCGCCAGCGCCGCCTCGACTCCGGCGTGCCCGGCGCCAACCACCAAAACATCGTATTCATACTCAGCGTGCATGCACCACCATCACCACGTCACCAAACAGGAACCCCGAAGCGTCAGAGAGGGATAGAGACCTCGAACCGTCAAGCACCTGCGCACCTGCGCACGCGTTTCGCTCGCCTCTCCCGAGCGATCATTATAGTGTTGCCCCTCCGAAGGCAACTCGCACCGCCTGCATGGGTGGCGACGATCGTGCCGAGAGTGCTTCGCTCGCCCCGGAATTTTCGGCGGCGGCGGCCGGTTCGGCGAAGGCCGGCGGCCGAGCGAGGTCGATACCGACGAAGACGTGCTTTGTACTCGGAGGATTGACACGATGAAAAATGGCTGGCTATATCTTGGAGTGTTCCTGTTGGCAGGAGCGGTGGTAGCGGGTTGCCGGCGTGCGCCGAAGACGGTGGTGGCGCCCTGTGGAACTTGCGGCGCGGCGCCGACGGCGGCTTATTCGGCGCCGATCTACGACAATCAATTCGTCTCACCGGCGCCCAACTACGACGGCGTGCCGCTGCAAACGGCGCCGATCGGCACCACGGCGCCTGCGCCGATGGTCGGCTCCTGACGACGCCTCGGCGGTTGCAAACCGGCTGTAGTGCAGACTGCCGTCGTGGTGCAGACTGCCGCCGTGGTGCAGGCTGCCCTCGTGGTGCAGGCTGCCAGCGTCGTGGTGCAGGCTGCCAGCCTGCACGCGTCGAGATGTAAGCTGCCAAACTGCAAGCTGTGATCCAAACCACATCACCACAGGCTGGCAGCCTGTGCTACGTACACGCTGCCGGCTTGTGTGCTACTCCAACGATGAGGCCCCATCGTGGTCAACTTTGACCAGGAGTTCGTGCTGTTCGCCGTTTGGTCGCTGCTTGGGGCCGTGGGTTGCATTGCGGCCGTGGTGGCGATTCTTATCGCGTGGCTCGGTCGCCCCGGCGCCATGTTGGTGGGCGGCGCCGCCTTGGGCGCCGGGCTCGCGCTGCTGATCGCCATGTGGTCGCTGCTGCCGAGGTATTGGTGGGTGTCGGTGTTGCCGATCGCCTGCGGCATTCAAGCACTCCGCATGTGGCGAACGCCGCGGCAGACGCGAGTGATGTCGTTCGGCATCCGCACGGCGGTGCTGGTGATCGTCTCGCTGAGCCTGCTGCTGGCCGGGGCCACGTCGGTCATGCGACTTGCGCGCCGCGACGCCCAGCTTGGCGAGCAACTGGAGGAGGCCGGCGGCTACGTCGTGTACTCATTCGACGGCGTCGCGCGTGTCGCGCTGCTGCGCAATGAAAGCAAAGCGGCGCTGCAACGCGTGGCGCCGATCATGGCCCAGATGCGCGCGCTGCGCGAGATCGGCTTGGAAGGCACTCCTTGCGACGCCGACGCGTTGCGGCAACTCGCCGACCTTCCGTACTTGCGATCGCTCAGTCTGCAAAACGCAGAGCTTGGCCCCGAAGTGCCCGAGACACTCGGCCATTTTGCGAAACTGCAGGTGCTCGACTTAATGGTCACCTCGATCGGCGACGCGGACTTGCAGCCGCTGGCCGGATTGAAGCGGCTTCGGCGCCTGTACCTCGAGCGAACCTCGGCCACCGCAGCCGGCATCGCCGCGCTGCGCCAGCAACTGCCGCGGGCCGAAATCAGTCCGGAGCCCTAGCTCAACGAATTCGGTGGTTGGCCGTTGAAAACACGGGGCTGCTGCCAAGCCCGGCTGCTAGGGCAAGATGGCGCTGGCGGTTTTGCCGCAGGTTGCAGGCTGGCAGCCTGCACCACGACGATTGCAGCCTGCACCACGACTCTTGCAGGCTGGCAGCCTGCACTACGACGATTGCAGCCTGTACCACGACTCTTGCAGGCTGGCA
>JAGQPF010000061.1 GCA_020426845.1 Planctomycetales bacterium
AGGGCGAGCCGACCAATGAGCTGATCCTGGCCAACGCCAACTTGCTGGAGGCATCCAACATCGTTGCGGCGCTGGAGTCGGACATGGACAACCTGTTGGTGGCGATCACCTGCAAGGACATCAGCCCGAAGATACATGTGCTCGCTCATTCCAACGATCGCACGATTGCCAATCGGATGCGAAAGGCGAGCGTCGATCAAGTCGTCCAATCGGGACAGATCGTCGGCGAGTTCGTCGCCGACTCCATTCTCTCCACGCCCGCCACAGTCGCTTAGGGCGAGGGAAGGGAAGGATTTTCGGAAGGTTCCGCGGGCGACGAGCCGGCAGCGGGAAGCCACCGGGGAAGGCCACGGTGAGGAAGGCTTTCAGCCTTCATGATTGTTTCGGGCGGCGATACCCGGGGCGGCGCTGCGCTAGCCCCGGGCTTCGGTGAGGAAGGCCTTTGGCCTTCATGATTGTTCGGTGACGAAGGCCTTTAGCCTTCATGATGTTTGGGGTGGCAACACCCAGGGCGGCGCTGCGCTCTGCCTGGGCTTACTCGCTGTTAGAATGGGTGAATGGCCCCCTCCACTCCATCCCCCGATCCCGCCTCGCCGCTGGCTGCTCGCCGTTTGCACCGGCTGTCGTGGCGTAAGAAGCTGCTGTTCAGCGGCGTGACGACGGTGTTGCTGTTGTTGACGCTTGAGGGCGTCTTGCGATGGCTGGTGCCACCCAGTCCCGTTCGGCCGGATCCGTGGGTAGGCTTCTCCGCCTACGCGCCGCTGTTTGAGGTGGTGAATCCCGAGGACCACGATCCGGTCGTCGCCACGGCTGAGAACAAACTCGTCTGGTTCAATGCCCAGTCCTTTCCGCTGCGAAAGGCGCCGGGGACGAAACGAGTCTTCTCGCTGGGCGGATCCACGACGTACGGGCGGCCCTATCGCGACATCACTTCCTACACGGGCTGGCTTCGCGAAGTGCTGCCGCTGGTTGACGCCGAGCATCAGTGGGAGGTGATCAATGCGGGAGGCGTGAGCTACGCCAGCTATCGCATCGCGGCGCTGATGGAGGAGTTGTCCAAGTA
This sequence comes from Planctomycetales bacterium, assembly GCA_020426845.1. Lineage (GTDB taxonomy): Bacteria > Planctomycetota > Planctomycetia > Pirellulales > Pirellulaceae > JAGQPF01. The sequence goes on from JAGQPF010000061.1 coordinate 1,064, forward strand.
CGAGCCGGACTTGTTCATCGTCTACACGGGACAGAACGAGTTTCTCGAACGACGCACTTACGCGGCAATGTTCGACCGCCCCGGCGTCCAACGGCTTAGCCATTGGCTGGCCCGCACTCGAACCTGGGACGTGATGGAGCGGCTGGTCAAACGAAAGGCCAATGCTTCCGTTCAGGCGACTCAAGGGGACACGACGAAAGGCGGCGCAACCGAAACAGACCTGGCCAGGGACCTGCTGCCCGCCGAGGTGGATGAGATGTTGAACCACACGGTAGGTCCAGTCAACTATCACCGCGATCCGCAGTGGCGAGAGCAGGTGCTGTCGCACTTTCGGCTCAATCTCGCGCGGATGACCGAGATTGCGCATCGCTGCGGGGCGCCAATTCTGTTCGTTGTGCCGGCGAGCAACGAACGAGATTGCTCGCCGTTCAAGAGTGAGTTCTTGAGCGAGCTTGCGGCGCCACAGCGTCAAGAGTTCGAGGGATTGTTGGCTCGCGCGGAGTCGGCTCTGCGCGCCGAAGAGCCATTGCAGGCCGCGTCGTTGCTGCGGCAGGCCGAGCAGCTCGACGGCCGACATGCGAAACAGCACTACCTGCTGGGGCGAGCGTTGGCGAGCACGGGCGACAAGGAGGGCGCGCATCGCGAGTTCCTGCGCGCCATCGAAGAGGACGTCTGTCCGCTGCGAGCGGTGGCGGATATCCCCGCTGCCATGCTGGCTCTCGAGCAGCAAGGCGCGCGAGTTGGCGTGCTCGACTTTCCCGCGCGATTGCGGTCGATGGACACTGCGCAGAGCGGCAGTGTTTCATTTGGCAATGAGCTGTTTCTGGACCATGTGCACCCGAATATCGACGTGCATCGGCAGTTGGCGTTGTGGATTGTCGATGACCTGCTGGAGCGAGGATGGTGTGAGGGGAAACGCCCTGCCGCCGACCAGCTCGCCAGCGTCGACCGTCGCGTTCGCGGATCGCTGTCGGCGTCCGAGATGGGGGTTGCTCATCGGAATCTCGCCAAGGTGCTGCACTGGGCGGGCAAGTTCGACGAGGCCGCCGTGAATGCGGAGGCTGCGCTCGAGCTGTTGCCCGACGACGCCGAGAGCCTGTTCGTGTTGGCGGAATGCCACCGCCATCGCGACAATCCCGTGGAGGCTTACGCGTTGCTGCGACGACTGTTCGACGTCCATCCGGACTATCATCGCGCCTCGCTCTCCTATGGCGCGTTGGCGGCGCAGGCCGGCGACCTGCAACTCGCCAAGACGCAGCTGATGACGGGACTGCTCTACAACCCCGAGGTTGCCTATGGACACTACTGGCTGGGCGTCACACATCTGCAGTTGAATGAGCCGCGAATGGCAATCGAGGCGCTCACGCAGGCCGACGCGATTTATCCCGATGACCCGGCGACCCTGTCGCTGCTCGCTGCCGCGCACGCGGCCGTCGATGATCATGTGACGGCAATCCGTCATCTCGAGCGAGCTTGTCGCCGCGCTCCGAAGGACGCCGCTCTTTGCAATCAGCTCGGCTGGGAGTATTTGGAGGCGGGGCGACAGGAGGACGCGATTCGCCTGTTCGAACAGGCGCTGTTGGCGCAGCCGGACTTCGAGGAGGCGCGGCAGAACCTGAAGTTTGTCCGCGAAACTCTTTGAGTCGCGGCGCCACGCCGGGGGGGGATTCACCGAGTCACCGCGAACCGCTGGAATTGCCCAGATCCCCGCCGCAACAGCGGTTTTGCTCGTGGATTGGCCATGCACCGCCTGTGGCGAGATGCCGCATGTGGATGCTGGGACGACCGATGCGTTAGTGAAAGTGGGAAGCTGTTGGAGACGCCATGGGCTTCGCAGCCTCCCCAATCCCTCCGTGAATCCCTCCCTAAATTTTCCTCCGCGAATCCCTCCATCGCGCATTGCCATTCCGCCATTTTTGCGGACCGCGGGTTTCATTCGTCTTGCCGTGTTCCCGGCGTCGATGTAAAGCACTGTCGACGATCGAGAAGTTGCCAAGTAGAGCGGTGTCACTTGCCGATGATTGCATCGGCAGCCTCACGCCCCAGTTCGGAACAGTTGTCGCAGGAGTTGACAATGAGTGACAAACAGGATGGTTTGCTGCGATTCGAGTGTCCGTCGGGCCATCGTTTGAAGGCGAATCCTCGCCATGCGGGCCGCGCGGTTTGTTGTCCGGCCTGCGGCGGGAAGACAACCGTCCCGACGCCGGACGTGAAGGATGAGTCCTTCTCCGCCTCCGCAGTCGTGCGGCTGCTCGAGGAGAGCAAGTCATCTTCCTCGGTACTGCGCCGCCGCGATCTCGAATCGCAACAACGAGCCCAAGAAATCGCGCAGCTCAAGACGGCCTGTCCAAGATGCCACGAGTTGATCGCGTCCTCGTCGCGGATCTGCCCCCACTGCAAGCTCTATCTCGCTGCACCCGATCAAACTCGGCTGGGCAGCATGTTCCGGCGGGCGTTTGGGTAGCAAGTCGCAGGTGCATCAGATGTCAGAGCAAGGCTGAAGGCCTTCCGCACTGTAGCCCAACAGCGCAGCACCGCCCCGTAGTTGGACAGCCGAACCCCATCGAAGGCTGAAGGCCTTCTTCAAAAGCCCGGCACTAGCGCAGCGCCGCCCCGGGTTGGTCAGCCCAACATTGAAGGCTGAAGGCCTTCTTCATCGTAGCCCGGGGCTAGCGCAGCGCCGCCCCGGGTTATTCAGCCCAATACATCGAAGGCTGAAGGCCTTCATCAACGTTGGCTGGGGCACGCCTGGGAGCTGGGACCTTTGTGGTTGCTGGTTCTCGGTCCGCAGGGATACTTCGGCATCAAAAGTCTGGCCCGGAGAGGCGGAGCGACCAATTCGCGAACCCCTTGGGAGGCTTGCCTAGCCGCAGCGCGATCACGTCAAGACCGTAGGGCGGCCCTTCCGGGCCGCCTGAGGCGCATGGCACCAACCACAGCCAACGGGCTAGCCGCTGCTGGCGGCCCGGAAGGGCCGCCCTACCAACCAATATTCGCGAGTGATCCACTTGCTGAGACGATCGACGAATTCGTCCTCCGTGGGCGATCGCTCCAAGCTCTGCGCGACCGCGATCGCAAATTCCACCAAGGTCCGCAAGCGTTGATTTGACACCCAGAAATACTGGTCACCGACCGTGATGTCACTGGCCATGTTCTTGCTCCTGAGTGCCTCGTTGCAACTCGCGTTTGCTATGTCGCTGCTTCCCTGAAATGCTCGAGGTTCGGCTCGTCACACGCTGTGAAGAAGTCGTCGCATTCCTTGGCCGCGGAAACCGGAATGCTCGTGTTTTCGACATCCAGCAAAACTCGTAGCGGAACGCGTGATCGGCACATCGCCTTGCGCAGCGTTTCCTGTTGCACAAAGTGCCCCGATGTTATCCGGCCGTTGGGTGTCGAGGCGTGGAGCAAGTGTTGGAAAAGCACGGCAGCCAAGCGATCGGCAAACGTCAGCCTCACCAATGTCTCGCTTTGTTCAGCACGGTCAAGTCGCTCGCAGATGACCGATTCGGTTGTTTGTGACGAGACATGAGCCCATTCGACATGCTCGGTCTCAATTCTTGCGAGTCCCTCGCAGTCGTCGAGAAATGCCAGGTACAGCCCGACTAGAACGGTGCCGTCGTCAGCCATTACAAAGCTCTGGTGCAATGGTCGGCGATCAAACCGGTGCTTAAGCCACACGTATTTCCCTGCTGCTTCAGCAGCGTCAAACACTTCGAGCAGTTCTTCTGCGTTCATGCGGATTCTGGCGAGGCATTTGTTCATGCATCCCTCATGAGGATGTCGAGTGCTGCCTTGAGCGTCACGATGAGGTAGTACGGCGTGACTTGCACGCCACGAACACACGGCAGATGATCGTAGCGAGCGACGCGGCGATCTCGCGTCTGACAGGTCAATTGTAGCTTTCCGCAATATGGAATCAGGAACGCCGTGAAGCCGTCTGTTGTCTCGCCCCAGTCCCCGAATCGGTGGTGTTCGTGGACGCTCCACCATTCGGTGTCGCTGACGAAGACTTCTCGATTGTTGTGAAGCAATGCGTTGTGAACCTCTGTCACGTTGAGCCCGGAGAAGAGGCTGTCGTGTTTGAGGTAGTCGATCTTGGCTTCGAGGCGGTTGGCGGTGTCCTGGATCAGTCCAAGAAAACTGGGCAAGTATACCGACGGGTCTTCGGGTGTTACATCTTCGCCGTTGATGAAGATGTTGACGTCCCGCATTGGACATTGCGGTTCAGCCGGCCCGATGCGGAATCCAAAGATGGCTCGATCGCCGACGTCCTGCATGGCGCTAACGCCCCGTCAATGCTGAAACGACGAGTTGGACATCGCGACAAACTCGTGGCTCGCCACGACCTCGCAAGTTGGCCAACGCCAAAACGAAGGATTGACTGTCCATTAGTCTGCCTTCTGCTGGTCAACGAGCCACTTGCGCCACTTCTTGATCCCATTCTTGAGGCCATCGGGGTCTTGGCCTTGAACGGATACGCGGACCCCGGTCAATTCCGAAAGCGTTTTGGCGGCGGATTCATGGATGATGCCGTGGATGGTGGCATTCTCGCTTCCGGCTTCAAACACGGCCATGTAGTCGGCGTAGAGAAGCAGAAAAGGCACGGCCCGCTTGTCTCGAAGTCGCTCAAGGCCGCGGAGGGCGTGAATCTGAACGTCTTCGTGGGGGTGGCACAAGCACGAGAGCAGGCACCAAACTGCCTTCTCTTGTTCGAGTTCCGCAACGCCCTCGAACCATTCCACATTGCGACGTTTCGCTGCGTCTAGCTTCTCATAGGCCGCGCGAATGTGCTTTGAGGAATCGATCTGGTTGCGCACCAAGCCGCGCATCTCGGTGGAAAGGCTTGGCAGAGTTGGGTAGGCCTCGCCGGGCCAGGGGCGGGAGGTCGCGGCACGGAGCAGTTCGTTGGAGGCGGGAACGGCGCCAGGCGCCGCGCTGGCGAGCAGTCCGACAGACAGGGGCAAGATGAGGAACGGTTTCATGCTACTTCTTCACAAACTTCAACAGGATGGCGCCAGCAAGGATGACCATGAATACCACGCCCGCAATTTGCCCCGCGCCGTACGCGCCTCCGTCCGCCAGGAGTGCAAAGTCAGCTAGCCAATTCGGTTTCATGAGAGCTCCCTTGTTGTTGTTGTTGCTTGCCACGGTTTTGCGAGGTCAAAGTCATCGTCGTAACGCCGCTACTTTCTATTCGATGTCGCTCTCTGTTGGCGGCGCCGTATGTTGCGGTGGTTTGGCATGCTGACTTCGGCGGGGTCACTGGTCGCCGACGTAATTCCCTTCTTCATCAAATAACTCCTCTTCGTCTACCAATGAGTCGAAGAAGGTCGCGAAATCGTCGGCGATGCGAAGAGTGTCCCCGGAATCGGATTCCACGAAGACGATGGGTGGGTTGGAGGTTGGCTCTCGGTAGTCGAAGGCGATCCACCAGTGTCCGTCGCCGTCGAGTAGCACCAAGTTTTTCGGCAGGCCCCACTCCTCAATGAGGTACGGTGTGGTCAGCACACTTGTGTGGCTGGCGCCAATTCCGTTGATGCCGCGAACACTAATGTGCCCATGATCAACGTAAGGCCGCAAGTGCTGGGGGATGTCTTGTTTCGGTAGGCGGACGAGATTGCCAAGGATTGCTCCGCCGTTTTTGAGTCGCAGGGCCTCGACGTACGACGCGGGGAATCTGATGCCAAGTTCCTTCTCGGCGTCGGCGACCATTCTGTCCTCAAGCGGGGCGTTCGGCGATGGATCTTCGACATCCCACATGGGGCTGGCCCTTCGTCCTAGGCAAGGAGGGGAATCGCACAAGCTTTGGTTTCCACAGGAAAGAAATCATGTCCCAAAAACAATAGGCAAGCAACAGCAGGGGAGTGCCAGCAACGAGGGTCAGCGACAAAACGTCGATGACGCCAGGTAGGCCAAATTTGCGGAAAACTTGAAGAAGGAACGGGCCACAAAGGCTGCCGATCAACAACTGCGCCACTCCCGCCATAACCAAAAGGCCGAGTCGGAGCCGAACGGACGAATTGCGGTATCGCTTGACCATGATGGACTTATTCGCTCGCCGCGCCGTGTTCTTGGCTGTAATTGCAGTTGGAGCCACTGCCGGTTCGCGGCCCATTCCGACGGGGTCACGCCGAACCTCGCTTGGCTGCTGGTTGTCCGTGGTCGAAAGGGATATTCTGCGCTGACACATCGCCCTCTTACGGGGTTCACCTCGCCCTCAACGCGGACGCATGATATGGCGAACGAAAAGGAACATGACCAGTGGGCGCCGACGCTCTACGATGGGAAGCATTCGTTTGTCTGGAAGCTCGGCGCTTCCGTGATCG
>JAGQPF010000575.1 GCA_020426845.1 Planctomycetales bacterium
GTGGCAAGCAGGCATGTGACGTCATTTTCGGCGAGGAACAGTTGTCCAACTGCAAGCATCTGCAGATCGGAGAAGACTCGGGCGGAAAGGTCTTGGCGGCGAGATTGGCGACCTATCCGTTCGCGCGGTTGCGTCAACTTGCCGTCTCCGGACTGCTCGCGGGCGAGGCGGGTGGAATCGCGAGGAACGAGCAGCTCGCCCATCTAGAGACGCTGCGAATCTCCAATGCTCGCCTCAGTCCGCGGGACGTGGCCGAATTGATGCACGGACCGTGGCGAACGACGCTCCGCGCGCTCGGGCTGTACGGGTCGAGCCGAGACGCGGACCTGGAGCCCTGGGGCGACATTCCGAGCTTCGATCGTCTGCTGAGACTCGATCTTGGCGGCGACCTGTTGACCCAACACGCCTTCAGCGGCAACTTGATCGGGCTATTGCTTTGCTGCCGATTTCCCTCGCTGCAGGAATTGCGGCTGACTTGGTGCGGTTTGCGCCCCGGCGACTTCGATACGCTGGTGCAAGCGGAGTTGCCCGAGCTGCGACGACTGGATTTGCGAGGCACGCGCACTGTGAAGCGAGACATCCTCCGGTTGCTCAAGCCTGCCTTGTTCCCCAAGCTTCGCCGGATTCACGTCGATCAGCCGGTGAATCTGGGAGATTACGATGGTCCTGTGCAAGTGGGCTAGCGCCCTGCCAAACCGAAACCACACTTGACGGCCCACTAGTCTGTTGAATAAACGGCCTCCCACCAGCCTGTTAAAAGACCAATGAAATGGCGACAGAGAAGTCGTTGGCAATGATCCTGCGCGTGGTCGACTTTAGTGAGTCGAGCTGCGTGGTGACGATGATGACTCGGGACTTCGGCAAGATTTCGGCATTGGCCAAAGGCGCTCGGCGGCCCAAGGGGCCGTTTGAGTCTGCTATTGACCTGCTTGCGCTGTGTCGCGTAGTGTTCATCCACAAACCCTCGGATGCCTTGGACTTACTGACGGAGGCGAAGCTGGAGCGGCGTTTTCGGGCGGCTTCGCGTGATTTGACTCGGCTTTACGCCGGATTCTATCTCGCGGAATTATTGAATGAGCTGACCGATGAGGCCGATCCACATCCGGAATTGTTCGATGCCGCGGTGCGTTGTTGGACGGCGCTCAACGGTGAAGGCGATGTGGGAACCAACGTGTTGTGGTTCGAGATGACGGCACTGCGTCACCTCGGGCACCTTCCGCTATGGGATGTGTGCGCGGGATGTGGCCAGTCCATCACCCTGGCTCCACGGATTCCGTTCGGCGTGTTGGCGGGCGGCGTTTTGTGTCCCCAATGCCGAGTGGGACAGCGGCAAGTGGTCGGGGTGAGACCCGAGATTCTCCAACTATTGAGGACATTTTCCCGCGACGAAACAAATGAATTTGAACCGCCCATGACCCTGCCCGCTGATGGACGAGGCGAGCTGCGGGGACTGGTGAATCAGTTTTTTGCGAACCTTTTGGGTCGCCGACTGCGTATGCACCAGTATCTGGGCGTTTTGGCGAGTTAGGATGCCGTTGAAGAACACCTGATCCCGCCATCGACACCGCGTCTTCGCATTGCGATGGCGGTTTCGATGGCCAGTGCGGTGTGGTTCACGGACAACTAGGATTTTTCGTGATTGACGCGCTCGCAAACGACCGCCCGGGGCGGCCGGACAGCGGGGCGCCAGGACAAGGATGTCTGCTTCATGCGTGCGATTTACGCGGCGCCAATGATGCTGTTGCCGCTCGTGATTGCCTCCGGCTGCGCCTCCGCTTGGAAAAAGCCGGTGGACGCGGGGGCTCCCGACATCGCGGATGTCGAGGGGTATCGCGAGACTCAAGGCGACGAGAACAAGGGCCTGTTTAGCGGGCTCAACCGGGGCAAGCTCTCCACGCGAGTGAAGACGGCCGTCGGCAAAGGGCCCGACCGCGACGTTGCGCGGGCCAGCTTTGCCCGGGGCGACGAGCTTTATCGCGAGGCCGCCGCAACGCGCGAGAAGCCGGGCGAGCGCAATCGCCTGTTTCTCAAGGCAGCCGAAAAGTACGCCGAGGCGGCTGACCGCTGGCCCAACTCCTCGATGGAGGAGAACGCGCTGTTCATGGCCGGCGACAGCTTGTTCTTTGCCGACCACTATGACGATGCCAACGAGAAGTTCGAGGAGCTGCTGAAGAAGTTCCCCAACTCGCGGCATCTGGACCGCGCGGAGGCGCGGCGATTCTCGATTGCCCATTATTGGGAGCAACAGAATGAGCGGCGGCCGGAGCCGTTCTACTACATGAACTTCACCAACGAGGCGCGGCCGTTCCATGACGTCGAGGGGCACGCGTTGAGGATCTATGACAAGATTCGCATCGACGACCCGACGGGCGAGCTGGCGGACGATGCGACCATGGCGGCCGCCAACATGCACTTCAAGCAAGGGAAGTACATCGTTGCCGATGAATACTATTCCGATCTGCGAAAGGCGTTCCCCAACAGTGAGCACCAGTTTATGGCCCACTTCCTGGGGCTCCGCGCCAAGCTGGCCAGCTACCAGGGCGTCGACTATTCCGGAACGGTGCTCGTGCAGGCCAAGGAACTGATCAAGACGATGCGGACTCAATTCCCCCGCGAGTCGCAGGAGAAAGCCGAGATCTTGGCGAAGGCGGAGGCCGAGGCGAACTACTTGCTGGCCGAACGCGACTGGAAAGACGGACAGTACTACGACCGCCGCAACGAGTTCGGCGCCGCCAAATTTCACTATGCCAAGCTGATCAAAGAGTATCCCGGCACGCCCTTTGCCCAACAGGCGCAGACTCGTGTCGGGCAGATCCATGGCTTGCCGGAGGCGCCGGATCAGAAGCTCGAGTGGCTGGTCAATCTGTTCCCCGGGCGTGAGGAGCCGCGGTTGCAGGCGCTGCCGGCCGACGGGCCCGAATCGATGGGAACGGAGGCGATTGCACAGGGACAGCCCGCCGGATCACAATCGCGATGATGACCGGCCGCTGGAAATCGCAACGCACTGAAACGGCGCGGCTAGCGTCGGCGTTGACGGCCCTGACGGCCCTGACAGCGCCGACCTCGTTGTTGGCTTTGCTGGCGCTGCTGAGCGTGGCCTGCGCGGGGTGCGCCGGTTACCAAGTCGGCGCGGACACCTTGTTTCGCAAGGACGTGCGCACCGTGCACGTGCCGATCTTCCAATCCGACTCCCTGCGGCGACATCTGGGCGAGCGATTGACAGAGGCGGTGACTCGCAAGATTGACTCGATGTCGGCTTATCGGCTGGCAGCGGCCAATGAAGCTGACAGTGTGCTGTCAGGACGCATTCTCTATGACCGCAAGGCGGTGATCGCGGAGAACCGCTTCGACACGCCACGCGCGCTGGAGGCCAAGCTGGTCGTGCAGATCGAGTGGCTGGACCGCAATGGCTTGCCGTTGACACAGCTGAACAGTGTCGTGATCCCCGACTCGCTCGTCTCCATCGCGCACGCGGAGAATTTCATCCCCGAGCCCGGGCAGTCGCTCGAGACCGCTCACCAAAAGGCGATCGAGCGATTGGCTGACGAGATCGTGTCACAAATGGAGGCGCGTTGGTGACGCGGACCGCCAGCCTGTGATCTGTCGTGGCACAGGCTGCCAGCCTGTGATGATTCCGGGATTCGGCAACAACGGGCGAGCGGTGCAAGGTGCATGGAGCCTGCATGGAGCCTGCATGGACGAGGCGATCTCGTCCGAGAGCCCAGCGTCAACGGCTGCTCCGTGGCGTGGCTGCCGGCCGATGTCAGCGCCCCCCGGCCGGCGTCTCCAGCGGAGGCAGCAATGTCCCACTGCCTCCAGCGCCTCCACTGCCCAAGGCGCCCGCGAAGGTCGCCGGCAATTCCTGGCGAATTCGCTCCATTGCATCGGCGCGCTCCTTGGGGCTCATGAAGAACCGATAGCCGTAGTCGCTGAGCTTCACCGACAGCAGCCGCTCGAGGCTCCGCTGAGCAAACTGGCGGTTGATCAAGTAAGGGTCGTTCAGCGCCTCGAGCGCGTACGGCAGCAGCTCGCGATTCATCGTGCGGAAGATTGCGTCCGCGGCGACAAGGCGAACGGGCTCGTAGTCGCCCTGCAGCCAGCCGAGGCCCACGGGCCGCTGGCGACTGCCATAGTTGGCGGCGATGCGTTGTGAATCGTACTCGGCGCCATACCACTCCTTGAGGTGCTGGAGCGTCCAGTCGATCGACTGCTCAACATGGCAGAGGTTGCAAGCGTTGGGATGGTTCTCCTCAATCATCTCCTTGTGCGTGGGCGAGAAGATGGTGTGTGTTCGAACCAGGTCTTGCAGCCCTTCGTTGATCCGCGGCATGTGGCAGTTCATGCACCGCGAGCCTTCGCCCGGCCCGTGGTGCGTGTGCTCCTGAATCGCCGCCTCCGTCTCGAACTTCGAGTGGCAGCGAATGCAGCTGGCGTCGTCGTGGGCGGGCGTGGCGGTCCACTGGGCGCCGATGCCCTGGTGCGGATTGTGACAGTCGACGCACCGCAGCTGCGAGTAACAGCTGCCCAACATGGCGTCGGAATACTCCACGGAGTTCCAGGTCGACATGCCGCCCGCATAGATCGGCCGGCCACCGACATGGCAGCGTCCGCAGGCCCAATTCACGTTCTGCTGCAGTCGGCCGGTGTTGAGCTTGCCGTTGGCGGTCTGTACCCGCAAGTACGGACTGTGCGGGTGGAAGTCGGGCTTGATTTTGGGGTCCTTCGCATGCGCCTTGGCGCCAAGGTGACACGCCTCGCAGCTGATCCCGAGCGTCACGGCGTGCTCGTTCGCCTCGAAGGTCATCACCGCCTCGGGCATTGCGTGGATGCCTTCATCGCTGACATCCGCCGGATGCTCGATGTCGCCCCACAGCTCCGGCCGCTGCTCGCGAAAATATCGCGACATGTGCCAATGCATCCGCATCGGAGCGTGCCTGGAGACAATGTTGGGCTTGCGAGTCAGATCGTCGGCGAGCGCGAACGTCGTGTGGCACATGCTGCATGTCGAGGCATACGGCAAGAACGACTCGCCCGCGGTCTGCGGCGGCGCAAACGGGTCGTCACGCTCGCCGTCGGGATTCTCCGGTCCAACGTGCACCACCGGCACCCACTGTTTCTGTTCGAGCCAATAGCCGAACGGCAACACGTGATTGATCTGACGGTACGGATGGTCCTCGGCAAAAGGCCCTTCGATCATTTGCCCGACATAGTACTGAAAGAACCGCGAGCCGATGGTTTGCCGGCATGCATAGACGATCGTGACGCCCTCGCGTTCCAGACGCATGCGATAGCCGTCGTCGCTCTCCGTGGCCGGAACGCGAAGGAACGTGGCGACGCCGCCGAGATACTCCAAGGTCGCATCGCCGAAGTCACCCATCACGTTCTGCTCGTCCGCCTCGGCGTTCATGCGTCGATGCGAGTGCTGCAGCCAATGCTGGTGCTGCACCTTGTGACATTTCGCGCACGACTCGGGCCCGACATAGTCGTCGCGATGCATGTTGCTGGGAATGGACTCGTCTCGGAGACTGACTTCCTGCAATTTCTCGGGCAACGCGTCCCACCAGAAGACGACGTTGCCGTATTCGAGGAACCGTGGCTGCCGCGAAAGCTGGTCGCGCCGAGTTTGGCGCGGATCGGCTGCGGTTGTCCGTGTTGACTCGCGTGCCTCTCGCTTGGGTTCGGTCTGCACAAACCAGTAGGCGGCGCCGATGCCGATCATCGAGATCACGGCCAGCGCCAGCAAGCGAAGATCGCTGGAGGCGGAACGCGTCGACTGGTCGGACTGTTCGGACGGATTAGAATCCCCTGCTTCCGGTCGCCGCAGTTCGTCCCTGGACTTGTCGGATTCGTCGGATTCGGGGCGGAGTGAATTGTCATGGTCGCTCATGCCGCACCTCGAGGGCTGTGGAGATCATCGTTCGATTCTAACAGCCCGTTGAAATCCGGTTAAGCTGGAGGAATGATTCTGCAGGCGGACGCGGGAGTCTCCGTCGCATTTCCATCGAGGCCGCGACATGCTGAAGCGATCCATGTACCTGCTGCTGGCACTGCTGGCCGCAGCGCCGCTGGCGGTGGTGCTGGCGACGGGATCACGACCGGCGACCGATGTTGCTCCGGCGGAGCCGCTGGCCCCATGGGACACAGCCACTCCCGGGCCCTACGTGGTGAGGGTCGTCGGACGCGAGTTTCGCTGGCATTTCCAAGTGAAGCGTGACGGAAGTCCCGTGCCTCAGCCCGACGCGGGAGTGTTAACCCTGCCGACAAAAAGCCGGATCGACTGGCAAGTCACGAGCGACGACTATATCTACGCATTGCGGATTCCCGAGCTGAGTTTGAATCTCATGGCAGTGCCGGATTTGGAGGCCGTGGCCACCACAACCGTGGACGACCCGCTGGAGCGAGACTTGCTCGTCGACCCGATGTGCGGCTTTCGACTCTACCATGATGCGTTGATGGGACGAGTCGTGTTTCGGCCCTCCCGGAACACGAACCAATGAGGTGCAAATGAACGCGCGTTGGTGGCTGACCTTGTTGGTGGTGTTGGGGGCTGCAACGGCGGCCCGCGCGTTGCTGGACCGTGGTCAGAGGGAAGCTCCTCCCACGCCTGCCTTGCAGCCCGAGTCGGATGGCGCGTTCCACGTCCGCCCCGGGGAGAGCATTCAGGCGGCGGTGGACGCCGCCGCCGCATCGGCGACGAAACGCGTTGTCGTGCACGAGGGAGTCTATCGCCCGCAACAGGTCGCTCAGGCCTTGGTGCGATTCAACCGACAACACGACGGCGTGGTACTGGAGGCGAGCGGCAACGTCGAGCTGACGGCCGCCAATCCGGAACTCCACACGGCCGAACAGTCCAACGCGACGCCGGACCCCGCGGCGCCCGCGGTCGTCAATCATGTCGTGTACTTTGGCGACGGCGTGACAAGCCGCACGACGCTGCGCGGCTTCACGATCACCGGCGCAAACGGGTTTGTGGCGACGGACGAGCTCACGCCGCCAATCGAGCCGACCTCGTTGGATCCGCGGCTGAAAAAGGGGCTCTTCTTCTACGCCGACGGCGGCGCAATCAAGGTTTTCGGCAGATCGAGCCCGACGTTGGAGCAGCTCGTCATTCGGGACAATCGCACGATGATCTGTGGCGCGGGCGTCTCAGTCGAACAACGAGGCTATCTCGACCAGCCGGTGGTGATGCGCGATATCCGGTTCCTCAACAATGCTTGCCCTGCGACGGGGGCAGCCGTCGACCTGCTCGGAGGCAGCGCGGCCGTGCTGGAGAATTGCTTGTTCGAGGGCAACATCGGCAACACGGGAATGGATCGAGTCGCCGAGAAATTCAACCTCAGCTACCACTCCGAGCACGGTTGCGGCGCGCTCACGGTCTTCCCCGAGTCGCGGGCGTTGGTGCGACGATGCACCTTCCGCAACAACTGGAACGGCGCGGATGACCAGGGAGCGGGCAGCGTCTATCTCGATTGCATTTTCTGGGGCAACGATCGCTCCGACGGGACTCGTCCGAAGGGCCCTTACGAGCTGGATGTCACCGAGTCGGCACGTGTTGAAGGATGTTGGTTCGGAAGCGCGGAGACCTATGACTTGCGAGGCACGATTGACGGCAAGCTCAATCGGTTTGATGCGCCCGACCCTCAATTTGACGAGCACGGCAACCCGCAGAATCCGGTTTATCGGAGCATTGGTTACCGCTTTGCGGAGTCGGCCACACCTCTGTCGCCTTGATCTCCGCCGAATTCTCGACAAACCAGCCAAACACCCCGCCCGCTCGGCGACGGAAATGACGGCGCTGGTAGAATGAGGGGTAGCCGCTGGTCAGAGTCCGTCTGCCCATGGTCGTCGTTTAGCAATTTGGACCGGTCCACTGGGCCTCACAAGGGTCGCCTGCGATGGAGGCCCGACCGGTCGAACGGTGGCGAGCGACAACATCCCCACGTTTTGCATCGACGGGGCACAAGACCCGATGAAGGAATCGACGATTTGGCTGACGGTAATCGCCGTCTTGGCGCTGGGCAGCGGTCTCGCCGTTTGGAAGCGCGCCCACGACCAACGCGCAGCTGCCGAGCAGCGAGCGCAAGCAGGCAAGGGCACAGGCGGACAACGCGACAAGACGCCTGACAAGGGAAATGGCAAACAGCCCGTCAACTCCGGCGAGTTGGCGCCACACTTGGGCCAGGCGCCCGCGTTGCCGCTGGCCGACGGATACCGCGATCAGCACGGCCAGCCGTTTAGTGATGAGCAGCTGCGTGGCAAGGTGTGGATCGCCAACTTCACCTTCACTCGCTGCCGTGGCACGTGTCCCGAGCAGACGCGGCGGATGGCCGAGCTCCAACA
>JAGQPF010000576.1 GCA_020426845.1 Planctomycetales bacterium
CACCGCAGTCTTTTTGCCCGCGGAGCTGATCGCCGCGCGGATCTGGGTCACGCCGACGAAGGGGTCAGGGGCCTGAGGGGCCTCAAGCTGCAACCGCAACAGCGGCGTCGCGCTCGAACGCTCGCCACAGCCGCTGTGCAGCATCAGCAACGCAAGAAATATCCGTGGGAGCCACATGCTCAGATCGTAGCACGCGGGACTAGGTCCCAGCGCGGCCAAACTTGGCCCGCTGATCTGGCGGTCCAGGACGTTCTGCGTGTTGCTGCGGACGCAAGCGCCGAAGAAATGACCAGCGATAGATTCGCCGCGCAACAGCTGACTCAACGCGCGAACAGAACCCGCGGGTTCCACCAAATTGCTGAGCCAAACCCAGTGCTCCAGGCAACTGATCGATGTCTCGACGGTGCCTCGTCGTCGAGCCAAGGAGCGTTCGATGCTTGGAGTCCCTAGAACCTTTGTGCCACTGTTGCTCCTTTCTGGCTTGCTGGTCGGCTGTGGTAGCCGCCACAGCACTGCCGTCGATGCTCAGCGGGGAAACTCCGACGGTGGGATGCAACTCGACGCCGCCCTGGACAGCGCACTCGCTCGCTGCAACGCCAGCGGCGCGCTGCCTTCGTTAGGCCCTGCAGCGATCAACCTTCAGCGAAGTAGCGTTGGTGACTGGGCGTTGGCGCTCCACAAGGACCTAGGCTACCAGCCGATCACGATCGTTGCGGCGCGGCGCAAGGAAGCTGCGGCGGCATTCGACTACTCCGTTGCCTACCAACAGATCGCTGGCTTCATCGTCAGTGTGCCGACTACCCAGCGCACCGCGCTGGCTCAACTGCAGCTGGCCGGCAAGATTGTTGTGACGGATTTCGCTGGAGGCACCGTTGTTCAGGACAACGGCGGGCGGCAGACACAGACCCACGACGGGCACGACGCGGTGTTGAGATGGCGCACCGAGATCCGCTACAACGGCTCGGGCGACGTCAGCCGGATACGCAACCAATTGGTGGCGCTGCTATTGGGCCGCGGGCAAAGTGAGCTTAAACACTTACCGGCGCCGTCGCCAAACGCTAACGGAGAATTCATTTTCAGCTTGTCGACGATCCTACGCCCCGACGGCCGTGCGATCTATCTCGGCGTCGTCGCCGATCGCAGCGACTATCTCGACCCCGCCAAGTTGACCGCCAGGCTGTTCGACGAGATCGGTGGTGCCTCGGGTCTCGCACATGCCGGCGCTTCATTGGAGCTGGGCTGCGAGACGCTCAGGACCGGCACGAAACCGAAGGTCGATCTGATCTGGGTTGTGGATGAGTCTGGATCGATGCGCGACAGGCGAGACCGCATTGCCCGGAGCGCTGACGAGCTGTTCGGCCGCGCGGTAGCCGCGGGGATCGACTTTCGGATGGGCGTGACCAACGTCAACGCAAGTTCAGCAGCCTTTGCCGGTCGGTTCTGTTCTCGAATCAGCAGCGATGCCAACGACGACGGCGGCGCGGATCGCTTTCTATCAGCAAACGAGGCTCCGATCTTCGCGGCGTGCATCAAGAACCCGCCCGGATGGCAGGCCGTTGGCGAGTACGGCCTGATGAGTGCGGTCAAGGCCATAACGCGCCACCGACCTAAGGAGGCTCAGCGCCCGGATCGGCTGCGCCCCGACGCCGAAGTGGTGGTTATCGTGATCGGCGACGAGGTTCCGTTGAGCCTCTCTTTGGTCATCGGTGAGCTCAATTTAGACAAGTGCGTCTTGCCCCAGACCGTGCAGCAAGCACTAGACAAGGAGCTCTTGCCGCTAATCGATTTCTTCAGCGGCAAGAGTGCATTTGCGACCAGCGGGCAGCGAGCAACGATGCACTTTATCGGCGGATTATGCGGCAGTCGCTGCCAAGATCAAAAACCCAACGTCGGCCATGGTTACCTCGAGATGGTCCAGCAGACCGGCGGAAGCGCCTTCGACATCTGCCAGGCGGATTTCAACCGGAGCATGCAGAACCTCGTCGACCTGATGGCGACCAACGCTTCGCCTCTGACACTGGCCCAGCAACCGATCGTCGCAAGCCTTCAGGTGGCGCTCGATAATGTCGTTCTTCCGGCCCACGGCGCAAAGCGTTACAGCTACGACGTAGCGTCGCAGGCCATCGCCCTGGTCGGCGTCGACTTCCAGGCCGGTTCGACCGTGTTAGCGGCATACTATTATTGGGAGAGCGATCCACCTACCAGTTAGATGGTGCTGTTTCCGTGGCCTTCGGCTGCTTGCCCTATCTTGCACGGGCGACGGCAAACACGTCGGCCTGGCTGAAGTTTCCCGGTAGCAGGCGTGCTGTGCCACTCGCCAGGTCTGCGATGCTGAGCGTCTGATCTGTGCCGTCAGCGAAGGCGACGATGGCGCTATCGGGGCTGAAGATAA
>JAGQPF010000764.1 GCA_020426845.1 Planctomycetales bacterium
AAACTCCAGGTCTTCTCCGGTTGCTGTCCACAATTTCCGCATAGCCGGAGGAATCGATACGCACTTGTCCCTCATTGGCGTAATGCCAAAGAGGTAAGACACCCATCTTTTCAATGGCGGCTTTTGCCGCTCTATACCTGTCACGGGGACAACCATTCGCGTCGATTTTGACGTGGGTTGCCCCCTCAGCTTTCGCCTTAAGGAGCAATTCGCGGGTAACAGCGATTCCGCGCCGCTCCCACAAACCTTCCCACTCTATGGCAGAGAGAGAAAATTTATATCCCCTTGCCTCCTCACTCCGCCGGCTCTCAATCCAAACGGGGAGAATTACCGGGCTGTTCTCCGCAAATATGGTGTCTTTATCGGCTGAATTGACCATCCAACCGGATTCGTTGAATTTCCAAAAAAGAATTTCTGACATTATTTTTTCCTTTCTTTAGTAGCGAGAAGGAGATTCGTCCGACCTTCTCGAAGTAGTAAGGTTTTGAGGAAAAAACGGCTCCTTCTCGGGTAGAGAATTGGCTTGTCCTGTGGTCTAGGTCCTGTCCCTGGCTATAACCTACCTGTTCGCACCGATAGCACGTCGAAAGGGGTTTTGAGAGAACCAGGGCAGGGACCTTATAAACAGGGCAAAGCCAACCTCTATTGGTCCCGAGAGAAGCCTTATTCACTTGTCAAAGAGCGGTCTGGAAGTGGGTAGTATTGATTAGCCTGTTCCCACGAACGCAGGCGTTTGAGCCCTTATATAAGGGTTTTTCCCGATTCTAGCCGTTGGCGCAGGTTATGCTTGCGGGTTGGTCAAGCGCCGCATAAAGCGCGGGTCATAGCTGTCTCTGGGTGGCCGGGCAGAATGGTCATAGGGACCACCCAGGTAGACCACCCAGTTGTTCCTGGCGCCAAATCCAATGCAGTTCCAGGATGGGTGTTGCTGGCGCAGCTTGAACAGGAATGCTCCCCGGGGGCCAGCAAAGGCATCCACGGCAAGAGTCTTGACCCCGCCGTTAGCCGTCCCGCCCCCAATTGAGTTGACCTTTACAGTCACTATTGGAATCATCTCGAATACCTCCAAATTTTTGGTTTTGGCAGGTGCCCTAGAGTCCATCATAGGGCCCTGCCAGCGGGGTGAATCCGTCAACCCCTAAGTCAAGTCTAGCACCTACCGGCGTTAACTATATTGCCGGTAAGTTAAAAACATTAGCGCACACCTGCCTTTCTCTCGGCCAGACGAACCGCCTGCAGGTATGCCACTTCACGGCGGCTAGCCGCCAGTGAATCAATAGCACTATTCAGGCGAGCAAGCGCCTGCGTTACCGTTTCCTGGGGGTAAACCACGTGTCCGTTCATCTTGCCTCCAAAAACTAACCGAATGATGAGTATCTTCGCCTTCCCCTCGAGATTCCCTCTCGATTTTCAAAAAAACTTTTTTTATTTTTCAGAAGGAGGTTTGCAGGGCGCTGTCGAACTTAGTTTATGGAGCCCTTTTGCTTGAAGGAAATTCAAGTTTTAGGGCATAAAAAAAGGCCTTTCGGCCTAGGGGTTATTGGTTGTGCGCCCACCACAGGGCCCATTCTAGGAGAGGGAGGCGAGGTGCTTCTTGAACTTGAGGACCTCCATAAGCTTCTTGACTTCCCGGTGAATACCCGCCCTGCGGGGATGGTCGAAGTGAAGGCCTTCCTTGCGAAGACGTGCATCCTCCGCCAGAAGGCGGCGGTTGACTTCTTTCAGGTCTTTAATGCTCATCAATCCGTAGCTCATTTCTTT